>CAJOEO010000001.1:0-16501 GCA_905233535.1 uncultured Treponema sp.
TTTAAGGCATTCGGAATTATGAAAATCCAATTTTGATAAAATTTCTATGAAAAAAATCATTTTTGCGCTTTCGTTTTTTGTTTTCTTTTCGTGTTCGGACGATTCCGAAAAGTTTGAGCATATACAAACGGTTGTGAACAATTCTTCAACGGCGGTTTCTTTTAAAAACGACCAAAATTCCGACATTTTGAGCGTAAACGCTGGCGAAACAAAATCAGTCGGATTTTACAGCGGAAACACGCTCCCCGTTTTGACTTTGGATAATTCGACATATCCGAGAATATCCGTCAGTTCGCAATATCGCGAGCCGAAAGTTTTTGAAAAAATCTACACTGTAACGGATTGTACGGGGATTTCTGTAACATTCAAGAATTTAAGCGGAAAAAATATAGTTATTTATGGAAACTATCTAGGAGAAAATTACAGAAAAGACGGAATAGAAATCGCCAAAGATGAAGATAAAACGATAATTGCATACAAAACAGAAACTTACAAAGCAAAAATCAAAGACGAAGAAACATCTCTAACGGTTTCGCAAGCAAAAGACAAAGACGATAAAGCAATCGAAAACACTTACATTATCAAGTAACAAAAAAAATTCAATCTACCTATTGACCAAAATCACGAAATTTAATATTCTGTTCAAACATTTTTATTGGAGCGGTGGCAGAGAGGCTGAATGCACCGGTCTTGAAAACCGACGTGCGGGTAACCGCACCGGGGGTTCAAATCCCTCCCGCTCCGTAGCCTTTTTGGAGGTGTGGTAGAGCGGTAATACAACGGATTGCTAATCCGTCGGTCTCCCTAAGAGCCGGGCAGGTTCGACTCCTGTCGCCTCCGTTACCACGAGATTGTAGCTCAGTTGGATTAGAGCGCCACCCTGCGGAGGTGGAGGTCGCACGTTCGAATCGTGTCAGTCTCAATCAGTCTGTCGGTTGGCAGACTTTTTTTATTGTATTTTGGAAAGATGTCCGAGTGGTTTAAGGTACACGCTTGGAAGGCGTGCGTACTCAAAAGGTACCGGGGGTTCGAATCCCCCTCTTTCCGCTAAAGCCCCAACAAAATTGGGGCTTTTTTTGTGGACTTTTCAAAATAAATTTTTCCGTTATTCATATAAGTTTCTGTTTTCATTAAAATAATCTTTGAAAAACAGGAGGTTTTATGACGTTTCCAACGAACAAATATGAAATTTGCAAAACTCTGAACGGAAATCAAACTTATTTTTTTCGTTGCGTGGGATTCTGTTCTTACCATAAAGTTTACGTTACTGTAAAACAAGCAAAATTCAAAAAATGCGCAGCAAAACATTGTTCTGCAATGATTCGTACTGACCACCCGTATTGGCGCGAACGCGAAATCAAAAAACAGTTGAGAAAAATCAGAAAATCTTGCGGAAGCCTGCAATTAAAAGATACGCGAGAAGAACCGTTTACTATTCGTTGCGCGGAAATATACGCGGATTATGTAAAGCGCAGTCTTTCTTCCGTTTACGAGCAATTTTTTACAACGGGTTTGCACGAACATTTGACAACAAAAGAAACGCAACTCGTTGCAATGACAAAAGACGAAATCGTGGGTTTATGCGACGATTGGATTCAAAGTTTTGCCAGAAATAATCATTAAAAATTCAAAAATCTTGAAATTCTCGTTTTACAAAATAAAAATTCCATCTACATTTTTAGAATGAGCTATGTAAAAATGAATATATTGAGAAGACAATCAAGACTACACAATTACATTGACACTTCTTGTACAAATATAGAAATGCTCCCCAAAAATGAATGTTATGTAATTGCATTATATATGTATGTTTTATGTTCATATATAGAAGAAACATATAAAATAAAAGAAAACCTTGCTCGTATAACAACAACACTTGCAAATCAACTAAATCTCAAAAAACAATTAAATTCGTTTTTTGAGAAATTCGAATTGGATTGTGAGAAAAAAGGAAAATTAACCCCTATACAAGATTCGACGAAGATTCATAAGTTTTCGATGACAAATATTCCATACAAATATCAAGAAGATTCAATTATTGATAGAAATCTTCAAGAAGACGAAAACATCGATTCAATTTTTATAAGCATTCTTCGATATTTGACGTTTTGCGATTGCAAAAACGCGCTAAAAAAACTCATTTCAAAAATTTTTCTTTCGGGCAGAACTCCAAACACGCTTACGAAAAAAATCCGCAATTTTGTAGACGATATTCAACAAGTTAAATTCATAATCGATGCGGTAAATTTAAGTACAAACGAAGCGCGTATATTACTTTTACTTTATAGAATCGCGAATATTTCAGAGATTACAGATATATCATATCATATTATCAATAAAATAAACGATTTTTCTTCAGAAATCTTCAAAATCGAACAAAACGAACTCAACGCAATTTTTAGATGCGACCAAAAATTACGTTCGTTCGGCTTTATTGACGAAAATTTGGAAATCACAAAGAGTGCGACGAACGCGATAAAAACTGGAACTATGGACGCTTTTTTTTCGGAGATTTTGCGCGAAGAAAAAACGGACAAGGCGTTCACGCTCGATTCCTATTCCGTTGACGAGGAATCCGTGAAAATTGCAAAACAACTTCTTTCTTGCAAAAACGTAAACATTTTGCTTTACGGTGCGCCAGGGTCTGGAAAAACCGAGTTTGCAAAATCGCTTGCAAAAAGTTGTTCGTTTCGCACGCTTTTTTTTCAAAACGACGAGGAATTGAACAAACCCGCAAACGTTCTTTCGCAGTTGAATTGTCTTCTTTCAATTAACAAACCCGATTCGCTCATAATAATCGACGAGGCGGATTCGATTTTGGAAACATCGCGGGCAAAAAATCTTTTTTTTGCTGAGTCCGTTTCGACTGCCAAAAAAGGCACGGTCAACAAAATCTTTGAAAATTGCAAAAATCGCGTGATTTGGATTGTGAATCACACGAACCAAATTGAAGAATCCACTAAACGCAGGTTTACTTATTCGATTTATTTTAACGAAATGCCAGAATCGACTTTGCGAAAAATCGCGAAAAATCGACTTTCTGAATCTAAACAAAAAATTAGTGAAGAACTCTGCACAAAAATACTTAATTTATGTAGCCAATTTCATGTTACTGGGTCGTCGGTGGAAAACGTTTTGCGCGTAATCGAAAGCGCACAAAATGTTGATTTTTCCGAAGAATCTTTGATTCGCAACGTTCGCAATGTCTTGGAAGCAAATTCCTCACTTTTGTATGGTAAAACGAAAATGCGCCAATTTGTTTCCTCGTTTTATGACGAGCAAGTTTTGAACACTGATTTTCCCGCGTCAAAAATCATCAAAATGGTGAAAAACGCGATTTTGTTTTCTGAACGTGAAAAATCTGCAAAAAACGGGGTTCGGCTTCTTTTTTACGGCGAAAGTGGCACGGGAAAAACCGAGTTTGCGCGTTATATTTCGCAAAGTTTAGGTAAAAAACTTTTGACAAAACGTGCGTCCGACATTTTTGGAAAATACGTCGGCGAATCCGAGCAGAATATTAAAGCGGCGTTTGAAGAAGCCGAGCAGAGCGGGCAGATTTTGCTTTTTGACGAGGCGGATTCGTTTTTTTCGTCGCGGGAAAACGCCACAAAAACTTGGGAACGCACGCTCGTAAACGAATTTTTAACGCAAATGGAAGAATTTTCTGGGATTTTAATCTGCACGACGAATTTGAAAAAAATCATGGACAAAGCGTTGAACCGACGTTTTCATATTTGCGTTGAGTTTCGCGCACTAAACAAAAACGGAATCAGAACGCTCCTTTCAAAATATTTTTCGACGATTTCGTTTTTGGAAGACGACGTGAAAAAAATCGCACAATTTTCAACGGTAACGCCAGGCGATTTTGGCGCACTCGTAAGTCGTTTGCGCTTTTTGGACGAAGAAGAAATTTCGCCCGCGTTCGTCATCGATGAATTGATAAAACTTCAAAAAGACAAATCCAACGACCGAGAAATCGGCTTTTAGATTTTTCTTATAATGTATTCTACCAAATGGTTTTTACATTATACAAAGGGATTTTACAATCTTTTATAAGAATAATACAATCGTTTTCTATTGCCATTGCTATTAAAAGTCTATCGAATGGGTCTCGATGAATATCTGGTAAAGTTTTCAGTAAATCCAAAGATTTGCCCGAAACAAACTCTTCTTCTTTGCAAGCGTTTATAATTTCTTGAATTGAATTTTTGTATTGAAGCAATTTTAGTGTTTGTTTTATTGCAATTTCCCACAAAGAAACTTTACTGTAATAGCAAAATTCAACAAGGTATTCATCAGGAATTGTTTGTAATTTTTCTTGAACAGAATTCAATAACATACAGTACCTCTTATATATTTTAAGATATTACAATATTTCGTTAGATTTCCGTTACGCGCTGACCGCTTTCTTTTTGGATTTTGTCGAGATGAAGTTCGATTTTTGGACGAAGCGACAAAAAAATCTCCACGATTTCTGGGTCAAAATGAGTACCAGATTCTTCGCTAATCATGCGGAACGCTTTTTCGCGCGGCATTGCAGGTTTGTAGCAACGTTCGGAAACGAGCGCGTCAAAACAATCGGCAACGGCAAGAATCCGCGCAGAAAGCGGGATTTCTTCACCTTTCATTTGTAGAGGATACCCCTTCCCGTCCCAGCGTTCGTGGTGGTATTGCGCAACGTCCACCGCCATTTGCACGGCATCGCGGTCCACAAAGTTTTTGAAAATCCGCCGAATTATTGCACCACCAAATCGCGTGTGATTTTTCATCGTTTCGTATTCAAAATCAGAAAATTTGCCACGTTTTAGAAGAATACTATCGGGAACTGTGATTTTTCCGATGTCGTGAAGCGGAGCCGCCATTCCTAAATCGGCAATGAATTTTTTGCTAATTTCGTCGCGGTGAATTTTTTTCATGTAAAGCATTTTTGCTATCATTACAGAATAAACTTTTGTATTTTTAACGTGTTCTCCTGTATTGGCATCTCGTGCTTCTATTAGGGTAGCCAATTCTTCTATTATGTTAGTTTGCATATCGAGCATGAGTTTACTCTGCTCGTTTATTTTTTCAGATTGTTCGCCAACGACTTGTTCAAGTTCGACTTTTCGTTTGAACGTTTGCGTCATTTGAAAAACCGTGAACGCACAAATCAGCAAAAAAAGAACGACGATTTTTGAAATCGAAACTTTGAGTTTTTGAAGAATCGTTTTGAGTGGCAAAACCATTACGACGTTCCAATCGTCGAGAATTTTGCTAGAAAACGCAACGCATTTTTCGCCGTTAAAATACGTTGTAAATTGTTTTTTTTGCGACGAAAGAACCGTACTACAAAGCGAACGCAAATCAGCGGGGACGGTTTCGTCGCGAAGTGCGAGTTTTCCGCAGAAATTCTTGTCGGAATGTGCCAAAATCAGCGAACTGTTATCGATTATAAAGCCGAATCCGTTTTTGCCAATCGAAAGTTCATCGATGAAATGCTGAAAATCGTCTGACGCAAGGTCGAGCGCAACCACGCTTGAATAATCTGAAAGAAGTCGCGCAACCGAAAAAATCATAAGATTCGTGCGAGCGTCCAAATAGGGCGGAACAAGCGTGGGCTTTCGTCCTGAACGAAGCGCGTTTATAAACCAATCGCGTTCTTTTGGAACGTAATCGTCGGGCGGAATCCAATCCGTGCCGTCAAAATATTTTCCGCGCACCAAACCGTAAAGCGGCGCGTAAGACGACGTTTCAAAATTATCCGAAACGTTGATTGCCGAGGAAAAATATTTTTGGATTGTTTCATCGGAAGCATCGTTTTGAATTAAAAAATCAACAGCATCGCTTGCAACGATTAGAGATTCAAATCCTTGAACAAAAAAATTCGTAATTTTTCCGCTAACGTCTGCCACGGCACGTCTACAAATCGTGTCGGAATCTTCACGTTCTACTCTATAAAAAAGAAGTGAAATATACGCCGCCAAAACAAAATAAATCACGGCGGAAAAAATCTGCATTAGGAGGAAAAATCTGAAATTCGTCTTTCTAAATGAAGATAAAAACTTATGTAATGTTTTAATCATGTTTTGATTGTACACTGAAAATATATTATTTTGAATTTCGGATAAATATTCATAAAAAACAAAAAAAACGGTGGCTTTAAACGTTTTAACCACCGTTTTAGAACAAATCAGACTAAATTATTCATCGATTTAATTATGGCAATTTTTGTGCGACGGACATTCGCCCGCCTTGAACGCCGCACAGCCGCAGCACCCAGACGGAATTCCCGTCTTTTTGGCTTTTAAGTGCGCGCTCAAAAGGCTTTTTACGCACGCAAAAACGCCAAGCAAAATCAGCGAAACGCAAATCACATTTGCAATCATAATTTTTCCTTACGCCGCGTTTCTTACGCCGCGTTTAAGTCCGTCCGCTTTTGCATACGGATTCGGGCGGAAAAGAGCGAACAAAATTCCCGCCGCAAAAATGAACGCAAAAACCGTTCCAACGCCGAACTGTCCATGAACAAACAACATTCCAAACTGATAAACGATTAGCGTAACGACATACGCAAACACATTTTGGAAAGCAATCGCGAACCAAAACCATTTTCGACTGCGAAGTTCGTTTGCCATTGTGGCGATTGCCGCCAAACACGGACTGTCAAGAAGATTGAACAAAAGGAAAGCAAACGCCGCAATTCCCGTGGAGAACCAGCCGCCAATCGCGCCGACCATTGTTCCGACCGCTTCGTCTTCCTCTTCCATTGCCGCGTCCGCCGTGTCTTCGTCAACGCCCGCAAGAACGCCCATCGTGGTAACGATTCCTTCTTTTGCCGAAAATCCAGAAATTGAAGCCGCCGCCGCCTGCCAGCCGCCGTTTTCGCCACCGAATCCAAGCGGAATGAAAATGTAGCGGATTACATTTCCGACGCTCGCCATAATCGAATATTCGCTCGGGTCTGCAAACGCGCTTTCAAATGCGTCGCCCGCTTTTTCTGCCTCTTCCGCTTCAAAATCCTCGATAATTGCAGAAGTTAAGCCGAACGAGCCAGAATTTCTCGCCTCTGGATTTGCCGTGTTCACAAAGCCGTAGCTGGAAAGGAACCACATAACAATGCACGCAAGGAAAAGAATCGTTCCCGCCTTGACAGCAAAACTTTTTACGCGCTCCCAAGTGTGAAGAAGAACCGTTTTCGCCTGCGGAATGTGATACTGCGGCAATTCCATAACGAAAGGCGCGGCTTTTCCGTGGAAATACTTTGTTTTTTTGAGCATAATCGCCGCAATCAAAACGCTTGCCACGCCGATTACATACATCAAAGGTCCGATGAAAGACGCATCTCCGCCCGCAAGTTTGCTTCCGATGATTGCCGCCATCAGAGCGACGACTGGAAGTTTCGCGCCACACGGAATCCAGGTCGTAGTCATAATCGTCATTCGCCTGTCGTTTTCGTTTTCGATTGTGCGGCTCGCCATAATTCCAGGAATTCCGCAGCCAGAGCCGACCAAAAGCGGAATGAACGATTTTCCAGAAAGCCCGAAGTGGCGGAAAAGCCTGTCCATAACGAACGCGATTCGAACCATATAGCCGACATCTTCAAGAATCGAAAGCAGGAAGAACAAAATCGCCATCTGCGGCAAAAATCCAAAAACCGCGCCGAGTCCGCCTATAATTCCGTTTACGATACAATCCGTGAGAACCGCGTTCGCGCCCGCATTGTTCAGAGCGTTTTCCACGATTCCCTGAATTCCGCCCACAAAACTGTCGTTTGCCCAATCGGTCGCCATAGTTCCAACTGTGGAAACGGCAACCCAGTAAACGAACCACATAACCGCAAGAAAAATCGGGATTCCCAAAAATCTGCTCGTTACGACGCGGTCGATTTTGTCGCTTGTTGTGAGGCGGTTTCCGCTTTTTACTAGAACGCCTTTGAGCAGAGATGTGATGTAGTTGTAGCGTTCGTTAGTGATAATCGATTCGATGTCGTCGTCGTGCGCCTTTTCGAGTTTCTTTGTAATCGCCTCCGCCTTTGATTTTGCCGCGCTGTCAAGATTCAATTTTTCAAGAACGACGCTGTCGCGCTCAAGCACTTTGATTGCAGTCCAGCGTCTGACGGAAGAATTCACGCTCGACGGAAGCAGTTCCATTGCGTCGGCAATCGCGCCTTCGATTTCCGCAGAAAAACACGGCTTGATTTGAACTTCCGTTCCCGCAATGCTCTGCGCCGCCTCAGTAACTTCTTTTACGCCTTTGTTGTGTAGCGCAACCGTTTCGACGACTTTGCAGCCAAGTTTTTCGGAAAGTTTTTCCGTGTCGATTTTGTCGCCCGATTTTTTGAGCGAATCCACCATATTCAAAGCGATTACGACAGGTTTTCCAAGTTCAAGAATCTGCGTTGTAAGATACAAATTTCGCTCGATGTTCGTAGCGTCCACGATGTTTATAACCGCGTCAGGCTCGTCGCTTGCAAGGTAGTCGCGACTTACGATTTCCTCGCTTGTGTACGGCGAAAGCGAATAAATGCCTGGCAAATCCGTAACAACCACATTTTTCGCGCCTTTGACTTTGCCCTCTTTTTTTTCAACCGTAACGCCCGGCCAGTTGCCGACATACTGGCTTGCGCCCGTAAGCGAATTGAACATCGTCGTTTTTCCGCAGTTCGGATTTCCTGCAAGAGCAATCTTCACGCCCATTTTTAAGCCTCCACAATCTCGATGTTTTCCGCGTCGTCGCGCCTTACGCTAAGTTCGTAGCCACGAATCGTGATTTCCACAGGGTCGCCGAGCGGCGCGACTTTGCGCACATAAAGCTCGCACCCGTTCGTGAATCCCATATCCATAAGCCTGCGCTTTAGCGCGCCCTCGCCAAAAAGCTTTTTCACTTTGTAAGTCGAGCCGACTTTTCCGTCTTTTAGCGTCATCTATTTTTCTCCTTAAATTAGAGATGTTCGGAAACTTCAGTTTCCGAATCATCAACTTTGAATTTACCAGTTTTCGCAAGGCTTCAGCCTGAGAAAACTGACTGACCTGTGAGGAAATGACCGATTTCCGAACAGGTCTATTATCAGCGATTTCTCTCGCTGGTTGAGCGCAGTCGAAACCGCAAAAATCCGCAGATTCGTTTTTCAGACCATAATTTTTGATGCCATTGATTTGTCGATTGCAACGCGGGATTCGCGCACATTCACGATTAAACCCGATTCGATTTTCTGAACGATTGTGATTTTCGCGCCAGCAGTAAAACCCAATTCTATTAAATGCTGCTTGACTTCAGCAGACCCTCCGACGCTTTTTACGCAAACTTCCTGTCCAACGGAAGCGAACAACAACGGCATTCCAAACTCCTCGCCGCAAGAACGGCTGTAATCATAGACGAATTTTAGTTACCCTAGACTAACTAAAATCATTTTATAGCGCAAAAACTTTTTGCACAATGGACAAAATGGAGATTTTTTTTTCAGACGAATGATTTTGGAAAATGGACAAAAAAATCCCCGCGCGTTTTCAAAGCGTTATAGCCCGAAAAAAAACAGGGATTTTTATTTAGAAGAAAATTACTCAAATTTTACAGAATGAATCTTTAAATTTTCAATATAGAACTCAGTTTCACCTTTGATTTAAAAGGACTTTGTGTATTTTGGTCGCCAAATTCAAATTTTTGCATTTTTCCATCAGTTAAAAGAGAACCGCTATTTTTAAAAGTAATAGAAATGTTACAACTCCCCTTTACATTAAGTGTAGCAACATTTTTTAACGAAGTTCCAGAGCCAATTTGAACAATATATTTATCTTTATCATTCATTGTCGCTCCACTTGTTGCCCAAGTCCATGTAGCATTTGTGCCTGTCAATGTTCCGTCAGAGTATTTTACACCGTTTGCCGCATCCCAATTTGCCGAAACACTTAACCTTTCACCGCCACCTTTTTCGTCGGCTGTTACAGGTGAATCGCTGTCCCCTGAATCAGAGCAAGACGCAAGACCAAACAAAGCGAAACTAGAGAATACCCCTCCCAGTTTTTTCGCAATAAAAGGCGGGGATTTTTGAAATTCTTTCGTTATTTTTTATTTGTAAAAAAGTCGATTTTAAAAAAAAGAAAGCCCGCCACTTTGACGGGCCTTTCTTTACAAGGCTTAAACCAACAACGTTGATTTATTATTTATTATACTGAAAACAAAACGGAAAATCATCACCTTTTGCAAGAAACAAATGTATTTTCCGTCGCCTACGCACTAACCGCCTTAGCGGAGAAGTGAAAGAACGTTCTGGCTGTTCTGGTTCGCCTGTGCGAGCATCGACTGTCCAGCCTGAGAGAGAATCTGATTCTTTGTAGAATCGACAACCTCTTTCGCCATATCCGTGTCGCGAATGCGACTCTCTGCTGCTTGCAAGTTCTCTGCTGCGTTGTTAAGACCAGCAACAGTTTTCTCGAGACGGTTCTCGTATCCACCGAGGTCAGCACGCTGTTTGTTGAGTTTTTTGAGACTCTCGTCGAGTGTACCAATTGCGCGGTTTGCAGACTCTGGGTCAGAGAGAGAAATGATTTCCTCGTTTCCAACAGTGCGCATACCGAGAGCAGCTGCAGTCATCGTTCCGATGAACGCCTGGATTCTCTGGTCCATGTTTGCACCGATGTGGAACCACATAGAAGCAGTAACGCTGTTGTCGCCAGTTGCACGAGCGAAGCGTCCAGTGAGCATATTCATGCCATTGAACTGTGCCTGTGAAGCGATGCGGTCAACTTCTGCAACGAGAGAAGAAACCTCAACCTGAATCTGCATACGGTCTTCGTCCGTGTAGATTCCGTTTGCTGACTGAACAGCGAGTTCGCGAACGCGCTGAACAATGTCAGTTGTCTCTTTGAGGTAGCCCTCAGTTGTCTGAATGAAGCTGATGTCATTCATTGCGTTCTCAGACGCTTTGTTCATGCCACGAATCTGGGCGCGCATCTTCTCAGATACAGCAAGTCCAGAAGCGTCATCGCCAGCGCGGTTGATTTTCTCTCCCGAAGAAAGTTTCTCCAAGTTCTTCGAGTGATTCAACTCCGTGATTCCACCCTGTCGCTGCGCAAACATCGCGCTCATATTGTGATTGATAACCATACAATATCTCCTTATAAAAATGGTTAATTATCAACAGTTTATAACTGTGTGGGCTAATGCCCTACAGTTATATATTCGGAAACTGGAAAATGGACTTTAGAAAAAAAATTCATTTTTTTGAAATATTTTTTTTGACGTTGCAACAAATCGAACAACCCGTAACTAAAACGTGTTTTTTTCCGTCGGGACGATTAAAAAGACGTGCAATCAATTCTTCATTTAAATCAAGATTTTTTCCGCAAACTGGGCAACGTCGGATAATTCCTTTTTCTAAAGAAGGAAAACAATGCGGGCAACCTTGAACGGTCATTCGTTGGTCGGGCGTTGTCATTGGACGAAAGATTTTTGAATGCAGATTTTCGCCTTTTGCAAGCGGAGAATTACAAATCGGACAGTGAACAAAAACCGCCGAATCGTTTTTTTCTTGCAGATTTTTTGATTTTGATTCTCTGCGAAAAAATTTCAAAAAAAACGACAACAAAAAAACAATCGCCAAAATCGCAATAAAAAGAAAAAAATATTCCATTTAAAAAATCATCGGCGAAATTGTAGAAAATAAATTTCTTCCTTTAGAACCAAACGCGGTCATTTTTTCAAATTCACAAATCTTAAAATTCTCTTATGATATTCAATTTTTAAACTTATTTTCCTTAATATAACAAATCAAAACGCGCAGAATTTCTTAATTGATTTTACAAATAATTTGACTATATAATTACGGCAATCTAAAAAGTTGAATAGTCATTACAAAAACGAGTGAATTAAAAATTAAATTTCGGAAGGTATTTTCTTGGAAACATTTAATCAAAGACGAATCAGCGATGTTTCGTTTGTAATCGACGGAAATCTCAACGTATTAGACGGAAATCGTAGTTTTTTGCGACTTTTTTCAATAACCGACCCAAAAATTTGTCTTTCGGATTTTATGGAATCCTCCGATGCAAGAAATTTGTCGCATTATTTGGAGCATTTTCCAAAAGAAAACAGCAACCTTGTGCAGAATCCCTACTTCATCGTAAGTCTTCTTCCAAAAAAAGACGGAAAAACGCTCAGTTGTTTGCTTTTTGTGGAACGACGAGCGGACGGTGCGTTTTCTGTGGACGTAAAAGAATTGTCTTATTCCAAAGTTCTTTTAGATAAAGCGTTGCTTGAAAGTCGCGAATATCGTTCGCTTTTACAAAATTTCGATGCATATTATTTTGTATACGACGGCGGAAATTTCACTTTGAAAAACACAAAAGATTCCACGAATCTTTTTGAAGGAAGCGCGGGCGATTTTGAAGAATATTTTTCGACGAATTTTCAATTAAGCCTCATAAACGAAGACACAAAGGCGCAACTTGCCGCGATGATTGCGGATTCGATTCGACTTACAGCGAACAAAATCTACAAATTTTTAAAAGCGGACAAAGAACTCGTTACGGTTCACACGGTAAAAACGGCAACGCGAAACAATGTTCTAATAATTGGAAGCATTGCAACAGGTGGCGCGGGCGAGCAACTCGTTCAAAACGTTTACAGCGAAGACAAAGACGGTTTGACGGGTCTTTACAACAAAAAATCGATTACAGAACTGGCGATTCAAAAAATCAACGTGGCAAAAAATCCCGTTGCACTAATCGTGATGGACGTTGACAAATTCAAAGAGTGCAACGACACCTACGGACACGCATTTGGCGACAAAGTTTTGACCGCCGTTTCAAATTGCATAAAAGACGCAATCAAAGGAATTGGAATTGCGGGACGAATCGGCGGGGACGAATTTTTAATCGTTCTCGACAAAACCGAAGAAGACGACATTCGTACAGTTACACGAAATATTCGTACAGGAATCCAATGGAGCATTACGGCAACCGACCCATCAAGTGTAGTAACGTGTTCCATGGGAATAGCACGACACCCGCTAAACGCAAAAAATTACGACGATTTGTTTCAAATCGCTGACAAATGCCTATACATTGCGAAGAGCAGAGGTCGAAACTGCTATATAATTTACAAGCCCGAAATGCACGACCCCGTTATAATTCACAGCGAAAAAAACACAAACGCAGTCGCGTCGGGCGAGTATTTTGGAAAAAGCGCGGATTCTGAAATAGAAATCATGTCGCTTCTTTCAGGAGGCGCGGCAGACCCGCAAAAAGCCGTCGAAAAACTTGTTGACTATATTCAAGTAAACGCTATTTCTGTATACGATATGACAAATCCGTCGGATATTGGCTACAACCGCGTTTTTCATTGCGAGAAAAAACCGCTCAATTCAAAAACTTGGACGGAAAAAGGCGATTTTCGGCAGGAATATTTTTCTGCGGACGGCGTGAACGGCGAATATTTCAAGTATTTTAATTCCAATGGATTTTTGCATTTGGACAATACAGATGTTTTGGATACAATAGACCAGTTAAAATATGAAATGTATAAAGAAAACGACATTGCAAGCACGCTTGAAGTTTGCGTAAAAGACGCGAACGGAATCAAGCGCGCGCTCGTTTGCTACGACATTTACAAGCCCAGCCGAACGTTTCCAAAAGAAAAAATCATCTTTGCGATTGTGGCGGCGCGGTTAATTTCGTATCAACTTTATTAACGTTCAAAAAAACAAAAACGGAGGATTTATGAAAGTTATTCTGGCAGGTTCTGGCGGACGCGAAAGCGCAATCGCCTGGACACTTTCAAAAAGCAAACAAGTAGACGAAATTATATGCGTTCCAGGAAACGGCGGAACGGCGGACGAATCAAAATGCAAAAATGTTTCGGCTGAAGGCGATTTTATAAAATCGTTCGTTGAAATTGCAAAAAAAGAAAACGCTGATTTTGCCGTAATCGGACCTGAAGACCCGCTTGCACAAGGAATCGCGGACGCTTTGGAAGAAGCGAAAATCGCGTGCTTAGGACCAAAATCGCTCGGCGCGAAATTGGAAGCGTCAAAAGATTTTTCCAAGATTTTTATGAAAAAATACGGCGTTGCCTGCGCGGATTCCGAAACTTTCTGCGACGAAAAAAGTGCGCTAGATTTTATCCGCAAAAAAGGCGCGCCGATTGTAATCAAGGCGGACGGGCTTGCGGCAGGAAAAGGCGTGGTCGTTGCAAAAACGATTGAAGAAGCGGAAAACGCCGTTTTGGATTTGACGAAAACGCTCGGAGAATCGGCGAAAAAACTCGTCATCGAAGAATATTTGCAGGGCGTGGAGATTTCCGTTTTGGCGGCAGTTTCCGTGAATCCAAAAAATCCCGAAAGCGCGTGCATAAAGCCATTTTTGCCAGCCCGCGACCACAAGCGACTTTTGGACGGCGCAAAAGGACCGAACACGGGCGGAATGGGCGCGGTTTGTCCGCTTTCCGATGTTGACGAAAAAACGATGCAATTGTTCGATGAGCGGATTTTGCAACCCACATTGCGCGGACTTATCGAAGAAAAAATCGACTACCGCGGATTCATTTTCTTTGGACTGATGCTCACAAAAGACGGACCGAAATGCTTGGAATACAATGTGCGGCTCGGCGACCCCGAAACGCAGGCGGTTTTGCCTTTGATGGATTTTGATTTTGCCGAACTTTGCAAATCGATTTTCAACGGCACGCTAAAAAATTTCGACTTAAAATGGAAGAGCGGATTTCAAGTCGCTCCCGTTATGGTTTCGGGCGGCTACCCGCAAAAATACGAAAAAGGCAAGACGATTTTTGTGGACGCAAAAAAAAGTGCGGGCGCGAAGCTTTTTATTGCAGGCGCGAAAAAAAGCGATTCTGGCGAACTTTTGACAAGCGGCGGGCGAGTTCTTGCGGTCTCCGCGCACGGCGAAACATTTGATGAGGCTTGGAAAAACGCTTACGCGGCTTTGGACGGAATCAAATTCGACGGCGCGTTTTTCAGAAAAGACATCGGGCTTCCAGGGGCTGCCGAATCGAATTGATTGATTCGGCGCAAAAAAACGGCGGTTTTCGGCTACAAAACGCAGTCGATAAAACCGCCGTTTTTTTGTTTAAATCGAACTCGAAAAAATTATTCGCCCAAAAAGAAAGCGTCAACCGCGCTAACCAATTCTTCGGGGGGCATTGTTTTTAAAAGATATTTTTTTGGCTTTGCCGCCAAAACTTTCATTACGGTTTCGCGGTCGTCTTTGCTCGTTAAAAAAATCACGGGAATTTCTGCAGTGTTCGGCTCGCTTTTTAACATTTCAAAAACCTGCAAGCCAGACGCGACGGGCATTTCGTAATCAAGAAGAATCAAATCGACTTTTCGTTTTGAAAGAAGTGTAATCGCGTTCATTCCAGAATTCGCCATCAAAACTTCGTATTTTTTTGAAAGCCAATTATTCATCGCACGAAGAGCCACGCTGTCGTCGTCCACAACAAGAATCCGTTTTCGTCCGCCCTGCTTAATTCCGTCTTGTGAATCCGCCTCCAATCTTGAAACGAATTCGCCAACATTTACAGGTCGCGTGAATATCGCAGAAACGAGCGCGTTGGGAATCACATTGCGAGCGGCGGAAATTTCCAATTCGCTACCGATTAAATAAACGCAAATTTCCGTGTTTTGCTGTTTTTTCGATTTTACAAACTCAAGAACATCGTCAAAAGCCTTTTTTTCGCCATGAAGATAAACGACAAAAATATCAGCATTTACGCCTTGCGACGCGATTTTTTCGACTTCAGGAAGCAAAATCTGCACGGAATACCCCGCTCCCTCAAGCCCTTTTACAATAACTTTGACCAAAAAATTTTGACTTTCGTCAGCAATAAAAAAAATCCGTTTGTCCATGGAACTCCCCGTAAAAAAGAATAGAAAATTATACAATTTGATATAAAAAAATTCGACTTCGACCAATTTTATTTGAATCTGAAAGCCGAATTATTTTTAGATTCGATTGCGTAAACGCACGTTATTTTTCAAACTCGCAATCAACGAGTTCCGTACAAGTAAATCCGTTGATTTCGCGTTGACTATACGTTCCAACAATCGTGATTTCGTCGCCATTTTTCGGATAATCGGCGGGATAAGACGGCGAACCTTTTAGCGAAAACTCCATTCCTTGCGCACAACACGCGGTCGCGTCCATGATAACGCACGCAAAAGTTCGCTTTTTGATTGGATTTCGTTCGTCTTCAAAAACGTTAAACTGTCCACGAATCCGCACAGTTTTTCCTTCGTAACGTTCTGGTTCAACAATCATATTAAAAACTTCGCCGTAAATAAGCGCGGTCGGAAGTCGCGTTAAATCAACGTCAACTTTTTTCTTTGCCGCAAACGCGCAAAAACTCAACCCCAAAACCAAAAATGCACAAACGATTTTCTTCATTTTTTCCCCTTTTCGATTCGATTTTTCGATTTTATCTTCCGAGGATTTTTCCAAGAACAAAGCAAAGAGCGAATTCAAAACTGTCAATCGCCACGATTGTCGCTCCCACGGGCGTGTCCGCCATA
>CAJOEO010000001.1:16533-64823 GCA_905233535.1 uncultured Treponema sp.
TCGCATCGCGCTTAGCGCGGGAAAAATCACGAGTGCGCTCACCAAAAGAGAGCCGACAAGATTCATCGCCAAAACCACCACAACCGCAATCACCGCGGCAAGAACGACATTGTAAAATCCCGCCTTTGTTCCCGTTGCCCGCGCGAAATTCTCGTCGAATGTAACTGAAAAAAGTCGATTGTAACCTAAAACGAACAACACGCAGACGGCAATCGAAAGAATCGCCGAAAGCCAAACTTCCGCGGAGGTGAGCGTTACGATTGCGTAAGAGCCGAAAAGCGTTCCGCAAACATCGCCCGAAAGATTCGACGACGGCTTCCACACATTCAAAATCAAGTAGCCCGCCGCAAGTGAACCCACGGAAAGCATCGCGAGAGCCGCATCGCCTTTGAGCCTGCGCCGTCCGCCGCAAAGAAGAATGATTGCAACTGCAACCGTTGCGGGAAGCACAAGAATCATTTTGTTAAAAAATCCCAAAACCGACGCGACGCTCATCGCACCGAACGCGACATGGCTCAAGCCGTCGCCGATGTACGAAAATCTGCGCAGAACGAGCGTAACGCCCAAAAGCGACGAGCAGAGCGCGATTAGCGTTCCCGCAACAAGCGCGCGCTGGGTTGTGGCATAAGAAAGATAATCCAAAAAAGAAAGTTCCATTTTTTCTCCGTTTTATTTTTGAAATCGTTGCGTTTTCGGAGTTTGAGGTTCTCAAAACCTCGACGATTTTGGTTTCGACTTCGCTCAACCACCGCGAAAAACGATTCAGCCGCCGTTTGCAAGAGGCGATTTTTCAAAATCCTCGCGTTTTCCAAAGAAAAAAGTCCGCCCCAAATGCAAAACATTCGTTGCAAACTTCACGGAATCTAAATCGTGCGTAATCATCAAAATCGTCATTCCGCCTTCGTGCAGATTTTTTATGATTGCGTACAAATCCGCGGTCGCCTCAGGGTCAAGCCCCGTAACGGGTTCGTCCAAAAGAAGCGTGGAATCTGCGGCGCAAAGCGCGCGCGCCAAAAGCACGCGCTGTTGTTGCCCGCCCGAAAGTTCGCGGTAACTTCGCCTGCGAAGCGGCAGAATGCCGAGCGTTTCAAGCGCGTTTCTAGCGCGTTTTTTTTCTGCCGAACCGAAAAACACGCGCCTTCCGAGCCGATTCAAACAGCCAGAAAGCACGATTTCTTCAACAACCGCAGGAAAATCGCGCTGAACGACGGTTTGCTGTGGAAGATAGCCGATTTTTTTTCGGTCAAAATCTTTTCCAAAAACGAGCGAGCCGCCGAGCGGTTTTTGAAGTCCAAGAATCGTTTTCATCAGCGTGGATTTTCCCGCGCCGTTTTCGCCCACAATGCAAAGATAATCGCCTTCGTTCACGCAGAACGAAATTCCGCCTGCAACTTCTCGCCCGCCGTAGCCAAGCGACAGAGAATCACATTCGATTATTGCCATTATTCCCCCAAATCAATCGTAGCGATGTTCGATTATCGCGTTTGTCAAAGCGCAATATTCTCCGTCAGCGTCCGCAGTTTTTCCAAAAACGCCACGAATCGTGATTTTCGCACCAGATTTTGGAAGTTCCGCCGACTCGTCCGCCAACACAAACGGAAGACCAAGCGAACAGCACGCCGTCGCGTCTTGAACATTGCAATATAGCGTTTTTATCGTATTTTCGCCCGATTTTCTTTCATTTAATTCAAATGAACCATGAAGACGCACGCTTATTCCATTGTATTTTTCTGGTTCTGCAAAAAGATTTGCAAGTTCCGCATATACAATCGCATTTCCAGCATGGGATAAATCGAGTTCTGTACGAACAGGCTCATTTTTTTGATGGATAAAAATGAGAAAAACCGTTATCAAAAGCGAAATCGCCGCAAAAAGCAAAAGAAAGCGAGAGCCATTGCCGTCGCTTTCCTTTGAGTCCTGCTCGATTTTTTCCGTGTTCGCCATAATTTCTCCTTGAACGCGCCTTTAGTTTGCACAAAAGACGCGCTCAAAGCAAGAATAGAGATGTTCGGAAACTTCAGTTTCCGAATCATCAACTTTGAAGAAATCAGTTTTCGCAAGGCTTTAGGAAATGACCGATTTCCTCACCAGGTCTAATTATTTTAACGCCTTTTTCAGCGATTCAAGATTTTTTTCCATTATCGAAATGTAAGTCGCGCCTTTTTTTGAGTCACGCATCGTCGTCGCCTGCATCGAATCGATTTCCAAAATCGAGCGTTTTTTGTTTTTTGAATTTTGAATAATCGAAGACGCGATTTTTCGGTCGCTTTTTTCAATCGTGCAGACGCTGCCCAAATTCAACTCGTCGAGTTTGTTCGCAAGAAAAATAACCGTCTTGAAACTCGCCTCGGTTTCCGCAGAACAGCCAACAAACGCCGCGTAGTATTTCAAATCGTAGTCGTCCGTTAAGTATCGGAATGGAAAACGGTCGCCGAACAAAACTGTTTTTTTATCCGACTTAGAAATTTCGCGAGCGAACTTTTCGTCCAGCGAGTCGAGTTTTTTTGTATAGTCTACAAGATTCTTCTTGTATTCCGCCGCGTTCTTTGAATCAACTTCGCAAAGCGAATCCGCAATCGCCGCGCACAAAATTTTCGCGTTTTTCACAGAAAGCCAAACGTGTTCGTCGAGTTCTTCATCTTCCTCATCGTCTTCATCTTCCGCTTCCATTCCCTCAACGAGTTCCTCGACTTTTGCGCCGTCGCCAATCACCTCTAGCAGATTCACAGTGCGCTGATTTTTGTTCGTGGAATTTTTGAGCGCGTCCTCGACCCATTCGTCGCTTTCGCCGCCCACATAAATGAAAATATCTGCGGAATTCACTTTAATTATGTCGCGCGCGCTCGGCTGAAACGAATGCAAATCCACGCCGTTGTCCAAAAGAAGCGTAACTTCCGCGTTTTTTGCCTGTTTGCCCAAAATCTGCAAAACCCAATCGTATTCTGGGAAAATCGTCGCCACGATTTTGATTTTTCCCGCGTTCGTCTGCGCCTTGTCTTTTTTTGCCGCAAACGCCATCGTTCCCGAAAAAAGAAGCGCGAAAAATGCAACGCTTGCCAAAATCGCACAAAAAATCCTTGACTTTTTCATAATTTACTCTCGCTTTTTCAAAATTGATAACGATTATCAGATTAGCAAAATCGATTTTTTTGGTCAACAGATTTGAGAATGATTTTCAGTTTTTGAAAAAAAAGAATTCCGCAAAAAACACGCGGTGGTTTCGACAGGCTCAACCACCGCGTGTTTTTCGAAATCACCGCGTGTTCGCGTATTCCGATATTTATGCGAAAAATCTTTAGCGTCTTTTGCCGAAAAGTCGCAAAAGGTAAATAAAGATATTTACAAAATCAAGGTAAAGGTCAAGGGCGGCAATAATCGAAACTTTTGCAAAATCTTCAGAACCGTTTGAGTTTTCTGCCAAGCGAACTAATTTTTGGGTGTCGTATGCAGTTAAGCCTGTGAAAATCGCGATTCCCGCAAGCGAAATCAAAAAGTCAAACGCGCCAAACGTCGTTTTGAAAATCAACGAAAGAACGACTTGAAGAACGCTCGCCACTACAAGCCCGACAAGCCCCATCGTGCAGTAACGCCCAATCGACGAAAGGTCGCGGTCGGTTTTTGCACCCCACCAACTCATCAAGCCAAACATCGCCGCCGCGCCCAAAAATATTGTCGCGACAGAACCGAGTTTGTATACAATAAAAATAGACGAAAGAGAAATTCCGTTTAGAATTGAATAGACAAAAAACAAGAGTTTTGCCGTACTATGCGACATCGAACGGATTTTTGCGGAAAGAAAAAATACAATCGCCAATTCCGCGATTATAAAAATCCACATTCCCATTCTAAAAAGAAACATACCAAACGACGAAACATCTCCGACGACGAATTTTGTGTTAGCAAAAAAATGCGCCAAACCTTGTGGCGTTAGCGAAACGACCACGGTCAAAAATGCCGAAATCGCGCTCGCCAAAAGTGCAACAGACATCCAGCCATAAGTACGACCCAAAAATCGAGATTTTTCAGTCGTGCCAAGCGCATTTAGCGCGCTAAAATTTTCCATAGCATTACCTCCAAAAATATTTAGAAATATATTCTAAATATAATCGAACACATTTTTTTCGACAACGTTCATCGTAAAAAATCGCGGTTTCGACGGGCTTAACCACCGCCGATTTTAGATTCAATTTCCGCGATTTTCGCAAAACTTTCGAGTTTTTAGATTTAACCGCTACAAAAAATCATTTTCCGAGGAGAAACATTGTGGGGATTTTTTCAAATGGCGGAATGGGCGATTTTTTCCATTCGGCAACCGAAAGCGTGCGCACAAATTCGCGTTCGCTCGTCAATCCGCATGCCACGCAAAGTCGCGTTTCGGCTCGGCACGTTTTTAAAATCGCGTCAAAAAGTTTTGCGTTTCGGTACGGGGCTTCAATGAAAAGTTGCGTTTGATTTTCGTTTATCGCCCGCGATTCGATTTTTCGCAAAAAAGACGCGCGTTCGCCTGTTTTTATGGGCAAATATCCCAAAAACGCAAAGTTTTGTCCGTTCAAACCGCTCGCCATTAACGACAAAATCATGGAAGACGGTCCAACAAGCGGAATTACGCGAAAGCCGAGTTTGTGCGCTTCTTCCACAGCGCGATTTCCTGGGTCGCCCACGGCGGGACAGCCCGCGTCAGAAATTACGCCAACGGCGTTTCCATCTTTGATTTTTAGCAAAAACGGCGACAAATCCGCGTTTTCTTTCGTGTGTTCACTTAATTCAAAAAACGAACATTCGTCAACGTTTACGCCAGATGAAATCAAAAATCGAACAGCCTCGCGACGACTTTCCACAAAAAAGAATCGAATTTCTTTGATGATTTTTAGATTTTCGTTTGGAATCGAATTTTCAATCGAACCGCCAAGCGGCACGGGAATCAAATAAAGCGCGTTTTGAATTTTCATTCTTCGATTATAACGATTTTTTTCAAAAATGGATTTTTCCGTGATAAAATCGACAAAAAATCAAACGGAGAAAAAAATGAAGATTTTGATTAGACCGCACGACATCGGCAAAGGCACGCCCGAATGGCTTGGAAAAACTGCGCACGAATGGGGGTTTGACGGCGTTCAACTTGCAATCGCAAAGGCGGTTGAAGGTCAAAACGGAAATCCTGGCACGCTTACAAACGAAGTCGTCAACGAAATTCGTTCGGGTTTTAACGACAACGGCGTGGAAATTCCGCTTTTGGGCGCGTACTTTAATCCCGTTCATTCAAACGCGCAAAAAGTTAAGGCGGGCGCGGAAAAATACGCAGACCATTTAAAACACGCGAGAGAATTTGGCGCAAAGTTCGTTGCGTCCGAAACGGGAAGTTACAACGACGACAAATGGACGTACAATCCAAAAAATCAAACGGAAGAAGCATTCCAAGAAGTCAAAAAAATTTTTGCGCCAATGCCAAAAATCGCCGAAGAAAACGGCGTTTGCATGGCGTTGGAAGGCGCGTGGGGGCATTGTATGTTCTGCCCCGAACAATTAAAACGCCTCGCCGACGAAATCGACCCAGGGCAAAAAAATTTTAGATTCATCGTGGATATTTACAATTATCTCTACATCGGAAATCACGAACAACGCGCAGATATTTTTGAACGTTGTTTGACGCTTTTCAAAGGAAAAATCGCGGGATTTCACTTAAAAGATTACGTTGTAAAAGACGGCGAAGAACTAGAATTCGCGCCGCTCGGTCAAGGAATTATGGGCTGGAGCAATTTTCTTCCACGAATCAAAAAAGAATGTCCCGACGCGCTTTTGATTTTTGAAGGCGTAAAAGACGTTCCGTCTTCGCTAAAATTCGTGCGTTCAATCGTTGGGTGATTTTTGCGTTCGGTGGTTTCAACTTTGTTTAATTAAATCGAGAAATCACCGAAAAGGAAAAACGAAAAATGGGAACGATTTATTTTACGCGACACGGCGAAACGGAATGGAACGTTCTGCACAAAATTTGCGGGCTAACGGACGTTGCTCTTTCTGAAAACGGACGAAACGATGCGAAAACGCTTGGCGAGAAAATTTTGCGCGAAAAAATCCACATCGACGAAATTCTCTGCTCGCCACTTTTGCGGGCAAACGAAACGGCGAAAATCGTTTCGGAAATTGTTGGCGTGCCGTATTTTAACGAAAATCTTTTAATCGAACGAAATTGCGGCAAATTTGAAGGAACGCTCAACACGGCGGACGAATTTTTGGCGGCGCAAAAACAAATCTGCAATCCTTACGGCAACGGCGAATCCATGATTCGCGTGGCACAACGCATTTACAATTTGCTTGACCGCCTTACGCGCGACAATTCTGGCAAAATTCGGCTTTTAGTTGGACACAACGGAATTGCACGCGCCGTGGAATCGTATTTTAACGGCGAATTGACGACTGACGGATTTATTTCGTTCAGAATGAAAAATTGCGAACTTCGTAAATACGATTTTTAGACGAATTTTGCACGTTGGTTGAGCGGAGTCGAAACCACCGCACAAACGTTGGTTGAGCGGAGTCGAAACCGCAAAGATTTAAAAAAGGAAAAAAATGGCAAAACTTTCGCAACTTGAAAAATATTACGGAAAATTTCACGAAGAAAATCGGCTTGGAACGCGACACGGGCGCGTGGAATTTGAAGTTTCAATGTCAAAAATCTTGGAATTCATCGAACAAATCCGCGAAAATCGAGAAAATCATCAAATCCGCATTTTAGACGTGGGCGCGGGAACAGGGCGTTATTCTGTCGCGCTTTCGCATAAAGGATTTGACGTTACAGCGGTGGAACTTACAAAACACAATTTTGAGATTTTGCGAGCAAAGCACGAAAAAGTAAAATGTTGGCAAGGCGACGCGCAAAATCTCCATTTTTTGGAAAATCGCACGTTTGATTTAACGCTCGTTTTTGGTCCGATGTATCACCTACACACGCAAAAAGAACGACTTTGCGCATTAAACGAAGCCGAGCGCGTTACAAAATCTGGCGGATTTATACTAGTCGCGTATGTGATGAACGATTACGCGATTTTGACGTATTGTTTTCGCGAAAAGCATATTTTGGAAAGCCTAAAAAACGGCACGATTTCCGAGGATTTTCACGCGCTAACCACAAAAGAAAACGACCTTTTCAGTTACGTTCGATTGGAAGACGTTGAAAATCTCGACGCAAAAACGAATCTAAAACGATTTGGCGCGTTTGCTCCCGACGGCGCGGCGGATTATTTTCGCAAAGAATTGAATGCACTCAGCGAAGAAGAATTTGAACAGTTCGTGCGGTATCAAAAAACAATTTGTGAAAGAAAAGAACTTTTAGGCGCAAGTTCGCACATAGTAGACGTTTTGCGCGTTAAATAAAAATCCGAAAATATCTAAAACGGCTTTTCAAAGGGAGCAAACATGGATATTTTTCGCAAAATTTCAAAAATAACATCAAAATTTCGTTCATCGAACAAAAAAAAAGAATATGCGGCGGTTTTGGGGCTTTTTTTGATTTTTATTGCGATGATGCCACAAGTTTGCGCACAAACGGCTCAAGCGAATGCAGAAAACGCGGCAAAAATCCGCGAAATACTAATTCAACAGGGGCGAGAATATCTCGGCTGCCCATACAGAAGTGGAGCGACAGGACCTGCCACGTTCGATTGTTCAGGATTCGTGATGACGGTTTTTAAGGAAGGCGCGAAAATCCAACTGCCACGCAAAGCAAGTTCGATTTACGAAAAATCCGAAAAAATCAAACGAGAAGAATTGGAATCGGGTGATTTGGTGTTTTTTTCCGTGAACGGAAAAATAAATCACGTCGGCATTTACGAAGGCGACGGAATGTTTATTCACAGCGCAAGTGACGGTTCAAAAACAGGCGTAATCGAATCTTCGCTTAACGAGCGATATTGGAAAAATCACTATACAGCGTCGGGAAGGTACGTTGCGTCGGCAGCGTTGGCAGAGTCGGCAAAAAAAACGCAAAACGTCGCATCAGTCGAAACGGAAACGCCTAAAAATGATGTAGAACCTCAACAAAATAATATATTACCCCAACAAAGCAATACAGAACCACCAAAAAGCGAAAACGATTCAACACAAGCAAAAGCAAACGAAAGCGAAAACGAAAAACCAAGCAAAAACTCTCTTCTGTCTTCGATAATTCTTGATGCAACGGTGGCGTTCGGCTGGAACGTGTTTGATTCCACGGCGGCAAAACTTTGCTTTCGCGGGCTTTCCACGGAAATCACGGCGCGATACAGCAAAAGCGAACTTCAGCCAGGGCTTGGCTTGGGATTTTTTTGGGACAAAGGCACAAAAACGTTTCAAATTCCGCTGACGTTTTCCGTTACGCTAAACGAATTCGTGCGGATTTTTGCAGGTCCAGTTTTTTCGTTTGGAGATGCAGAACTTCCAGGGAGCGACACAAAAATCGAAAAATCGATTTTTCCAGGCACAATCGGCGTGGCGTTCTGCACTCCGTCGATTAAAGCGGGAAAAACAAAAGTCGCTCTTTCGCAAGAAATCCGCTATTCCACGTTCAACAATACGAACGGCGCAGCTCTTGGAATTTTGGACAGCGCGGCAAGCGGAATCGTTTTTTCAACGGGAATTAAAGTTACATTACCGTTACAAGCGGGTGTGTAAAAATATTCATCGAATTTAATTCATTTTCTATATAATTTTCACAAAAAATTCGATTTCTTGAGAAATCTTTTCGTTTACATTATGTTTTAAGAAACATGATGAAACGATTGATTTTTATTATTCTTTCGGCGGTCGCGCTTTGTTCTTGCTCTCCAAAAGCGATTGTTAAAGCGTGTGCCGACGGTTCGCTTGACGTTTCTTTTAAGACAGGATTTTCTGACGCAACTGGCGCAACACTTAGAAGAATTGCGGGGATTCCATCGGGCGCACCGATTTTTTCGCCAAACGACATGACTATGTTTCTTTTGGACGCAGGCGCGACGAACGTTTCCGCGACAACGCCCACGGCGCAAGAAGTCGAAGCAAACGGCAAAATCAAAGATTTGTCGCACAACGCTCTTGCGTCCACGGGGATTCTTTCGCGAAAAGCAAACGCCGTTACGCTGACGCTCGGACCAAACCAAATCCGCACGCTCTACACGCTTTTGGACGACGAAACAAAATCGTATTTTGACATGATGATGATTCCCGCCCTGCTCGGCGAAACGCTTTCAAAAGACGAATACAGAATGATTTTGTCGGCGATGTACGGTCGCGCGTTTTCCGACGAACTAATCGACGGCGAAGTTCTTTTGGAACTTTCAAGCCCCGACGGAAAAAAAACGCAACGGATTTCAGAAAAATTAGGCGACATTTTGACACTCGAAAAAGAAAAATCTTGGACGCTTAATTTTTAATCGAATCAAACGAAAAAAACGGTGGTTGAGCGCGTCAAAACCACCGTTTTTTTTTCTCACAATTTTTTCGCAATTTCGTCCAAAATCCGCGAAGCGACTTGGATTTTTGGCAAAATCGGAAGTTCAATTTCAAAATCCGCGCCAATCAACGTTACGACGTTCGATTCTGTGCCGAACCCCGCGCCTTGCGTGCGAAGATTGTTCGCCACGATTAAATCGAGATTCTTTTTTTGTAATTTTTTTCGCGAGTTTTCAAGCAAATTTTGCGTTTCCATCGAAAATCCGCACAAAATTTGATTTTTTTTGTGTTCTCCAAGCCACGCCAAAATGTCGTCCGTGCGTTCCAAATCGATTTTTGAATTCTCACCGCTTTTTTTGATTTTTTCCGAAGCGACTTCAATCGGGCGAAAATCCGCGACGGCGGCGGCTTTTATCACAACGTCGGCGTTTTCCGCTTCCGAGCGAATCACGTCGAACATTTGCCGCGCACTTTCCACGCCCACAAATCGAACGAACGGCGGAACTTCAAGCGCGACTGGACCTGAAACGAGCGTAACGTCCGCGCCACGCGCGCTTGCGACTTTTGCAATCGCGTAGCCCATTTTTCCAGTCGAACGATTAGAAATAAATCGAACTGGGTCAATCGCTTCGCGCGTTGGACCTGCGCTAACAACTATTTTCTTTCCAAGAAAATCTTTTTTGTACGCGATTTTTTGAAAAATCGAATCGAAAATCTGAGACGGCGACGGCAATTTTCCGCGCCCCGTGTCGCCACAAGCGAGTCTACCTTCCGCGCTTTCTTCCACTTGAATTCCAAACGAACGACACGTTTCAATGTTCGCTTGCGTAACGGGATTCAAAAGCATTTGCGTGTTCATCGCGGGAAAAACGATTTTTGGACACGCGGCCGCCAAAAACGTCGTTGAAAGCATATCGTCGGCAATTCCGTTAGCCGCTTTTGCAAGAAAATTCGCGCTGGCTGGAGCAACCACAAAACAATCCGCCTTTTTTGCAAGCGAAACGTGTGCCACGTTAAATTGAAAATTCCTGTCGAACGTGTCCACTAAACATTTGTTTCCAGTCAACGTTTCAAACGCTATTGGATTTATAATGTTAGTAGCATTTTTTGTCATAATAACATGAACGATTGCACCATTTTTTACTAATAAACTCGCAACATCTGCCGCTTTATATGCGGCAATACTTCCAGTAACACCTAAAATAATAGTTTTATCTTTTAACATAAAAAAGATTTTATAAAATCCACTGATTTTCGTGAAGATTTTTACTATAATTTTTGCATGGAAAACCAAATCGAATCGCGCTTTATCGCGTTAGAAACGAAACTCGCGTATTTGGAAGATTTTACGCAGAAATTGCAAGAAGTCGTTTTGGAAAATCAAAAAATGCTCGACGTTTTGCGCCAAGAAAATCGGATTTTGTCGGAAAGAATCAAAGATTTGTCGGAAAATCAAGAAATTCCAAATCGTCGTCCTCCGCATTATTGAAATTTTCAAAACGAAGAAAATCGAAAAATCAAGGAAAATATGAAAGAATCAACAAAATACAAGCAGACACACAAAGCAGATTTTGGACGAGAACGAATCCGCGTGATTTTTATGGACGAATGGCTTTGCGTAATCGAAAAACCGTCTGGAATGTTGTCTTGCGCGTACCCTGGAAGCCGCTCAAGAACGGCGCAAGACGCGCTAGAATCGATTTTGCGTTCAAAAGGCGAATTGTCGTCGCGGCGAAAACCGCTCGTCGTTCATCGACTTGACCGCGACACAAGCGGAATTATGATGTTCGCTCTGACGGAAAGCGCACAACAAAAAATCATGGCGACTTGGCACAAAATGGTTACGGGGCGACTTTATCGGGCGGTGGCGGAAAATCCGCGCAACAAAAACGATTTTTTGCCAGACAACGGAATCATTGACGAGCCAATCGCGCTAAATGCGCACAAAGTCGGATTCGTTCCAAAAGACGCTTCAAAAATCAAAACGTTTAGCGCGAGAACGCATTTTTGCGTAATTGAACGCGGAAAATCGCACACGCTTTTTGAATTGGAACTCGACACGGGGCGAAAAAATCAAATCCGCGCACACCTTGCTTTTCACGGCTATCCAATCGCAGGCGACGAAGAACATCGCGCAAAAACGGATTTTTTTCATCGGCTTTGTCTTCACGCCCGCACGCTTTCGTTTGTTCACCCGTTTACTGGCGAAGAACTTTCGTTTTGCGAAGAAGAACCAAAAGAATGGCGCGAATACGTTATTCGTGGCGACGAAAACGCGCAAAAAGCAATTTGGGCAATCGAACGCAAAAAAAAGCAACAACCGCTTGTTTTGGGCGAAAAACGAATTTCTGCAAAAGACCGCGCCCACGGAAAATTTTTCTAAAATTTTCACGGAGATTTTGATTTTCAAAATTCCGTCAGATTTTAAAATTTAAAAATCAGCGTAAAGTCGAAATTTTTTGAATCAAATCGAATGGGGTCATCGAAAAATCACATTCGATTTGTTGGCTTAAAAGCGCGTGCGCCAAAGACGCGCTTGCCGCCGCGTCCAAGCATTTGTATTTTTGAGCCAAAAGCGCGACAATCAAGCCCGAAAGAACGTCGCCCGAACCGCCTTTTGCGAGGCACGGTCGCCCCAACGGATTAACGTACAAATTGAATTTTCGTCCGTCGAATTGTCCAATCATTGGATTCGCGCCTTTTACAAGAAGCGTGGATTTTGGAAATTGTCTGCAAAATTTTTCGATTAATTCAGGGCGACGTTTTACGCAAACGGAAACAGAATATTCGCCGAGTTCGCAGATTTTCAAAAGATTTTGGAATTCTTTTGGGTGCGGAGTCAAAACGACTTTTCGCGAACGAGTTTTCAAAAAATCAAAAATGAGCGGAGAAAAAAAAGCGTCCGCGTCCAAAATGCACGGAATTTCTGGATTTTTTTTCAAAAAATCGAACCAGGCAGAAAAAACGTCGTCGGAATTTCGTCCCGTTCCCATTCCAAGCGCGACCGCCGTTGTGTTTTCTGGGATTTGAAACGTCGTCATAATTTCGTTTGGAACTGCGCCAAAATCCGCCGTTTTTGAAAAATCCACGAGTGAAACCAAACCCGCGCCAAATCTAAAAGCCGCTTGCGCAGAAATTATCGCCGCGCCTTTTTTTTCGCCAAACGAAATTGCGGCGTGTCCAAAAGTTCCTTTGTTTACGCAAAATTTCGTTCGATTCGGAAGAATCATGTCGCTTTTTTCCAAAAGAGACGCGACGTTTAGCGGAAAATTGGAAGAATTTTCGTAAAGCCGACGAGCAACGCCGAGGTCTGCACAAACGATTTCGCCAACAAAATCTTTCGTTAAATCGTGGAAAAGCGACAATTTTAACGCGCCCATCGTTACGGTCAAATTCGCTCTAAAAGAACCAACGCTTACGTTTCCGTCGCTGTCGATTCCGCTTGGAACGTCGCACGCAATTCTGTACGCGCTAACGTCGTTTGCGTCGGAAAGAAGAATCTGGATTTTTTCGTCCAACTCACCGTGAAATCCCGTTCCAAAAATACAATCGACGATTACGCCCGCGCTTTCCACAAATTCAAGCGTAAAATCTTCGAGTTCAAAAAAAACAGTTCCACATTTTTCTGCTCTCGCCGCTTGCAAAATGCAAAGTTCGCTTTTTGGAGCAGCGCATTGAAAAACAACAACGTTGCATTTTAAGCGCAATCTGCGAGCGAGCGCGTAGCCGTCTGCGCCGTTATTTCCCGCTCCACAAAATATAAGAACACGATTTTTTACGCCTTCAAATTGAACGTGAGAAAGAACCGCCGATTCAAGAGCAGTCGCGGCATT
The DNA here is from genome assembly GCA_905233535.1 of uncultured Treponema sp. GTDB lineage: Bacteria > Spirochaetota > Spirochaetia > Treponematales > Treponemataceae > Treponema_D. Next base: position 29,769 of record CAJOEO010000001.1, read on the forward strand.
TTCCATCATCAATTCTTCAGAAAGACCATAAGAGGCACGACAAGATTCATCGAGTTTTCGCGTATCAAAAAACAAATTTTGCATATCGACATTCTAAGGTATAAATGCAGAAAAATGGAATTTTTTTATGGAAAATAAACATTGCACAATGACTAATAAAACACAAGTCGCATAATTTTGAATGGTTTAATTCAATAAAATGAATTAAAATCATTTAATCCCAAATAATTGGAGTAAATATGAAATCAAAAAAAAGGCACGTTTCTTTATTCTTTCAAGTTTTAATGGAAGCGATAATTCCTGTTGTTTTTTGTTCGATTTTTTTGTGCGGAATGTCTGCGTTTCTTGTCAACAATCTAATTCAAAAAACTGTAAACGCGCAAGTTGATTTGGCGATAAAACTTTTGAGTACGCAAATCGAATCGATTTTTAATCCGTTTATCGATAGGCTCGATTCTTTCGCGCTTACCGTGGAAGCGGGCGCAGACAAAGATACGTTGAATGCAATTCTTCATAGACAGTACAGCATTTATGATATAAAAAATTCGTCGTATTATGCAACAAAAATTTCTCGATTTGAAGAAGGTGGTTTTTACCTTGATTCTGACGACTGGATTCCCGAAGACGATTGGAATCCGACAAAACGCGATTGGTGGAAAAGCGCGGAAAAAGCAGGTGGCAAAGTTGCCATAAGCGAACCTTATGTTGACGCAATGAAAAACACGCTTTGCATTACTCTGTCCCGCGCGGTTTATTCAAACGGCAAAATTATTGGCGTTGCAGCTGTTGATATTTATTTGAGTAAACTTTCAGAAACAGTCGCGCAAATAAAAGTTTCTAAAAACGGAAGTATGCAACTCGTCGATAAAAACGGATTTTACTTGACAAACGAAGATTCTTCAAAAATTTTAAGTAAAAGTTATTTCGACGAAAATAAATCTTTTTTTTCAAAATATTCGCCAAAAGATTTTTTTTACGGAAACGAAAACGTAATTATTTCTGGAAAAAATTATTACGGCGTGAATTCTTTGGCAACGCTCCCCTGGAATATTGTGGCGGACGGTCCAATTTCTGATTTTATTTCTAGTTTTATTCCGTCAATCATAAAATCGCTCGTTATTCTTTTTGCTTTGCTTCTTACATTTATTGCAACAATTATATTTTTTGTGCGAAAAACCACAAAAGTATTTCAAAAACTTTCTACGGATTGTAAACGAATTGCTTTGGGCGATTTTACAATGGAATTTGAAGACGCAATAACAATCGAGGCTTCGCGCCTTGCGCACGATTTTGAAAGTTTGTCCGCAAACATTAGCGCGCTCGTCAGAAAAATTTTGGGCGCGGCTGCGGACATTTCAAACGTTTCCACGGAACTTACGCAAACATCAAAAAATATTTCAGCTTCCGTTGGCGAAACCGAGCGTTCAATTTCTATGATGGGCGATAGCATTTCAAGCCAAAGTAGCGCGGTTTCGTCGGTGGAACGTTCTGTAAAAATGATTGGCGGCGAAATCGACGTTCTTTCTAGCGAAATTTCAGCGCAAAACGATTTGCTTTCTTCGTCGTCTGGAACGATTGAAGCGATGGTTAAGAATTTTATGGACATTTCAAAAAGCATGGCGGCGATTTCGTCGTCGGTTGAAGATTTTGTTTCCGCGACGAAAAAAAGCACGAACGCATTAAAAGAATCCGTTTCGCAGATTCAAACCGTAAAGGCTCAATCGGGAACGCTTCTTGAAATGAACGCGGTAATTTCTTCCGTGGCGAGTCAAACGAATCTTCTTGCGATGAACGCGGCGATTGAAGCGGCGCACGCAGGCGACGCGGGCAAAGGTTTTGCGGTTGTTTCGGACGAAATCAGAAAACTCGCGGAAACCACGTCGGCGCAGGCAAAAAGTTCAAGCGACGCTCTCAAAAAGATTCAAAATGAAATCAATGAAATCTCAAATTCGTCGGAAGCGGTGGAATCTTCGTTTGTGAGCAACATCGAGCGGATTCAATATATCGCGTCCGTTGTAAAGCAACTCGACAACACGATTACGGGAGAAAGTCAAAACGCCACAAACGTTCTTTCTGCGCTGAGCGAAATAAAAGACAGCGCGGAAAAAGTCAACGAAAGCGCGTCGGTTCTTTCTAAAACGATGAACGACATGGCGTTTTCGTGCAGAAATCTTTCGGATGCGGGAAACACCGTTTCGAGTGCAACCGAAGAATGTTTGATGGCTTCGCGCGCTCTTTCGGATACGTCTGGAGAAATCGCGTCCGTGGCGGAATCTTCAACGCAATCCGTAAATAGACTTTCGCAGGCGGTAAGTTCGTTTAAAGTCCGCGAAAGCGAATAGAAAAATTCAAAATGTCGATTTTGTGTTTTGGTTTTCTTCAATTCCGTGATAAAATCGACTTGTTTCAATCAATTTTTTTAGAGGTATTTATGAGCAAAATTGCAATCAGGATAAACGAGGCTGATGTTGTTGCCGTCGCGCTCCAGCCGCTTTCAAAAGGCACTTCCGTTACGCTTGAGGCGATGGACGATGTTCCTGAAGTTACCGTTACTTTGCAGGAAGACATTACGGCGGGACATAAATTTGCTATACGCGACATTAAAAAAGGCGAAAGCGTCATCAAATACGGCTACCCGATTGGTTCGGCGACCGAAGATATTTCCGCAGGAAAACACGTTCACACGCACAATATTCACACTCTTCTTTCTGGCGAATTAGAGTATACTTACGACGAGGCAAAAGCGAAAGCCGCGTATGATGCCTGGTACAAAGACACGGAAAAACTCCGCGCGAATGTTCCTTCGGTGAATGTGTACAAGCGTGCGGACGGGCGCGTCGGAAGTCGCAACGAAGTTTGGATTATTCCGCTTGTCGGCTGCGTAAACCGCATTTCTGAAAAACTTGCGATGTGGGCAAACGCAAAATTCTGCGACGGCGACCCAAAGCCTCTTCAAAAAGGCGGGCTTGAAGGATTTTTCACTTGGACGCACCCGTACGGCTGTTCGCAAATGGGTGGCGACAAAGAAACAACGGCGAAAATCTTGGCGGATTTGGTTCATCACCCGAACGCAGGCGGCGTTCTTGTGGTTTCGCTTGGCTGCGAGGAAAACAACATTCCGTATTTCAAGGAATTTTTGGGCGAATACGACGAAAATCGCGTGAAGTTTATGATTACGCAGAATTTCGAGGACGAACTCGAAGAAGGAAAAAAACTCCTCACAGAACTTGCCGAATTTGCTAGCAAATTCAAGCGGGAAGAAGCACCGCTCACGGACATCGTTCTTGGAATGAAATGCGGCGGCTCTGACGGAATGAGCGGAATCACGGCGAACGCGCTAATCGGCAGAATCTGCGACGCGATGACGGGAATGGGCGGGCGCGTTATGCTCACGGAAGTTCCCGAAATGTTCGGCGCGGAGCAGATGCTGATGAATCGCTGCGTGGACAAAAATCGATTCGACAAAACGGTGAATCTCATCAACGGATTCAAAGGCTACTATGCGCGGCACAATCAGGTTTGCTACGAAAATCCAAGTCCCGGAAACAAAGCGGGCGGAATCACCACGCTTGAAGACAAATCGCTCGGTTGCGTGCAGAAAGGCGGAAAAGCCCCAGTTACTGGCGTTCTAAAATACGGCGAACGCTTGACTGAAAAGGGTTTGACGCTTCTTGAAGGACCTGGCAACGACATTGTTTCCACCACGGATATGACGGCGGCGGGCGCGAACATCATTTTGTTTTCAACGGGACGCGGAACTCCGCTCGGTGCGCCAGTTCCCACGGTGAAAATCGCGACAAATCACCCGCTTGCAAAAAATAAGCACGGCTGGATTGATTTTGACGCGGCGGATTTGCTTGACGAGCCGAGCGACCGCGTGCGAGACAGGCTTCTTCAGTTAATTATTGACACGGTTTCGGGGCGCGCTGTTACAAAAAACGAAAAGAACGGCTACCGCGAAATTGCGATTTTCAAAGACGGCGTAACGCTTTGATGAATTGCAAAAACGCCTAAAAAACGCCGACTTTCTTTTTGCGGAAAGTCGGCGTTTTTGTTTCAAAAATTCAAAACGAAAAATCGATTTAGAACTTCGCTGTTCTTTTTCTGACTTCTTCGATGTTTTCGCTGAAAAGCTCGCGCAAATCGTTCAAGCCCAACGCCATCAACGCCATTCGGTCGATTCCGATTCCCCAAGCGGCAACTGGAACATCTACGCCCATCGCTTTTGTAACTTCGGGACGGAAAATGCCCGAGCCGCCAAGTTCAAACCAGCCGAGAACGGGGTGCTTGATGTGAACTTCAACGCTAGGCTCGGTGAACGGAAAATAGCCAGGCACATATTTGACTTCCGTCGCGCCTGCAACTTCCTTTGCAAACATTTCCAAAAATCCAAGAAGAGTCCGCAAATTCACATTTTCGCCCAAAACGATTCCTTCCGTTTGGTAAAAGTCCGAAAGATGCGTAGCGTCAACTTTGTCGTAGCGGAAACAGCGCGCAATTCCAAAGTATTTTCCAGGAATCTGCGCCGTGTGAAGTTGGTGCGCCGACAAAACCGTTCCTTGTGAGCGAAGAACTAGCCGACGAGTAAATTCGTTGTCGAATTCGTAATTCCAACCACGGCTTCCCGTGTTGCCGCCGTTTCGGTGCGCCGCCGCAATGTTTGAAAGCCACGGCTCTTCGATTGATTTTGCGTGCGTCGGATTTTTGATTCTGTAAACATCGTGAATGTCGCGAGCCGCGTGGAATTGCGGCATAAAAAGCGCGTCGCCGTTCCAAAATTCCGTTTCCACAAGCGGTCCGTCGAATTCCTGAAAACCAAGCGAGCAGAGTTTGTCTTTTACGCTTTCCAAAAACTGAACATACGGATTCGTGCGCCCAGGAATAATTCGCGCGGGCGGAACTGCGATGTTATACGCGCGGAACGTGCCTTTTTTCCACTCACCCGAAGAAAGCATTTTCGGCGTAACTTCGCCGAGTTCGTTTCCTGTGATTCCTGCGTTTTTAAGCGCGTCCACAACTTCCTTAAAATGCTCTGAAAGTTTATAGAGAACGGTCTCCCGCTCCAAAATCTTAAACGGAGAATCCGCCGCGCCGCGTTTTTTTGCGTAAGGCGCAATCGCTTTTTTTTCGTCGTCGGAAAGAGAAGCCGCATCCAACTGCCCCGCTTCCATAGCCGCGGCTTTTTTCAAAAGTTCGCGCAAAGTCAAAATTCGCGGAGAAAGATTTTCGTTAGCGACCTCCGCTTTTTTTTGCGCGTTCATTTTGAGAATGCCCTCTTTTGAAAGTTGCCCGAACGCACTTCCAACGTCTTTTTGAGCAAGCCCCGTTCCCTGCGCAATTTCTGGCAAAGTCGATTCGCCGTTTTTCTTCAAAAAATCAACGATTTTTTCGTCAGGAATTCCGCTTTCCGCCCAACTTCGCCCCGTTTCCGTGATTTCGTAAAACGTATGAGGAAGTCGATTTACCTCAGAAAGCAATTTCTTTCCGCTAAGCCAAGAAAACGCTTGATTTGAATGCCCCGTCGAATAAGAGAGTTCTTTGGAAAGTTTTTCCGCAGAAAGTTCGTCGTTTTGGTTGTATTTTAGAAGAACCTTGATTTCTAGCGGGTGCAGATTTTTGATTATGCTCGCAATGTCCATTTGTTCAACTCCGTGATTTTTATTTTTAAAATGCTCATAAACATTTTGAGCCGACCCCCAACGAGGTCGGCCCAAAATGTTTACAAAAGACGCATTTTCACGTCGGGCTTATTTAGAGAACTTAACCCACTGTCTGTGAGTTGCCCACTTCATGCCCTTGTCGTCCTTGTAGTATTTTACGCTATCTTTTCTAAGATATTTATAGTTGTAGTAACCATACTGAGTCTTAAAATCATTAAGACATTCAAGAATTGAATTCATTGCCTCGCCAGAATCGTACGAAACCGCAAGAACAGTGTAATACGCAATCACTTCATCTGTGAGCGGCGTATACTCCATCTTTATGCTCGCAGTTTTGTTCGTTACATGCTGGTCTTCGGGAACGATTGTTCTCGTAAGGCTATCCTGCGGCGCAGAAAGCAAATCGCTTGCGTCTTCTGCAACTGCAATTCCTGCAAAGCAGAAAAGCGCGACTGCAGCAGCTAAAAACCTCTTCATATTAAGTTCCTCCAAATATTCTGTAATCGTTCAGAATGTTTTGTACTCTATTATTCTATCCGATTCCATGAAAAAATCAAGGGTAACGCGGTATCTTCCAGAATCAATTCCGATAATTGGTGGTTCTCGCACGATTACTGTTCCAGAAATTTCTTTTGGCTTTGTTTTTATGCGAGTTCTTGCGTATTCGCGGACTGCATTTTTGAGTGCTTCCTCGCTTGCCAAGCGAATTCCGTCAAAGCCAAACGCGAGTTTTGAAAATCCAACGCCCTTGATTTTTGGGTGCAGAACGCTATTCCAAGAACGAAATCGGTTGATTTGCGACGGCGTTCTTTGGAATTCGACCCAAACGGAAAGTTTGCCATCCTCTGACCAGGGATTTTTGTAGCCAATTTTTGATTTTTCTTCTTCGGAAAGTTCGTTTATCGGGGAAAATTCAAAAAATTCTTCCACGCCACGCGCTTTGTCGTAAGGCGTATACGAAAATTTCCAGCCGTAAACCATGCCTTCTACTAAAAACGGTGCGATTTCGCGAATTTTTCGGACGGGAACGGAATACCATTCGTCGTTGTCTTTTATTTCGTTCATTGAACGTTCGTGTTCGCCGACGCGCTCGTCAAAATATCCTGGGTAAACTTCGGTCTGCGCCCAAAGCGAAAATCGAACGCGATTTTCTTGCGATTCTTGCGGTATAAGTGGCACAGAAAAAATCGAGAAAATTATAGAAAAAATCAGCGTTTGTATGTGTCTTTCCATATTTTTATAGGATTTACTCCCATTCTAATCAAAATGTAAAGAAACGCAAATCCAAAGCCCGCCAAATGCGTGCAGTGTGCTACGTTCGTCGTGCTAGAAAATTGACTGAAAAATTCGATGAATGTGTAAATTACAACGAGCAATGGCGCAGGAACGGGAATTATTCCGTAAATGAAAATCCGCGAACTCGGAAAAATCGTTGCGTAGGTGAGCAGAATGCCGTAAATCGCGCCGCTCGCGCCAACGAGTTGATAAAGCCAAGCAACAGGATACATGCCTTGAGAGATTTGGAAAAGTCCAAGCGTGTAAAAAAGCGCGACTGAAAAAAGTCCCGCAAAAATTCCTGTAAAAAAATATAAAATCGTGAATTCTTTTGAGCCTAGTGCTTTTTCCACGGGAATTCCAAAAAATAATAGCGCAATCATGTTAAAAATAAGATGACTCCAGCCGCCGTGGACAAAAAGATACGAAACTGGCTGCCAAAACGCACGCGCAAAAATGCCACGCACCGAAAGGGCAAACGCGCTTTCGTCGAGTGGAATTATGACTGTATAACGCAACAACAAAAACGTCATGCAACAAATTGCAATGACGTACAAAACAACGCGATTATATGAATAGCGAAGCGGTTTTCGAATTTTTGAAAGCAAAAAAAGTTTTAAATCCATTGGAATTTATTTCGGTAAATTCCCGCTAGAACTCACCGCCGAATCTGCAAAAGTTACGCGATTGCGCCCATTTCGTTTTGAAACATAAAGTGCGCGGTCTGCTTGTTCAACGAGGATTTTTGGATTTTCTTCGGGATTTTTCACCGAATCGTAAACGGAAACTCCAACGGAAATCGTTACAGTAACGTGGATTGTTTCGTACAAAAAATCAAACGATTCGATTTTTTCTCGGATTCTCTCCGCAACGTTCATAGCGTTGTCTTTGTCGGAATCGATGAGCATTACGGTAAATTCTTCGCCGCCGTAACGGGACGCAATGTCGATGTTCCGAATGCTCGACGAAATAAGAGAAGCCACGGTTTTTAGAACAAAATCCCCGCAAGCGTGTCCATAAGTGTCATTGAATTTTTTGAAAAAATCGATGTCGAACATTAAAACCGCAAGATTTCCGCCTTCACGCACAACGGATTCGAGTTTTTCGGAAAGCGCGTTGAAAAAATAATATTTTAGTTTGAGGTGCGTCATCATGTCGGTGCTTGAACGTTCAATCAAAATCGCGTTGTTTATGGCGATTGCCGCAAGAGATGCGATTTCTAGCGCACGCGCCTTTTCGTAATCGCTGAAAAGTTCTTCCGCTTCTCCGTTTTCAGGTCCAATTATTATTCTCTCGCCAAAAACTAAAATTCCTTCCAAATGCCCACGTTGCAAAAGCGGAACGACCAAAGTCGGCTTTAGAGAAGAAAGAACCGCCATATCCATTTGGAGAGTTTCTTCGTCTTCTTCACGACGATTATTTTGAGTTGACGACAAAACAGATTCGAGTTCGCCCATTGAATAAACGCGATTTTCTTCCAAAATCGAAGAAAGCGGACTTGCCAAAGAAATTTTGTAATTTAATTCTGGGTCGAGTTCCAAGCCAACGAAATTTTCGCCGAGTACAAACGAATCGGAATCCATAGATTCGATTAAAAAACAACCCGCCGCTTGCACAAGAAAAAGCGTCATGCAACTGTCAAGCATTGCTTGAACTAATTTTGTAAACTCAAGAGTGGAACAAAGAGAACGCGAAATCTCCAAAATTTGCTGTAAATCGTAAATCTGTTTTTCGCAACTGTCGCGATACGATTTACAAACAAGGTTCGAACAATTTTCACTCGGTAAATCAATGTCAAAAAAAAGATTATTTCGAGTCATCATCTAAATCCCCAATGATTGCGTAGTTCTTCATAATTTTGAGGAACGTCTTCCATGCGCCGTGCTGTTGCTCAAGAATGCCTGAGCCGTCGCGATTTCTTGTAGAGGACATTAGAACTTTTATATTTGAAATTAGGTCGCTTTTTGATTTTTTTGCGTCCACAACTAATTCGCCAATGTGTTTGTACAAATTAAATAGATTTTTGCTTTCTTCTTGAATTATTGCGTGCGCCTGCGCGTTTATGCCGTTTACAATATTTCCAAGAAGTTTGATAAAACTTGGGTCGTTTGTTGCATCTCCGATAACCCCAAGAAGATTCGCTTCGTCGTTTTTCGCTCCGTGTTCAAACGATTTTTCAAACGCTTCAAGTCGTCCTGGGATTTCGTTACAAGCATAAACGAGCGTCGAAAATTCCGTTTTGTACGCAGGATTTGAAAAAAATCCTTCAATAACAATGTTGTTGAGAACAGTTCGCACTGCTTCAGAAAAATACATATTGAGAAACGTTTTCATAGTCTGAAGAGGCGTGAGCCACTCAAACGAGAACGGCGAGCAGTTTCGGATTTTGTCGTTTATCGCAGAATTGTACGTTTTGAATTCCAAAAGCGGGGCTTCACCAAAAAGTTCGCGCAGTTCAAACGAAATCGTGTAATCTTTTATTTCGGTTTTAATTCGATTTTCGTCCGCATCAAATCGTCCTTGCATATAATCCAAAAACTTTTGAATCGAACCGCCTTGATAAGTCGCGATTTTTGGCTTAAAACTTGGGTCTTTTTTTGCAACGCAAATGACTTTTCTTAAAGTTTCGCCGTCGAGTTTTTTTGAAAGAATCGTGCTGATTTTTTTAATATTTTCCGTCAAAGAATCCGCGCGTTCTTTTGTTAAAGGTGCGCCAGTTTTTAATTGCGCAAGCGCGAGAACCGCCCGCACAACCGACGAATTAAGCGACAAATTCGCCGTGATGTAGTAAAGGTCTTGCAAAAACGCGCTAATGCTTTCTGGAGAAACGGCACGCGCGGCAACGAGCGACGGTGAAACGCCCGCGTATCCTGGGTCAAATGCGTTTATTATGTTCAAATAATTGAAACGGCAAACGTCAGAAAGTTGCTGAATTTTTGAAAGAGTTTCGTCGATTTTCTTGAATTCAGGTCGTTCCAAAAGATGCATAATTTCCGAAAAACTCCGACGTTGAAGTTCAAATTGTTGATTCATCGTCAAATTCGACGTTTCCACCGCGTCTTTTCGGTTTTCGTAACTCAACTTTTCGAGTTTTTTCTGCGTTGCTTCGTCAAATCCTGTAAGAATCAACTGACTTTCAAATTTACTATTCATAAGAACGTCAGAACTTCTAACAGTAACGCTAAGCACGTCCTCTACGGGCTTTGTGTTTTCGTAGAGAATTCGGAAAAACTCGGCGAAATTCGGCTGAAGCATCTCGCTTTTGTAAATTTGCGGCACGCGGGAACGCAAATCGGATTCGATTTTTCGCAATTCTTGCCTTTTTTTTACTTCTGGAGATGAAGCCTTGAATATGGACTCAAAAAATTCTTTCAGCGTCTGAATGAAACCCATGATTTTTCATTCTAGTTGAAAAACGCGGGATTTACAACAAAAGTTTGTTTAACAATTTTCAACGTTGATTAAAGCCACTCGGAAAAAATTTCTTTGTAATCTGAAACGCTGGACGCTTGCACAATTTTTTGGCGCAAAACCGCACTTCCGTTGATTCCTTTGGCGTAGGCGCAAAATCTTTTTCGAGCCTCCAAACACGCGCCTTTTTCGCCCACGTCTTCCACCAAAAGCGAAAGTTCGCGAAAACCCGCGCGGATTTTTTCTGAAAACGGAATTTCTAAATCTTCGCCCGTTTGCAAAAATCTTTTTGTCCGCGTAAAAATGAACGGATTTCCCATCGCGCCACGCGCAAACATTACGCCGTCGCAATTTGTGGATTCCAACATTCGCTTTGCGTCCTGCGGAGAAAAAAGGTCGCCAGAGCCAAAAACGGGGATTTTTCCGTCCGTTTTTTCGTGAACGAGATTTGCAAGCGACGAAAGAAGATTCCAATCGGCTTTGCCTTCGTAGCCTTGCGAGCGCGTTCGAGCGTGGAGCGTAATCGCAGCCGCGCCCGCGCTAATTGCAGCCTCCGCCGCTTCGCGCCAAGAAAGATGTTCAAAATCCCAACCCGAACGGATTTTCACCGTAACTGGAACGAAAGGTCGCGGTGAAGATTTTACGCTTTCCACAACCGCACGAACCACACTAAAAAGTCGGTCAACGTCGCGCGTTAGCGCGCTCCCCGAACCAGTTTTTACAATTTTTGGAACAGGGCAACCGCAATTTATGTCGATGCAATCTGCGTCAGTCGTTTCGATTACGATTTTTGCAGCCCTCGCCATAACGTCTTCTTTTCCGCCAAAAATCTGCACGGCGTATTTTTTTTCGTTTGGCGCACGACGCATTAAAATTTCCGTTTTTAGATTATTCCTCGAAAGAGCCTCCGCGCTGACCATTTCCGTGTACGAAAAATCCGCACCGCAATCCGCACAAATCGAACGGAATGCGCGGTCGGAATATCCAGCGACGGGGGCAAGAAAAAGATTTCCATCAAGGGAAAGCGAGCCAATTTTTACAGAATGATAAAGCAAATCGTTTTTTTCCATATTTATTCGGGCAAACGGAAAATCTTGCAACTATTTTTCCAAATTTGAGGAGCGAGTTCTTCTAGCGGAATTTCTAGCATTTCGGAAAGAAATCGCGCCGTATGAACGATGTACGCTGGCATTGTTCGCTTTTTCTCTTTGACTTTTGCAGGAATCATAAACGGACTTTCGGTTTCCAACAAAATTCTATCCAACGGAATATTCAAAACGGTTTCATGTAAATTCCGCGCGTTTTTGTAAGTAAGATTTCCCGCAAACGAAAAATAAACGTTCAAACCCGCGTTAAGACAAGCCTTTGCGTATTTTGCGTCTTCGTCGTAACAATGAAGAATCGCGCCCGCTGGCGGAATTTTTTCCTTTAGAATATTAAAAACGTCCGCGCCCGCATTTCGATTGTGAATTATGACTGGCAAATCGAATTTTCGCGCAATTTCAAGTTGAGTAATAAAAAGTTCAATTTGACTTCGTTTGTTTCCAAATTGCTTAAAATAATCCAAACCAGTTTCGCCGATTGCAACGACGTTTGGCAATTTTGCACTAGATTCGATTGTAGAAATCCAATTTTGACCAGGATTCATAACCTCAACGGGAGCAACGCCAACCGCATGATAAACCCACGGAATCGGCTTTAAAACGGGATAGACTTTCTTAAAATCGCGAAGACTATTATTTATGCTAACGATTCGCGCCACGCCAGCAACTTTTGCTTGCTGAACAACGCGAATTTGCTCGACAGAATCCTCGTAAATAAGACCGAGGTGAGCGTGAGTATCAAAAAATTGCATATTTTCGTTCCGTTATTTTTAGCTCTGGTGGTTACGCGGTACAAAAAGAACCACCCCGACAAGACGGCTTAGAATAACACAAACAGAATTCTTCTGTCAATTTTTATATGAACTGAAAATTTATCGTATTTTTGCCGATAATAAACTAGATAATTGTGAAAAATATTCGCTAGTTTGACTATTTTCATTTATATATGGTAGTATTCTGAAAAAAAAGTGGGGTGCTAGATTGGCAAAGGCACGACATTACAAACGGCTAGAAAAAAACGCGATTTCATCACTTGCAAACCTTGCACAGCGCGTTTTTGCGCTTTTTGGCAGGGGAATACTAAGATTTTTTCGAGCGTGCGATAGCAAACTCACAATTATGGTTGTTCCGCATTCGCGGGGAAAAGTTGTAAATTTTCAAACTAACGTATTCGCACTTGTATTTGGAATTGTACTCGTCATTGGAATAGTTGCATCGTTTATTTATTTTAAGCGACAAGATTCAGGAATCCGCGAGGAACTTGCAAACGCAACAAAAGAAAACCGCGAACTTTTGGCAAGTTTTGACGAATTACGCGACGAAAACAACAACGTTCTTCAATCTGCAAAACGATTTAAATCGTCGCTTTCGCAAACGCTTTCTCTTTTGGGAATTAGTCAATCAAAAACAATCGCAAACAACACAAATTCTGACAGCGATTTGAATTCGCTTTTTGAAACGCAAGAAACCGCGTCAGGATTAACAAAAGAAGTCGCCGACATGAAGCAACTTTCTTCGTTTTTGGAAGATTCTATTCAACCAATCGAACAAATCGGAAAAATGCTCGAAAATCAAGAATCGCTTTTTACGGACATTCCAAACATTTGGCCAATAAAAGGCGGAATCGGGCATATTTCGCAACATTTTGGACAAAATCGCCACCCGATTTCTGGAGTTTGGTACATTCACAAAGGACTTGATATTTCGACGTTCCGTTCTGGCGACCCGATTATGGCAACGGCAAATGGTCAGGTTGTTACAGTTGCTTATGATTCTGGGTTCGGAAATTATGTTATCATAAAACACAAACACGGAATGTATACACGATATTGCCACATGTCAACGGTAAAAGTAAAAAAAGGGCAATTTGTTAGCCAACGCGATATAATAGGCACGATTGGAAATACAGGACTTTCAACTGGTCCGCATTTACATTATGAGATTCATATAGGTTCTGACGTTGTAGACCCAGCGCAATATGTCAACGTAAAATTGACGAATACAAAATAATATGGGATTTTTAACGGACAATACTTCAATAAACACGATTCTCGGCGAAGGCTCGTCGTTCCGCGAAAGCATAAAAGTAAACGGAAACATGCGAGTTGAGGGCGACATTGATGGAAGTGTTGACGCAACGGGAAATATTTTTGTTGGAGAACGTGCAAGAATCCGCGGAAACGTTACAGCGGGTAGCGCGGAAATCTACGGAATTGTAATTGGCGACGTGTTTGCGCCAGAGTTTGTAAAACTTCTTTCAACGGCGACCGTTTTGGGCGACATCTGCACAAAAAAAGTCAGAATAGACGATAAAGCAATTTTTCATGGGCATTGCATTTCTCACAAAGACGAGGTGGAATTTGAAAACGCGCAAAACGCTTCGCAAACACAGCGAAGCGTCCTCGATTCATTGGTAAAAAGAAACGACTTAACAAAGAAGGACGAATAATGGGAGTCGATTCAGTTTCCGTTTCAAGTCAATCGTTGTATTTTCAGGCGGCGCAAGCGGCGGGGCAACAAGCCACAATGCAAGCAAAAAAAGAAGAAAAAACGAGCGGCGTTCGGCGTTCTTTTGCGGACACGTTAAAAAAATCAAAAGAAGAAGCGCAACTTCTTGCCGACGGATTTCCCGTGGAAATTGCGGGAATGGACGAAGAAAGCGCGATTGTTTTTCTAAAAGACGCGGCGGACATTGCAGGCGACGCGCTCAAAGAAAATCAAACGTATGAAAATATTTCGAATTATCGAACAAAAATTGGACAATTTCTGAAATATGTAGAACGCAACAATTTTGAGGTTTTGGAAAAACGTCGATTTGGACGGAATAGACGCGGGCGGGTTCTGCCACCGTATCATCAGATTCGTATAATAAATCAAAAACTCGATAATCTTGTATCTGATATGTTATATAATCATAGTAGAAACATTAATATTCTAGCAAGAATCGAAGAATTAAATGGGCTTATAGTGGATTTACTCGCAGGATAAGAGAAAATATGAGCGATATATTTGAACAGGACTACGAAGAAAACGAAGATATTTCGGAATTAGAAGACAACGAAATCGAAAAATCGCACAAATACGAAAAAGAACAATTTGTATATCAAGGAAATCTTTGCTATGCGCGAATTGAATACTCAAAAGAAGGCGTTTTCGTTTCGCAAGGCGCGTTTTCTCCAAAAAAAGGCGACAAAATAATAATTCAAACGCGATACGGAAAAGACGTTGCGATTTTTATGGGAAAAATCAACGCGCCGATTGGCATAAAAAAAACAGAAATCATAAAAATTGAACGAATTGCCACAAAAGAAGACGTTGCGCGTTACAAAGAATTTTCTGTGAAAGAAGCCGAAGCGTTTGAGATTTTCAAAGAAAGGGCGGCTCTGCACAAACTCGAAATGAAATTAATTGCGACGCATTTTTTGATTGACGAGCCGAAAGCACTTTTCTTTTTTACAAGCGAATCGCGCGTAGATTTTCGCGAACTTGTAAAAGATTTAGTTTCGATTTTTAAAATGCGAATTGAACTTAGACAAATCGGCGTGCGCGACGAAAGCCGAATAATTGGGGGCTTGGGCATTTGCGGTCGTCCGTATTGTTGCCACGCAATAAGCGATAGACTTCCGCCTGTTTCAATTAAAATGGCAAAAGAACAAGGTCTTTCGCTAAATTCCATGAAAATCAGCGGACAATGCGGAAGACTTCTTTGCTGTCTTTCTTACGAAAATAATTGGTATGCGGAGGCGAGAAAAAAACTTCCCGCCGAGGGCGTTCACATTATTTTTGAAGAAGTCGGTTTTAGAATAACAGACGTGAACCAGCTAACGCAAACCATCACGATGCTTGGCGAAGACGGAAGATTGCTGGAAATTCCTGCAAAACGATTTATTCGGGAAAACGGCAAATGGAAAATCGTTTAAAATCATTTTGAAAAAATCGCAACAAGTTCGCCGTCGGTTTGGTCGTCAAAACCTTTTTTGAATTCCACGGCAGAAAATTCTGCTTTTTTGGAAAGAGCCACAAACGCAGCGCGATTCGGCACGCAAATTTTTGCGTCGCGCGTTACGGTAACGATTTTTCCGTTTCCGTTTTCCAAAAGTTGTTCAAAAAAATAAGAATCTTTATTTTTTCGCACCGCGCTTGAAAGGCTCGCACGGATACTTTTGCGAGTCGGCAAAGAAAATTCTTCGCCCGAAAAAAAATCAAAATCTGGAAGCGAAACCACAAATCGCCCACCGTCAGAAAGAAGAGCGTGGCAATCAAAAAATAATTTTTCGAGAAGAACGGGGTCGCTTGTAAACATAATTCGTCCGTCCAAAATCGAAACGACGTTGTAAAAACCTTTTCCAAGATAACGCGAAAGTTCCAAATTCGTCATGTTGAAAAAACGAATCGACATAAGTTGCGTTCGACGACGACGATTCGCCGATTCCAAAAGCGAATCTATCGTTTCTGTGCCTGTAACGTCCGCGCCTTCTTGCGCAAGCAAATGTTCAAATGCCCCAGTTCCGCAACCAATTCTCAAAAATTTAACGGGATTCTTAAAAGGCTCGGCAATTTTCGCGTAAAATTCCCGCTGAGATTTTGCAATCGGGTAAAGTTCATCGTAATATTCTGCAATATTCTCCAAAATTTCCATTCTTATATTTTACTCGACAAATTCGGATTTTTGGAGATATTCTCATCGTTTTATCTTCGCCAATATTCAAAAAGGAAAAAAATCAGAAGATTGTAGAGTTCAAGCCTGCCCGCAATCATTGCAAAACTGTACCAGAATTTTAGCGCGCTCGGCAAAAATCCAAACGACGCGCCAGGTCCTAATTCGCCAAACGAAAGCCCGACGTTTCCAACCATCGAAAGTGCCGTCGCAAACGCTGAAAACAAATCGAGCCTGGCGAGCGTTCCAAAAAACGCGGTTACGAATACAAAAAGAACGTAAACAAACGCAAATGACGCAACGTTTGACACGAGTTCTTTTCTGCCAGAACGCCCATCCAAGCGCAAAGAAAATACGCCGTGCGGGTGCAACATTCTGAGCATTTCGTTTTTGGCGTGTTTTGCAAGAACGCACCAACGCACGATTTTGAATCCGCCCGACGTGCTTCCAGACGAAGCCCCCGTAAAAAAAAGCGCGAAAAGCAAAAATTGTGCCGCTGTGTGCCAAAGTTGGTAATCAGCGGTGGAATATCCCGTGGATGTTATGACAGAAGCGACTTGAAAAGCGGCGATTCGTAGAGCGGGAAAAAATCCATCGCAAGGCGCAATTAAAAGAATAGTGATTAAAATCGTGGTTGAAAAAAAGATTAGGCAATACGCTTTTAATTCTGAATTTCTGCGAACTTCGTCAAATCGGCGCGAAAGAAGATAAAAATACAAACTGAAATTTACGCCCGACAAAAACATAAAAATCGTGCAAACCCATTCGATTGCGGGCGAATTGTAATAGGCGATGCTCGCGTCGCGCGTGGAAAATCCGCCCGTTCCCATTGTGGAAAATGCGTGAGAAATCGAATCGAGCCAATCCATGCCAAAGATTTTTAGCAAAATCGCGTGAATCACTGTTAAGGAAAAATAAAGAAACCACAAAACTTCCGCCGTGTTCGCCATTTTCGGCGTGATTTTTCCTTTTTCAGGTCCAGTGGATTCCGCTTTGATTAACTGAAAACCGTCCACGCCCAAAAGTGGCAAAAGCGCAACGGTCAACGCGATTACGCCCATTCCGCCAAGCCAGTGCATTTCGCATCGCCAAAGATTCAAACTGCGCGGCAAAATTTCCACGCTTTTTAGAACGGTCGCGCCCGTTGTGGAAAATCCGCTCACTGATTCGAATAATGCGTCTGAAAAAGTCGGAAAAAATCCGCTTGCAACGAGTGGAATCGAACCGAAAAAACTTATCAAAATCCAAGTGAGTGCAACAAACGCATAAACCGAACGCACGGAAAATTTAATCGAACGTTTTTTTCCGAAGAAAAAAAATAAAAGCCCAAGCCCAACCGAAAAAATCATCGGAAGCAAAAACGGCAAAATCATTTGTTTTTCGCCCAAGCCCAGCGCAACAAAAAGCGGAAGCAAAAGCGAGATTCCAACGACAGCCAAAACAACAAAAATCAAACGAAAAAAAACAAGCGCGCTCATGAAAATTTCCTTATAATGTGCTGCGCAGAATCGCGTCGCGCAATCACAACAACGCGCGTTCCCGCGTCCAAAACCGAAGTTCCGCCCAAAATCGAATAGCCTTCTTCGCTGTTTTTCTGCCCCAAAAGAATCAAAAATTTTCCAGGCTCAGAGATTTCCATGAGTTTTTTTCCAGCGACTTTTGATTGTTCGCCCACGGTGATTTCCATGATTTCGAGCCGTCCACCGTCAATCGAGTGAATTCCGCTAACGGACGAACCGCGAAGATGACTCATAATCGAATCGACGACGGTATCGCGAATGGGAATCGCGATTTCGATTCCAAGATGACGCGCAATCGGATTGTACGCGGAAGACGGCACAAGAACGATGGAATTTTCCACGCCAAACGATTCGATGTACGCCGCGTTTACAAGATTTTTTTCGTAAGCGTTTGTGGAGCAAATCACCAAATCAAACTCGCCAACGCGCTCTTCTTCCAAAAAACTTTCGTCCGTAACGTCAGTGTTAAACGTGATTCCAGGGAAACTTTCTTCGGCGGCGCGCGCTTTTTCTGCGTCGCTGTCCACGACGATAAAATCGAATTTGCGTTTTTTCAATTTTTCGGCGATTAACATACCGATTTTGCCCGCACCCACAAGAACGATTTTTTTGATTGTTTTTGGCGCGATTCCGCAAAGCGAAAGGAATTCCGCCAAACACGAACGTTCCAAAACGATTCCGATTGAATCGCCTGCGCAAAGCGTTGTACCGCCAAACGGAAGCGACGATTTTCCGCTCGAGCCTTCCACAAACGCCACGACGAATTTTTTATCCGTGAGTTTCCACAAATCTTTTAATTGAACGCCGTCAAATCGACTTTTTTCGTTCACGTCGATTCTAATCAATTCGTAATTCGACTTTGAAAATTTGAGCGAACTTGCAAGCGAATCTTTGTCAAACGAATTTGCAATCGCAGAAGCCGCTTCAAAATCGGGATTCACCATAAAATCGATTCCGTAAAGAGGTCGGCTCTTTTTTTTGGAAAGCCCGTGGCGTTCGCTCGCTTTTGCAGTGTTGACGTAGTAGCCGTAATTTCGCACACGCGCAATTTTTAGAACATTCGGATAAACGCTGTCGGCAAGCGAACACGTTACCATGTTCACTTCGTCGCTGGAAGTAACGCAAACCAAAGCGTCGGCAATTCCAATTCCCGCTTCTTCAAGCGTGGCAAGATTATTGCCGTCCGCGGTTATCACAAAAAAATCAGAACGGTCTTGCGCCCGACGCGAAACGTCTTCGTCGTTTTCGATTAAAACAACGTCGTTTTTGCCGTTTACAAGTCGTTTTGCAAGTTGCAGACCAGTAAAACCTGCTCCAACGATAATGATTTTCATCTACATTTTTTCCTTAAAAACACGAAGAATTTTTCGTTATAAAACGTGTTTTTCCAAAAAATCTGCAACGCCGTCTTGGTCGTTTGTAACGTCCGTTATTTCGTTTGCGATTTTTTTGATTTCGTCGCAAGCGTTTTTCATGGCAACGCCAACGCCTGCCATTCGAATCATGCTTTCGTCGTTCATTCCGTCGCCAAACGCCACGACATTTTCGAGCGGAATTCCAATATGATGGCAAAGCCACGCAATCGCCTCGCCTTTGCCGCAATTCGGCGGGAGAATTTCAAGAAAATACGGCTTACTTGTAAGAATTCCCGCGCGATTTCCAAATTCTGCGCGAAGTCGTTTTTGAAGTTCCAAAATCAAATCCGATTTTTCGGGATTTGCAGGAATTAGCATTTTTGGAAAACCTTTTTTGAGGAATGAATAGTAGTCTTCCACGAGTACGCCTTTCACTTTGCAAAGATGAACGTCCATCAATGTTTCTTTGCTTTCTCGTCCATAAAAAATCGTGTCTGGCGAATAAACTTCACTGTTCAAACCGAATTCTTGCGCAATTTCATCGGCACGAATCAAAACGTCGCCAGGCAAAACGTTGCACAAAATCTGCTTTCGTTCGTGCAAATCAAAAACGCTACAGCCGTTCACGGCAATTAAATATCGCCCCGCTTCCATTCCCGCAATTTCAAGCCGACGCACAAACGGCAAAATCCCGTTTTCAAGCCGCCCAGAACAAAGAACAACGTAAATCCCGCGTTCGGCGCATTTTCTAAGAGCCGCAACGTTTCTATCGCTGATTTTTGAATCCGCATTCAAAAGCGTATCGTCCAAATCTGACGCAATGAGTTTTATTCCTTCCATGATTTGAAATTATATCGGATTACAACACGATTTTGAATCGCAGAAAAAGGTGAGATTTCCACAATGTTTCCACGTATTTGTGGATAACCTGTGGAAAAGTCGTGGAAAAGTCGATTTTTTTGTGGACAAATCGACAAAAATTGTGGAAATCTTCAAAATTTTGTTATTACTCGTTTGAATTTTATACGTTCAATCAAAATCAAACCGATGAATCGTTTTTCAAAATCACAAAAAAAAACGGCGATTTGAAAATCTCAAACCGCCATTTTAGTCGGGCTAACCGAATTCGAATCGGTGACCCCAAGTCCCCCAGACTTGTACGCTAACCAGCTGCGCTATAGCCCGTGAATAAAAAAGATTTTATTACAAAAAAAGAAAAAATGGAAGAGGGCAAAAAAAACGGCGGTCTTTCAACCGCCGTTTTTCAAAAACGCTTAGTTATCGAAGAATTCTGTTGTGTAGTAAGCGTCTTTTAGAATCTGTTTCATGTCCTCAATCATTGGAACACGCGGATTCGCTGGCGAACATTGGTCTTCGTAAGCGAGGAACGCCAATTTGTCCAACGCCGCAAGATATTCCTGCTCGTCGAGTCCCTGACTCTTGAAGTTCATCTGGATTCCAAGACGTTTTGCCAAATCGCCACACGCCTTTGCATACGCTTCCACGCCTTCTTCAACGGTGTTGAATTTCAATCCAATCACGCGAGCGAGTTCTGCGTAGCGTTCCGCAGCTTTGAAGTAGTTGTACTTCGGCCAAGTTGCGAGTTTTGTTGGCTGTGTTCCGTTGTAGCGAATCGTGAACGGAAGAAGAATCGCGTTTGCTCTTCCGTGTGGCACATGGAACTCTCCACCGATTTTGTGTGCCATTGAGTGGTTCATTCCGAGGAACGCATTTGCGAACGCCATACCCGCCAAGCAAGATGCGTTGTGCATCTTCTCTTTTGCCTCGTAATCGTCTTTGCCGTTGTTGTAACTGCGCTCCAAGTACTGGAAGACCATTTTAACAGCCTGAATCGCAAGTCCATCGGTAAAGTCGTTTGCAAGTTGCGAAACATACGCTTCTGTTGCGTGCGTAAGAACGTCCATTCCCGTATCCGCAACGATTTTCTTCGGAAGCGAAAGCGTGAATGTTGGGTCGATGATTGCGATTGTTGGTGTGAGAGAGTAATCCGTAAGAGGATATTTTTTATGCTCTTCTTTGTCCGTGATAACCGCAAATGGCGTTACTTCCGAACCAGTACCAGATGTTGTTGGGATACAAACAAGTTTCGCCTTTTTGCCGAGGTCTGGATAGCGGAAAGCGCGCTTTCTGATGTCCATGAACTTCTGTTTGAGGTCGTTGAAGTCAACTTCAGGATACTCGTAGAAAAGCCACATTCCTTTTGCGCAGTCCATTGAAGAACCACCGCCAAGCGCGATGATTGTGTCTGGTGCAAAACTTCTCATCAACTCAACGCCCTCGCGGACTGTCTGAATCGATGGGTCTGGCTCAACGTCGCAGAAAAGTTGATACTGAACGGGGTCGCGGCGAAGTTTGAGTTGGTCGGTGATTTTATCAACGAATCCCAAATCGACCATTGAACGGTCAGTAACGATGATGACTTTATGCACGTCCTTCAACTGGTGAAGGTACTCAACTGAATCTCGCTCAAAGAAAATCTTTGCCGGTATCTTGAACCACTGCATATTGTTACGTCTCCTTCCCAATTTCTTTACGTTCAAAAGATTCACTGCGCTAACGTTGTCGTCCGTTGAGTTGTGTCCGTAAGAACCACAACCGAGCGTAAGCGACGGAATGAACGAGTTGTACACGTTTCCGATTCCGCCAAATGTCGAAGGAGAATTCCAAATCACGCGGATTGCTGGAACGATGTCGCCAAATTTTTCTGCGAGTTCTTTGTTCTGCGTGTGAATCGCTGCCGAGTGTCCAAGTCCGCCAAATTCGAGGAACTGTTTTGCCTTGTTGATTCCGTCTTCGGTACTTGATGCGTGAAGCAATGCGAGAACTGGCGACAACTTTTCGCGAGTCATCGGCTCGTTTACGCCAACTTCGTTACACTCAACG
Source organism: uncultured Treponema sp. (assembly GCA_905233535.1). Classification (GTDB taxonomy): domain Bacteria; phylum Spirochaetota; class Spirochaetia; order Treponematales; family Treponemataceae; genus Treponema_D. The sequence continues at coordinate 51,654 of CAJOEO010000001.1, forward strand.
AGAATAATGCTCGTTCCCGCTGGAATGTCGAATCCTGCATTTTTTGCAAGAACAACTGGATTCATGCCAGGAACAGCCGCGTTGAGTTTTGCCACAGTTGGGTCTCCGTCAACGCCAAACATATATTTTTCAAGGAGTTTCTTTTCGTTTGCGTTACAAAGATATGCACGATATTCTTTGAAAGTTTTGACTGCTTCATCGTAAATCTCGTTGTCGATGATTGCGCCCTGTTCAGAAGCACAAATCATTCCGTTGTCAAACGCTTTTGACATTACGATGTCGTTTACCGCCTGTTTTAGATTGCACGATTTTTCGACATACGCAGGAACGTTTCCCGCACCAACGCCAAGAGCAGGTTTTCCCTGAGAATACGCAGAGCGAACCATTGCGTTTCCACCAGTTGCAAGAATCGTCGCAACTCCGTCGTTGGAAATCAAAAGATTCGTCTTTTCCATTGACGGCTCTTCAATCCATTGAATACAATTCTTTGGTGCGCCAGCCGCAACCGCTGCATCGTAAACGACTTTTGCCGCAGCAATCGAACATTTAATTGCGCTTGGGTGAAACGAGAAAATAATCGGGTTTCGTGTTTTAAGACAAATTAAAGATTTGAAAATTGCAGTAGAAGTTGGATTTGTAACAGGAGTCAAACCGGCAACAACACCGACAGGCTCTGCGATTTTTACAACGCCTGTAACATCGTTGTCCTCAATAACGCCTACCGTTTTCAAGTGGCGCATATGATTTACGACATATTCGCAGGCAAAAAGATTTTTTGTCGCCTTATCCTCAAGAACGCCGCGCTTTGTTTCTTCAACAGCGAGTTTTGCAAGCGAACCATGTTGGTCAAGAGCAGCAACGGACGCTTTCGCAACGATGTAGTCGATTTTCTCCTGGTCGAAGTTTGCGTACTCCGCCAAAGCCTGCTGTGCCTTCGCGACCAAATCATTGATTTCTTTTTGTGGTTCGCTAAGTTCAGTCATTTCATCAGCCATCTAAATTTCTCCTTCTTTTTAAGATTTTTTTGATTCTAACAGATTGATTTAAGAATGAACAGTGGGCAAAAAATCAATTTTCTTCCATTATATTGGGTTTGATTTTATGTGAATCGAAGAAAAAACCGCGCTTCCCGCCCGACCTTTTACAAAAAATCCAAATCTGCCGCCAACCCAATGCGCACCGCGCAAATTGAACGGCACCGAGGCGGCAATTTTTCCGTCAGCTTGCAAAATCGAAAGCAAACAATTTTCGTTTTGATTATTTGCGCAAAACTTCAACGCAAAAATGAATTTTTCGCCCGCGATTTCGCAAATCACGCGCGTTTTTTCCGTCCGCTCCGCATCAGTATTTCCGCCCACGCTTTTTATTTCCGTCGCAAAAAAAGATTCGCCCGTTTTTTTCACGCCAAGTGCGCAATATTCGTCGCCAAGCGCGACAATTCCCGCAAAACTTTCGTTTTCAATTTTGGAACAATCCACCTCGCACGAAAATTCAAACGATTCTGAATCGATTTTTTTCGTCAAAACGTTTCCGCTCGTCCAAATCGTGCGATTTTCGTTTTGTGCAGAAAGCCGAACGCTTTTTTCGCCAAACTCCGCCCATTCCAAACGAGGATTCGCAGAAAATTGAAATTCCGCAAAATCTCCGCCGAATCCGCATTTTTTATTCGGCAAAAATTTTTCTTCAGAATTCAAATTAAACTCGTCAAAAGGAAAGTCAAATTGCATTAAAGGCTCTCCAACTTCGTCTTTGTCAAAAATCGCCGAACCGATTTTGCACCAACCGTCCGCCGTCCATTTTAGCGGCTGCAAATGAACGATTCGCCCAAACGGCTCGCGATGCTGAAAATGCAAAAACCAATCCGAGATTTTTTCATCGTTTTGCGCCGACGATTCCACCCACGCCCCTTGATGCGGTCCGTTCACCGCGCTTTTTCCTTGCGCAAGAACGATTTTTTCTTCCCAATCGCCAAAAAGATTTTTTGAACGCAAAACGGTTTGCCACCCCACAGAAACGCCACCAGCAGGCGCAAAAATGTAATAAAATCCGCCGCGCTTGTAGATTTTTGGACCTTCGATTGTAGGTTGAGTTTTTGTGCCGTCAAAAATTACGCGGTCTTAGCTAATTGCACAAAGAGTTTTTGGGTCGAGTTCAAGGATTCCCAACTTTGAATTGAATCCAATTCGACTTTTAACGTAAGCGTGAACGAGCCAAACTCGCCCATCAGAATCCCAAAGCGGACATGGGTCTTCAAATCCACGCCCCGCCCAAACGCAAACGGGGTCGCTCCATTGTGCAAGCGGATTTTCTGCGCAAACAAAAAAAAGCCCTTCGTCGGGCATTCCAAAAAAAATGTAAAACTTTCCGTCGTGAAATCGAATCGACGGGGCCCAAATTCCGCAAGCATTTTGAACTTCGTCGTAGATTTTTGGAAGTTTTTTGCAAGCGTAATTCACCAATTTCCAATTCACAAGGTCGCAAGAAGTCAAAATTGGAAGTCCTGGTAAAAAATTAAAACTTGAAGCCGTCATATAAAACGTATTTCCAACGCGAATCACGTCGGGGTCGGAATAATCGCAAAGGATTACAGGATTTTTGTAGTTCATTTGAAAATTATACGTTGTTTCACGAAAAACGAAAATGTTTCACGTGAAACATTTTTTTAGGAAATTGATTTTTCGAGCATTTTTTCAAACTTGCGATTTTCCGCGTCATCGGCGGGACGATAAAAAACGCCAACGTTTCCAATCGTCCGAACGTGAACAGAATCCGTGTATTTTGCAATTAAAGAATCGAGTTCGCGCTTTATATCGGTTGAATTTTCGTCGGATTGCAAATTCCGCACAATGTTGTAGCGGACTTTTATCAATTCATGCTCGCAAAGCAGTCGCCGAATCTGCGCCGCCTGCTCCTCGTTGAACCGTTCTTTTCCAATTTGCGCAAGCGGAGAAAGTGGTTGCGCGGCTTTTTCCAAAATTTTTCGTTGTTTGCTTGTCAATTCATTCATGTTCAAATTGTAGCCGTTACAAGAAAAATCCGCAACGATATAAAATGTTTTCTTAAAATAATCTTAAATAAATTAAAAGTTTCAACAAAGTTTTCCACGATTTATCCACAAAATACAAACAGTAATTTTTCAAAAAAATTCCCAAAAACCTTTATTTTGCAACGATTTGCAAGGAATGGCAAAAAGTTTTCAAAAAGATTCCCACAATTTTTCAACAAAAACCACGCAAAATGTTTCATGTGAAACGTGAAAAAACCGTAAAAAAAATTGTGAAACATCAAAAAAAATGTTTCACATGAAACACAAAAAATCGAAAAAACAAAAATTTAAAGATTTGTGAAATTTTATTCAAAATGGAAAAATTAAAATCGGAAAGAAAAAAATGTTTCATGTGAAACATTTGGGCAAAAAAAAGCCGAGGAAAAATCCTCGGCAAAAAGCCTGATAGGTCTTTTTTATTGGAAAAACAACAAACTCCCCTCTGTATGTCGTTTTAATTAAACTTCCGTTTCTTCCGTTTTTGCAACGCAATCAAAACCAACAACGCGGTCGGAACTTTCAAGGCTCACAACTTTCGTTCCCGTTGAAGTACGACTTTGTAAAGTTATATTGCTAGTTGCAATTCGAACCGCTTTTCCTGCACTCGTAACGCAAACGAGTTCGTCGTTCGCGCCAACCGAAACCGCGCCAACAACTTTTCCGCGATTTTCGACGTTTCCAAAAATCCGCTGTCCGCCAGAATTTCTGCCATGTTCTCTGAAATCGATGCAATCGACACGCTTTCCAAAGCCCAATTCTGTGATAATCAATGTTTCATGTGAAACATCGCTAACGCGAACCGCAGAAACCAATTCGTCGCCGTCACGCAACCGAATTCCGTTCACGCCAGATGCCTGTCGTCCCATTGCTCGCACGGAATCGCCAGAAATCAAAAGACCTTGCCCGTTTTTTGTAACAAGCATCACAGAATCGCCGTCGCCAACCAAAACCGCAGAAACAAGCCTGTCGTTTTCTTCTTTGAACGAAATCGCGTTTACACCACGAGAACGAGCGTTAGCAAAATCCGTTGTGCGAATCTTTTTTACAACGCCATTCTTCGTTGCCATAAAAATATACTGACTTTCTGTATAGTTGTCTATAACTACAATCGCTGTGATTTCTTCACCTTCGTCTAGTTGTACGAGGGTTTTCACGTTTGAACCACGCGCCGCGCGACTCGTTTCTGGAATCTCGTGCGCACGAATCCAATACGCCCGACCAGCACTCGAAATAAAGGTAATGTACGAATGCGTTGTCGCGGTGATGACTTGCGTAACAAAATCGTCTTCGATTAGGCTTGATGCAACATAACTTCCCTTCCCGCCTCGCGCCTGCGAACGATAAAGAGAAAGTGGCAAACGTTTTATGTAGCCAAACTTTGAAATCGTGATGATAACGTCTTGCTTTTTTATCAAATCTTCTGCGCTGATTTCTTCGGCTTCTTCAAAGCAAATTTCTGTTCGGCGGTCGTCGCCAAATCGCTCTGCAAGTTCATTCGTTTCGTCTTTGATTAGCGCGAAAATCTTTTCTTTGTGGTCTAGAAGATTTTGAAGATACGCGATGTGTTCTTTTAACGTTGCCATTTCGCTACGTAATTCTTCAATTTGAAGATTTGTGAGCCTGCGAAGTTGCATATCCACAATCGCCTGCGACTGAACGTCGTCAAATCCAAATCGTTCCCCAAGCGAATTTTTTGCCACTTGAACGTCGCGAGAAGCGCGAATTATTTTAATCACTTCGTCAATCGAATCGACGGCGGTAATCAATGCAGAAAGAATATGCTCGCGCGCCAAATCTTTTTCGAGAAGATATTTTGTTCGACGTGTAACAACGTCCACGCGATGTTCCACAAAATACGCAATAAGTTGCTTTAACGTCAAAACTTCTGGTCGCCCTTTTACAAGCGCGAGATTTATGACGTTGAAATTCGTTTGAAGTTCCGTCTTTGCAAAAAGTTGATTTAAAACGAGTTTTGGCAACGCCCCGCGTTTTAAGTCAACCACAAGGCGCAAACCCGTGCGGTCGCTCGTTTCGTCGTTTGCGCCCGTAATTCCGTCGATTGAACGTTCACGCGCCAATTCTTTGATTCGTTTGATAATTGACGTTGTATTTACGCCGTAAGGCACTTCCGTAAAAACGATGGATTCTCGCCCATTTGACAAAGTTTCCATTTCGTATTTCGCACGAATCGTGATTTTTCCGCGTCCAGTTTTGTACGCTTTTTTGAATCCGCTCGTTCCGTAAATGATTCCGCCCGTCGGAAAATCTGGACCTTTGACGAATTTCATCAAATCGTCGATAGAAATTTCTGGATTGTCGATGTACGCGCTAATTGCAGACGCGACTTCGCGCAAATTGTGGCTCGGCATATTCGTCGCCATTCCAACGGCGATTCCCGTCGTTCCGTTGCAAAGCAAAAACGGAAATTTCGCTGGAAGAACGGACGGTTCTTTTGTGGTTTCGTCGAAATTCGGCATCATGTCCACGGTGTTTTTGTCGATGTCAAGCACCATTTCTTCGGCAAGTCGCGCCATTTTCGCTTCTGTGTAACGATACGCTGCCGCGGGGTCGCCCGCCTGCGTTCCAAAGTTTCCTTGCGGAGTTACAAGAACGTATCGTTGCGCAAAATCTTGCCCCAATCGAACAAGCGCGTCGTAAACAGAAGCGTCGCCGTGCGGGTGATAATGTCCCAAAACTTCACCAACAATCGTGGCGCATTTTTTTGTTTTTCCGCCACTTGCAAGATGAAGAGAATCCATCGCATAGAGAATTCTTCGATGAACGGGTTTTAGTCCGTCGCGAACGTCTGGAAGTGCGCGTTGAACAATTACCGACATCGAATAATCGATATACGCCTGACGAACTTCGTCTTCAATCGGAATGCGGATAATCGTTCCGCCTTCTTGAGTTTGTATTTCTTCCATAAATCAATTTTCCTTTTGCAAACGGTCAATCGACAAAACTAAAAGTCGAGATTTGCATAAACCGCATTTTCTTCGATGAATTGCCTTCGCGGCTCAACTTCTTCGCCCATGCACACGCTGAACATTTTGTCCGCCGCCTCCGCGTCTGGAATTGTAACGACTTTCATTTTTCGCACGGCTGGATTCATTGTGGTTTCCCAAAGTTGTTTTCCGTCCATTTCGCCCAAACCTTTGTAACGCTGAACGTCCGCTTTTTGCGCCAAATCGCCGAGTTTTGCAAGTTCCGCCGCTTTTTCTTCGTCCGTGTAAACATAAACGGGCGGTTTTCTTCCAACTTGAATACGGAAAAGCGGTGGCATTGCCAAGTAAACGTACCCACGTTCAATTATTTCAGGCATATATCTGAAGAAAAAAGTCAGAAGCAATGTTCGAATATGGCTACCGTCCACGTCAGCATCTGCCATTATTATGATTTTATGGTATCGCAACTTTTCGATGTTGAAATCTTCGCCGAATCCCGCGCCAAGCGAGGCAATAATCGGTTCGAGTTTGTCGTTGCTCGCAACTTTGTCGGAACGCACTTTTTCGACGTTCAACATTTTGCCCCAAAGAGAAAGAATCGCTTGAGTTTTTGGGTCGCGACCTTTTTTTGCAGAACCACCCGCAGAATCGCCTTCCACGATGTAAACTTCGCATTTTTCGGGGTCTTTTAGCGAACAATCCGCCAATTTTTCAGGAAGTCCAAACGAATCTGAAAGCGTCTTTTTGCGCGACGCATCTTTTGCACGACGAGCCGCGATTCGCGCAGACGCTTCGGCAATCGCTTTTTCGAGGATTTTTTCCAAAATGTCGGGGTGAAGTTCAAAGAAAATCGTCAACTTTTCTTTTACAAGCGCGTCCACAATCGCACGAACTTCCGTATTGCCGAGTTTTTCCTTTGTTTGCCCTTCAAATTCAGGCTCAGGCACTTTCATCGAAAGAACTGCAACGATTCCACTGCGAACATCGTCGCCCATAAGTCGCTCGTCTTTGTCGAGTTTTTTGCGCAATTTTTCGTTTGAATCTAACGCTTTGTTCAAAACAAACGTAAGCGCGTTTTTAAATCCGTCAAGATGCGTGCCACCATCGCGCGTGTTTATGTCGTTGACGTAAGAATTGATGTTTTCCGAATATCCCGAATTGTATTGGAAAGCCAATTCCGTAACGACTCCGTCTTTTTCACCAGAAATCCAAATCGGTTCGGCAGGATAATAGAATTTGCTTGAAGTTTGAGAATTCAATTCTTTAACATATTGAACGATTCCACCCTCAAATTGCAAAACTTCTTCGCGAACTTCCTCGCCTCTTTCATCTCTAAAAACGATTACGATTCCGCTGTTCAAAAACGCCAATTCTCGAAGGCGTTTCTCCAAAACGTCAAAATCATAATGAGTCGTTTCCGTAAAAATCGAAGAATCCGCCTTCCAGCGAATAATCGTTCCGTGGTTTTGCGTTTCGCCAATTTGTTCCACAGGAGAATTTGCAATTCCAACGGCATACGTTTGTCTAAAAATGTGTCCGTCGCGATAAACGGTCGCTTCAAGCCAATCGGAAAGCGCGTTTACACAAGAAACGCCCACGCCGTGCAAACCGCCCGAAACTTTGTACGAACCTTTGTCAAATTTTCCGCCCGCGTGCAACCGCGTAAGAACCAACTCCAACGCACTGACGTTTTCCGTTGGGTGCTTATCCACTGGAATTCCGCGTCCGTCGTCCTCTACGCGAACAACGTCGTCTTTTTCTAGCGCGACCGTGATTTTTTTACAAAAGCCCGCCATCGCTTCGTCTACAGAATTGTCCACGACTTCGTAAACCAAATGATGAAGTCCGCGCGGACCTGTAGAACCAATGTACATACCAGGTCGCTTTCTGACCGCCTCCAAGCCCTTTAAGACTTGAATATTGCCCGCTGAATATGAAGATTCCATGAGCGTTTCCTTTTTGAATTGGGTTGTAAAATGATTAGTGAAATGAAGTATTATAGTTGTATTGCGCAGAAAAGTAAAGTTGGAGTAAAATATCGGTATGTCAGAGCAGTTTTATAAGGAATTTTTTGAGGAGGCACTGAACCAAATTCGCGAGGAACTAGGAAACGACAAAGAATTTCAATTCTGGTACAACCTCGGTTACGTTGGAGAAAATGACGAAACAATTACAGTTGCCGTTCAATCGGACGTAATGTGGAAATTGATGACCAAAAACGGTACTGTCGAAAAAATCCAACAAAAACTCGCAGAATTTACAGGCACAGAGATAAAACTCGCACCCGCCCCTCGATTAAATCGAAAAAAAAGCGACCCATTAAAGAAAAATCAAACCAAAAAAACGCCAAACGATTCAATAATGGGAGTTCCCGTAAAAGAACTTTTTAGCGAAAATCCAAATTCAAACGAAAAAAAGAATCAAAAGGAAAAACGCCAAACCGAAAATCGTTTTACGCGCGCCATGCAAGGTCTTCAATCGATGATTGACAAGCAGAGCAAAATAGAAAGTGCGCAAACGGAAACAAAAACGCCAGCCATCGAAGACGATTATGCGCGGTACATTCGGCAAGCGCAACAACTCGCTTCGAGCGCGACGGAAGAACCGCCCGTTCAGCACCCGCAACTTCGTCCCGATTACACGTTTGACAATTTTATTCCCGACAACAATTTGATGCTCGCGTTTAACACAGCCAAACGAGTTGCAGAAGAACCTGGAAGCGACGAATCAAATCCGATTCTTTTTTACGGTGGCGTAGGGCTAGGAAAAACGCACCTTATGCAAGCGATTGGAAACGAAATCTATGCGCGAAATCGTCAAGCAAAAATCTGCTACATCAGCGCGGAATCGTTTACAAACGATTTTACAGATTCGATAAAAACAAAAGCGACGGAAAAATTCAAAAAAAAGTATAGAAATTTGGACGTTTTGCTTTTGGACGATATTCAATTTTTGGAAGGAAAAGAAGCAACGCAGGAAGAATTATTCCACACGTTCAATGCGATTTACGACCGAAAAGGACAACTTGTTTTTACAAGCGACCGTCCTCTAAAAGACATACAAGGATTCACTGACCGACTTCGCACCAGATTTGGACGTGGAATCGATTACGACCTTCAACTTCCAGATTTTGAAACTCGTTGCGCGATTCTTATGCGAAAAATGGACAGGCACGGAAAAAAAGCCCCAAAAGACGTAATCGAATATATTGCGCAAAATATCCAATCGAACATTCGCGACCTTGAATCTTGCGCGTTTAAAATAATGGCGTATTGCGACCTTTCGCAACAAGATTTAACGCTCGAAGTCGTAAAAGATATGCTCAAAGACAGAATCGACGAAACGACGAGCGCGGGCGCGATTACCGTGGAGGCGATTCAGCAGGCGGTTGCAAAATATTACAACATCAAACTCGCGGACATTACGGGAAAAAAGAAAACAAAACAACTTCTTCTTCCTCGACAAATTGCAATTTACCTTGCGCGAAAACTCGTCAAAGAATATTCGCTCAGCGACATTGGAAGAGAATTTGGCGGACGAGACCATTCCACCGTTTTAAATTCAATCGAAAAAATCGAAATGCAAATGAAAGCGAATCCAGAAATTGTGGGCGTTGTTAGACAACTCGAAAAGGAGGCGTACAATTACATTTAAACGATTTATTGCTTTGAAAAAACTATGAATTCGTTTGAATTTACTACGTTTTTGAAGAAGCAAAAAAATCATTGAATAGCGGTTTTTAGTGAATTTAGCAAATTCAAATTTACTAAATTTGACAAAAAATGAATTCATCAAAAATTTGCTAAATTTTTGGTGTGCTGTGGACAAAAAATAAATTCATCAAATTTATGCTAAATTTTTGGTGAATTTAGTAAATTTTTCTCCACAGCCCCCTGTGGAAAAGTCCAAAAAATCGGTGGATTTCTCACAATTTTTTGTGGATTTGTGTGGAGAAACTACACCGCTTGTGGAGAATTGTGGACAAATGTGGAAACTTGTCCACAGGTTTTCCACAAAAAGAATCCTTATTTTATAAGGCTTAGAGGCACATTTCCACAAATCCACAGCCCTTATTATTATTATTATTAAATAATAAAATATATTAACAATAAGCCTCGCGTTTGAAATCTCAAAATCGAAAATCTCCAGATTTCAAATTTCAAACACAAGGCAAGGAGAAAATCGCATGAAGTTTTCATTTAGCAAAAACGCGCTCATAAACGAAATCTCAATAGCGCAAGAATTTACTGGCAGAAATGCAGCGAGTGCGCTTTCTAGTGTTTCTTTGATTGCAGAAAACGGTGAACTTTTGATAAAAGCCGCAGACAGAAAAATGAACTTTCAAGCACGCATTCCTGTTGACGTACAAGAAGAAGGAACAGCGACTGTTTTTTGTTCACGTCTTATGACAATTTTGGCGAGTTTGCCTGATGGCGACATCGAGTTTGAAATCCAAAATTCTGACAATTTGAACGAAGCCGTAATCAAACACACAACAAAAAAAATCCGCTACAAAATTCGTTGTCGCGACGAAGCCGTTGAAATCCCCGAAATCGAAGACGCTGCATTTTTTGACGTTCCTGCAAAAGATTTCAAAGAGATGATTCTTCACACCGCATACGCCGTTAGCACGGACGAAAAACGATATTTTTTGAACGGCGTTTTCTTTGAAAAAGATGACGAAAATCTCGTTCTTGTTGCCACCGATAGCCGTAGACTTGCGCTTGACGAACGCCCGATTTTTGGCGAAGTTTCTGATTTTTCGTCGATTATCGTTCAGCCAAAAATCTTGAACATTGTTGCAAAACACGCAAACGATGAAGGCGCGATTTCGATTGCCGCAAACGATAGAATCATCACGTTCAAATTTTCAAATTACGTTCTTTCGGCGAATCTTACCGACGGAACGTTTCCAAATTACCGCCGTGTGATTCCAGAAAATCAACCGCACAAATTCATCGCGGATTTTGGAGAATTTTCTGACGCTGTAAAAAGAATCAACGTTATGGGCGATGCGGGCAAAATGTTTTTTGACATCACGCCAGGCGTTCTTTCCGTTCACGCAAACGGTGAACAAGGCGAAGCGCGAGAAGAAATCCCGTGCGAATACGCAGACGAATCGATTACGATTGCAATAAATCCAAAATACATTGAAGACGCACTAAAAGTCATGGATTGCGGAAAAATCGCGTTTGAGTTTAGCGAAGCTTTGCGTGGAATTACGTTGCGACCAGAACCCGCAGAAAGTTATTTCAACATTTTGATGCCAATGCAACAGGGCTAAATTTGTGCCAGTTCTTTCAGTTTCCTATTCGTCTTTTAGAAACATCACAGACGGAACGATAGATTTTTGCGCAAAAGAAATTTTTTTTGTTGGCGAAAACGGACAAGGAAAAAGCAATTTGCTAGAAAGCATTTATTGCCTCGCCTACGGTTCATCGTTTCGCACGCGACAAGATTCAGAACTTGCGCGAAATGGCTCTTCCGTCTATTCTCTTCGCTCGCTTTATCGCGGAAGCAATGACGAATTGGATTTTTCTGGAAGCGTACAAATTTCATTTGACGGCGGAAAAAAGAAAATCGTCAAAAACGGCAAAACCATAAAAGACAGGCGCGACCTTGTTACAACAATGCCGTGCGTTGTCTTTTGCCACGACGACCTACAATTCGTTTCTGGCGAACCTGAACGGCGACGATTTTTTTTAGACCAATGCCTTTCAATGTACGATTTATCGTATCTCGATTCAATTCGCGGATATTCGCGTGTTCTTCGTTCGCGGAACGCTTGCCTAAAAAACGGACGATTTGAACTTTTGGACGTTTACGACGCGCAACTTGCACAATTTGGCGCAGAGATTCAAAAAAAACGCGCGGACGCAGTTTTCAAATTCAATCGAGTTTTTTGTCCACTATACGAAGAAATCTCTGGAATTAGCGGAGTTTCGATTTTTTACGCGCCATCTTGGAAAAAAGACGAAACCGAAAACATTTCACAAGAAGACGCGATTCGGATTTTGTACGAAAAACGTTCGTCGGATTCAATTTTGTTTACCACAACGAGCGGACCACATCGCGACAAAATTCGATTCATAAAAAACGGTGCAGATTTTGTGGCAACCGCGTCCACTGGGCAACGCCGTTTAATTGCGGTTTTGCTTCGCGTGGCGCAATCGCTTTTTTTTGCGCGAGCCACAAATCGAAAACCGATTCTTCTTTTGGACGACGTTCTTTTGGAACTTGACCCCACAAAACGACAAGAAGTTACAGCGCATCTTCCCGATTACGACCAATTATTCTGCACGTTTCTTCCTGGCGAACCGTGGGAAAATTACGCGCACGAAAAAACAAAAACGTATACAATAAAAAATGGGGAGTGGAAATGGCAGAATCAAACGACGATTTCATAGATTCAACGGAATTAGTTTCGCGAGTTTTAGAATCTTTTGTACCAGAAAAAGCGGCAGAAATCGGGCGTGGAAACAAAATTCTCAGTTCTTGGCGGGCGATTTTAGAATCGATTAAATCGCAACCCGTAGACGGCGAACCCGCCGACCAAATGGGAAAAAATCTTGCTTCTCATTCGCGAATAATAGACATTAAAAACGGAATTCTTCTCGTGGAAGCAGACCATTCAGCGTGGCTTCAAATTCTCCAACTTCACAAAAAATTCATTTTGGGCAGCCTTCAACGACGTTTTCCAGAACTCCAAATCTCCACGCTTGCGTTTAGAGTTCGCGGAAGCAAAGCCTCGCTTTCAGATTTTCCCATAAATTACGAAGCGAGTCTAAAGGCGGAACGAGCAAGACAAGCGCAACGATACGAGGCAGAAAAAAAATATCTTGCCTCGCTTGGATTTGCCGAACCCGATACCACAAAAATCCCCGAATTACCACAAAAACTCAAGGATTTGTTTGACAAAATGAAACGTGATATGTTGACCAATGAGAGAAAAATTTGATATAGTCGTTTTCTATCTAAAGACCGCTTTTAGTGGCATTTTACCACAATTATGATTTTTTTGAACTATAAGGAGAATCCAAAATGTTGCGAACTTACCAACCAAGCAAAGTAAAAAGAAATAGAAAATTCGGATTCCGTGCGCGAATGGCAACTCGTGGCGGACGCATGGTTCTTGCTCGCCGACGAGCAAAGGGACGCAAAAAGTTGTCTGTTTGTAGC
>CAJOEO010000002.1 GCA_905233535.1 uncultured Treponema sp.
ACACTCAACAATATTTTTGTCCTCAAAATCGCTGTCAACGTTGCACGAAATCAATAAAAAAAGACAAATAATAAATGAAAAAAAATTCAACTTAATCGATTTTTTTGTAAGTTATAAAGGAAGTCGCATCAACTTCGCCGTTTCCGTCCGAATAATGCGCTTCAAAAGATGGCGTGGTGGTATTGTAAACAACAACGGTCTTTTTGCCCGCGACTGGCGTATACGAATTTCCGTTTTGTGTTGCCGTCGCCGCGGGGATTGTTTCCGTTCCTTTGTAAGTATCTGTAAGTAGTCCGTTTTTCTCGGAAATCGTTATTTCGTGAAAACAATTATTTGAAATCTCGAATGTATACTTTTCCATATCGTAGAAAGTTGCAGACGAAACGCTTGATTTGTAAAATAATCTAGGATTATCTTTCATTGTGAATTTTGGGTGGTCGTACAGTTTTAATGTTATATTTTCATTAGATTTTAATGTATAAACATCATCTCCATAATTATTTATAGAAAAAGAAACTGTTTGGCTAGACGAATTTTTGATTTCAAAATTGTGTTCCGTCCAATAATTGCACCCAAAAAACGCGAGCGAAACGCAGGCGCACAAAATAAATCGTTTCATTCTTACATTAAACAAAAAACGCCGCGAAAATTCAAGGAATTCTTATATTGCGACAACGAACAAAAACGATGGTTGAGCGAAGTCGAAACCATCCTTTTCAGAAAATTGACTTTACCGCTTGACGCAAATTGTTCGTTTTGGTACATTGTCAAAACGTTTGCTCTTGTAGCTCAGTAGGTAGAGCACCGCATTGGTAGTGCGGAGGTCAGCGGTTCGATTCTGCTCGGGAGCTTCCTCAATTTAATTCGAATGGAGAATGAATCATGGGTAGCAAAAAAAAGACTGCCATCGACATTATTGCTTTGCAGTGTACCGAGTGTAAACGAAAGAACTATACAACAACAAAAAATCGTAAGAATATTGCTGGTAAGTTGGAGAAGAATAAGTATTGTCCGTTTTGCCGAAAAGAAATTCTCCACAAAGAAACAAAGGCAAAGTAAATCGGAATAAAGTCGCTTTTTAGGCGATTTTTATATATTTAGGTCAGTAGCTCAGTCGGTAGAGTCCTGGTCTCCAAAACCAGTTGTCGTGGGTTCGAGTCCTACCTGGCCTGTATTTCTTTTCGAGGTGTGAGAATCGTGGGTAAGGTCGTGCAATTTTTCAAAGAGTGTGGAATAGAACTTAGGAATGTTAGGTGGCCGACCCGTAGTGATGTTGTTGCTTCTGTGAAGGTTGTAATAGTTTCTACTCTTATTATTGCTGTGATTCTTGGCTTACTCGATGTTCTCTTCTCTTCTGCAATGCGCTTCATTTTCTAATTGCTTTTAGCGCGGTGTTTCTTTAGAGTTTTCGGCACGGGGGTGTGCGTTCGTCATGGCAAAAAGTTGGTACATTATTCAAACTTGGACTGGCTACGAAGATAAAATCGAAAAAGAACTTTTGGAAAAAATTAAGAATGGAAGTATAAGTTCAGATGTTCTTGTTTCTATAAAAATTCCAAGAAAAGATGTTGTCGAATTCGTAAAAAGCAAAGACAAAAAGACTGGAAACGAAATAGAAAAAAAGAAGGTTCTTAAAGAAAAGATTTTTCCAGGTTACATATATCTTGAAATCGATTTTCCGAGCATCGGGTGGAAAGATATTTGTGCGTCGATTCGACGAGTGCGTGGTGTAGCGGGCTTTGTCGGAACGGAAGCGACCGAACATCCAAAACCTCTTTCAATGTCTGACGTTCGCAGAATGTTGCAACTTGCGGGAGAATTGCCTGGCGAGAAAAATGTTCGGATTAAGCAAAGTTACGTTGTCGGCGACCAAGTTAAAATTAACGAAGGTCCGTTTGCGGGCTTTAATGGAAGCGTTGAAGGCGTAAATCCAGACAAAAATAAACTCGACGTTTCTGTTCAACTTTTTGGACGAGCGACGACGGTTACAGTCGAAGCGACGCAAGTCGAAAAATTAGTAAAATAGCAATTCGTTGGGAGGAACGCAAGTTCTCAGAAAGAGAATTAAAAACGGCGTTCCGTAATGACCAATAAGGAGTTTTATATGGCTTCAAAAAAGGTTACAGCGGTCATCAAACTTCAGTGTCCAGCAGGCTCTGCAACTCCTGCTCCACCTGTCGGACCTGCTCTTGGGCCTCACGGTGTTTCTGCACCGCAGTTTGTTCAACAGTTCAATGACAGAACTAAGAACATGGAAAAGGGATTGATTATTCCTGTTGTTATTACAGCATACGCGGATAAATCATTCACCTTTATTTTGAAAACGCCACCTGCTGCCGTTCTTATTAAGAAGGCTCTCAAACTTGAGAAAGGTTCGGCGAATCCGCTTCGCGATAAAGTTGGAAAGTTGACAAAAGCTCAACTTGAAGAAATCGCAAAGACGAAGTTGCCCGACGTGAACGCGAACGACATCGAGGCTGCAAAGAAAATCGTTGCGGGAACGGCTCGCTCGATGGGTGTAGAGGTGGAGGAGTAGTATGGCACACGGAAAAAAATACACTGACGCACTCAAAAAGTACGACCCACAAAAATCGTATCCAATCGTAAAGGCTTGCGAAATCGTTAAAGAACTTCATTTTGTTAAGTTTGATGAGACCGTGGAACTCCACGTTGCACTCAAACTAGGAAAAAGCCAGACGATGCGCGATACACTCGTTTTCCCGAATCAGTTTACAGCGGAGAAAAAAGTCCTCGTATTTTGTTCGGACGAAAGAGTAAAAGAGGCGTTAGACGCGGGCGCGGCTTACGCTGGTTCAACCGAATACATCGACAAAGTAAAGGGCGGTTGGCTCGACTTTGACGTTGCGGTTGCTACTCCCGATATGATGAAAGACGTTGGTCGCTTGGGTATGGTTCTTGGTCGCCGTGGTTTGATGCCAAACCCAAAGACTGGAACGGTTACGACTGACATCGTTACAGCAATCAACGAACTCAAAAAAGGACGAACTGAGTTCCGTGCGGATAAAACGGGAATCGTTCACATTGCAGTTGGCAAAGTTTCGATGGACGCTGCAAAAGTTGCAGAAAACGTGAACGCGCTTCTTTCGGAACTCGACCGCAAAAAGCCTTCTGACGCAAAAGCGGATTTTGTTCGTTCTGTGTCCGTCAGTTCTTCAATGGGACCTGGCGTTTGGGTCAGCGTGAAGGAGGATGCATAATATGGCAATCATGGCGAAAAAACTCCAGCCTGCAAAAACTGCGGCGATTGAGGCGACAAAAGAGTCGTTTTCTGCATACAACGATTTTATTTTCACGGATTACCGTGGCTTGACAGTTGAGCAGATTACTACTCTTCGCGACAAACTTCGTGAAAAGAATGCCGTTCTCAAAGTTGTAAAAAACAATTTTGCACGAGTCGCTTTCGATGAAATGAAAATCGAAGGAGTCGCTGAATACCTTAGTGGTCCTACTGCAATCACTATGGCAAAAGAGGACTCGAACGAAGCGGCGAAAGTTCTTTTTGACTTTGCAAAAGACACTGGCAAATTGGCAGTGAAAGGTGGCTATGTCGGCAATGAAATTTACGACGCTGCAAAAATTGAAGCGTTTTCAAAAGTGCCTGGCAAAAAGCAACTTATTGCAATGCTCATGTCTGCTATCAATGGACCTGCGCAAAAACTCGCGGCTACATTGCAAGCGTATGTGGACAAAAAATCACAGGAAGGCGACGCGCCAGCGGCGGAGTAGTCTTTTTGTGAAACGGGGTTCAAACTTCATTGCTGTCGATTGTCCCCGTTTTATAATCGCGTAGAAAAAACGAGGCTGTTCGCTTCGTCTACGCGGAAAAATTATTCGTTCAAATGAACGAAATGCCTATTTTTAAGGAGAAGATAATATGGCAGCTCTTACTAACGAACAGATTTTGGACGCGATTGCGTCGATGACAGTGCTTGAAGCGTCTGAACTCGTGAAAGCGATGGAAGAGAAATTCGGCGTTACTGCGGCGGTTGCTGTTGCTGCAGGACCTGCACAGGCGGCAGCTCCTGTTGAAGAGCAGACAGAGTTCACTGTTACGCTCGACAAAATCGACGCGGCAAAGAAAATCGCTGTTATCAAAGCGGTTCGTGCAATCACAGGTCTTGGACTTGGAGAAGCAAAAGCGTTGGTTGAAGGCGCACCAAAAACTCTCAAAGAGGGTGTTTCAAAAGAAGACGCAGACAAAATCATCGCAGACATCAAGGCTGCTGGTGGCGAAGCGAGCAAAAAATAAGCCGATTGTGGCTTAAAAACGAAGAAGCCCGTGAAAGCGGGCTTCGTTTTATAGTAAAACGTGTGCTTACGTTCATTTTTTTGGACGTAGGCTTTCTTTATCTTTTCACAAATCCATTCCTTAAATGCACCGTTCCATCGATTCGTGCTGCGGTTGACTTTCCGTCATGTTATGCGGAAGTTTGATTCGTGTAGCGACGACGGAAGAATCCAGGCTCTGGGGGAGCGAGATGTTCGCTAAAAGTAAAACTGTAAATCGAAAGTACTACGGGAAGGACATTCAGAATTTCATGGAAATTCCGAATCTCATCGACATACAGATGTCGTCGTATGAGTCGTTTCTTCAAAAATCAAAATTAGAGGCGGGCGTCCGATTGAAAGTCCAGATGGGGCAATGTCGCTTGATTTTGAGCGATACGAACTCGACGAAGCGACTATGAGCGAATTGCAGTGCAAGCAAAAAAGTCGCACTTACGCCGCTCCTTTGCAGGCTTGGATTACGCTTTCTGTGAAAGACACGGGCATGGTTCAAGAGAAAAAAATCTTCATGGGGCATATTCCGCTGATGACCGACCGTGGCACGTTCATCATTAACGGAGCGGAGCGCGTTGTGGTTTCGCAGATTCACCGTTCCCCAGGCGTAATTTTTAATCACGAAAAGGGTGTATATTCTTCTCGTATAATTCCGTATCGTGGTTCTTGGCTTGAATTTGAAATAGACCCTAAACGCGAATTGATTTTTGCAAAAATCGACCGCAAAAAGAAAATCCTCGGAACGATGTTTTTGCGAGCGATTGGATTTACGACGCGAGAGCAAATCATCAAATGCTTTTACGTCATCGAGGACGTTGACGTTTCCGCGGACGCGAAAGAAACTTTGGAAAATCGCGTTCTTGCAAAAGCCGTTGAAGCGACCGACGAATTTGGCGAAACAAAAAAAATCTTCCGCGCGGGAACAAAGTTGCGTCTTCACGACATCGACGATTTGATTGCGCAAGGCGTAAAAACGATAAGCGTTATCAAATTCAACGCACGAAAAAATCCAGAGAACAAAGACGAAGAAAATCCGTCGCTTGAAAGCGAAATGATTATCAACTGCTTTGAGCGAGAAGACGTGAAATTCGTCAAAGAAGGCTCGGACGACGACGAACCGACACAAGACGACGCGATTTCTGCCGTGTATAGTGTTCTTCAGCCTGGCGAGCCGATTACAATCGACGCGGCAAAAAAAGACATCGAAGGAATGTTCTTTAGCAGTCGCCGATACGATTTGGGGCGCGTTGGTAGATATAAACTCAACAAAAAATTCGGCTACAAAGAACCAGTAGAAGTTCATACGCTTGTAAACGACGACATCATTCAAACGATGAAACATTTGATTTGCGTTTACAACGGCGACGAACCGCTCGACGATATTGACCACCTCGGAAACAGGCGTATTCGTTCGGTTGGCGAACTTATGACGAACCAACTTAAAATGGCGTTTGCCCGCATGGATAGAATTGCGCGCGAACGAATGAGCAACAAAGAAACGGCAACGATGAAGCCGATGGATTTGATTTCAAACAAGCCGATTACTGCGGCAATCAAAGAATTCTTTGGTTCTTCGCAACTTTCGCAGTTCATGGATCAAGTAAATCCGCTTTCAGAATTAACACACAAACGACGACTAAACGCTCTCGGTCCAGGCGGACTTTCTCGCGAAAGGGCAGGATTTGAAGTTCGTGATGTTCACTATACGCATTACGGTCGAATGTGTCCGATTGAAACGCCAGAAGGTCCAAACATTGGACTTATCGTTTCGCTTGCGATTTATACGAAAATCAACGAGTACGGATTTTTGGAAGCACCGTTCCGAAAAGTCGTAAACGGAAAAGCGACGAACGAAGTTGAATACTTGTCAGCGATGGACGAAGATAAATACTACATCGGACAGGTTACAGAAGGCATGAAAGCCGACGGTTCGTTCCCGACGGAGATGGTTTCGTGCCGACATCGTGGCGACTACACGACGCGAAGCGTTAAAGATATTCAGTACATGGACGTTTCTCCGCGCGAAGTAATTTCCGTTTCTGCTTCTCTCGTTCCGTTCCTTGAACACGACGACGCGAACCGCGCATTGATGGGCTGCAACATGCAACGTCAGGGCGTTCCGCTTTTGTTCCCCGAACCACCGTACGTCGGAACGGGCATGGAAAAGAAAGCGGCTTACGATTCGGGCGTTCTCATTAAGGCGAAACATTCGGGCGAAGTCATTTGGGTTACGAGCGAACTAATCAAAGTAAAAGCAGACGACACCGACAAAAAAGGCAAGCCGATAATCGACGAATATCCGCTTTTGAAATATCAGCGCACGAACAACGACACTTGCAACCACCAGCGACCGACCGTGGAAATCGGCGACCGCGTGGAAAAAGGCTCGGTTTTGGCAGACGGACCTGCAACGTTTAACGGCGAACTTTCGCTTGGAAGAAATCTTCTTGTCGGATTCGTTCCATGGAACGGATTTAACTACGAAGACGCGGTTTTAATCAGCCGTCGCGTTGTCAAAGAAGATATGTACACTTCGATTCACATTAAAGAATTCGAAATGGAACTTCGCGAAACTAAACTTGGACCTGAAAAAATCACGCGCGACATTCCGAACACGAGCGAAAAAGACCTCGCGCATCTCGATGAAGAAGGAATCATCAGAATCGGCTCAAAAGTTCGAACGGGCGACATTTTGGTTGGAAAAACCACGCCAAAAACGGAAACCGAAACGACTCCAGAATTCAAACTTTTGAATTCGATTTTCGGCGAAAAGGCGAAAGAAGTCCGCGACACGTCTTTGCGCGTTCCGCACGGCGTTGAAGGAATCGTCATTGACGTTCAGCGATTAAAGCGAACTGAAGAAGAGGCGTTGGACCCTGGCGTTGACGAAAAAGTCAAAGTTTTGATTGCGAACAAACGAAAACTTCGCGAGGGCGACAAAATGGCGGGACGGCACGGAAACAAAGGCGTTGTCGCGCGGATTTTGCCAGAAGAAGATATGCCGTACCTTGAAGATGGAACTCCGCTCGATGTCTGTTTGAATCCGCTCGGCGTTCCTTCTCGAATGAACATCGGTCAGATTATGGAATCGGAACTCGGAATCGCGGGACGATATTTGAATCAATATTACGAATGTCCAGCGTTCCAAACGCCGAGCCAAGAGCAGATTGCAGACGAACTTGAAAAAGCGGGACTTAGCCGCGACTGCAAGCAAATCGTCCGCGATGGGCGCACGGGCGAGCCGTTTGTGAATCCGATTTTCGTTGGCGTGATTTACTACCTCAAACTTCACCACCTTGTTGACGACAAAATGCACGCCCGCTCCACTGGACCGTATTCTCTTGTTACGCAACAGCCGCTCGGCGGAAAAGCGCAGTTCGGCGGTCAGCGTTTGGGCGAAATGGAAGTTTGGGCGTTGGAAGCATACGGCGCGGCGAACACTTTGCAGGAAATGATGACGATAAAATCCGACGATATGAACGGACGCTCGAAAATCTACGAGGCAATCGTGAAAGGCGACCCATCGGCAACGCCTGGCGTTCCAGAATCGTTCAATGTTATCGTGCAGGAAATGCGTGGACTCGCGCTCGACTTTACGATTTACGACGCGCAGGGAAAACGAATCGCTCTCACGGAACGCGACCAAGAATTAATCGACAAAGCGGGACAGGGATTCGATAAGGAGGACGACAATGCGTGAAATTAAGGATTTCGATTCAATCAAAATAAAGTTGGCATCGCCTGACGACATTCGTTCTTGGTCTTACGGCGAAGT
Source organism: uncultured Treponema sp. (assembly GCA_905233535.1). Classification (GTDB taxonomy): domain Bacteria; phylum Spirochaetota; class Spirochaetia; order Treponematales; family Treponemataceae; genus Treponema_D. The sequence goes on from CAJOEO010000002.1 coordinate 8,078, forward strand.
CAAAAAACCAGAAACAATCAACTATCGTACTTTGCGCCCTGAGAAAGACGGACTTTTCTGCGAGCGCATTTTCGGAACGACAAAAGAATGGGAATGTTATTGTGGCAAATTCAAGTCGATTCGCTACAAAGGCGTAATCTGCGACCGCTGTGGCGTTGAAGTTACGCATTTCAAAGTTCGGCGCGAACGCACAGGACACATCGAACTTGCCGCGCCCGTAAGCCATATTTGGTATTATCGTTCTGTTCCAAGTCGAATGGGACTTCTTCTTGATATGCAAGTTGCCGCGCTCCGCTCGGTTCTCTACTACGAAAAATACATTGTAATCGACCCAGGCGACACCGAATTAAAACCGATGCAACTTCTCACGGAAGACCAATACAACGAAGCGGAAGAGCGACATGGACAAGCGTTTGAAGCGGGAATGGGAGCGGAAGCAATCAAAAAACTTCTCGAAAATCTTGATTTGGACGCGCTTGCAACTGAACTTCGCGAAAAGATGATTGAAAAAGGCACAAAAACAGACAAACGCCTTTTGAAAAGAATCGAAATCGTGGACAATTTCCGCACGTCTGGTAACAAAGCGAGTTGGATGATTTTGGACGTAATTCCAGTTCTTCCGCCCGATTTGCGCCCGATGGTTCAACTTGAAGGCGGACGATTTGCCACGAGCGATTTGAACGATTTGTATCGCCGCGTCATCAACCGAAACAACCGTTTGAATAGATTGATGGGACTTTCCGCGCCTGACATCATCATCAGAAACGAAAAACGAATGTTGCAAGAAGCCGTAGACGCGCTTTTTGACAACTCAAAACGAAAACGTGCCGTAAAAGGCGCGTCGAATCGTCCTCTAAAATCGATTAGCGATATGCTAAAAGGAAAACAAGGTCGATTCCGCCAAAATCTTCTCGGAAAGCGCGTCGATTATTCGGGACGCTCCGTTATCGTTGTCGGTCCAGAGTTGAAACTTTGGCAATGCGGTCTTCCAACAAAAATGGCGTTGGAACTTTTCAAGCCGTTCATTATGAAAAAACTCGTTGACAAGCAAGTTGTTTTTAATATCAAAAAAGCGAAAATGCTTGTTGAGCAAGAATCCGCGGAAGTTTTTGCGATTTTGGACGAAGTTGTGCGCGAACACCCAGTTATGCTAAACCGCGCTCCGACCTTGCACCGCTTGGGAATTCAAGCGTTCGAACCTGTTTTGGTTGAAGGAAAAGCAATCAAACTTCACCCGCTTGCGTGTAAAGCGTTCAACGCGGACTTTGACGGCGACCAGATGGCTATTCACGTTCCGCTAACGCAAGCGGCGCAAATGGAATGTTGGACGCTCATGCTTTCTGCGCGAAACCTCCTCGACCCAGCGAACGGAAATCCGATTGTTCTTCCATCGCAGGATATGGTTTTGGGCATATACTATATGACTTCCGTAAAGCCGCGTGCGCGTGGAACAGGAAAATGGTTTAGCGATGCCGACGAAGCGATTATGGCGGCAGAAATCGGAAACGTGGAATGGGGCGCACTCATCAACGTGCCTGCTCCAAAAGATTCGTTTAACGGAGATTTTAAAGCGGGCGAGCGAATCAAAACGACTGCTGGAAGAATCCGATTTAACGGAGAAATGCCAGACGAAGTTGGATTTGTGAACTGGCACGCTTCCGACGAAGAATTGGCGAAAGGCGTTACAACGGGCATGGGCGACAAAGACCTCAAGAAGATGATTTCGACCGTTTACCAGAAACAAGGTTCTTGGGTTACAATCAAAATGCTCGACGCAATCAAAGACGTTGGTTATCACAACGCAACTGATTTTGGCGCGACGCTTTCAATGGACGACATCATCATTCCTGCGGAAAAGAAGCAGATTGTTGAAAACGCGGACAAACAAGCGGCGGAATACGTCAGTCAGTATTCAAAAGGTATTATTTCTGCGGAAGAACGCTACAATAACGTAACGGATATTTGGGCGCGTGCGAACGACAAACTCACCGACATAATGATGAGTCAGTTCAAAGCGGACAAAGACGGATTCAACACAATCTACATGATGGCGGATTCTGGTGCGCGAGGTTCAAAAAAGCAGATTTCACAGCTTGCCGCAATGCGTGGACTTATGGCAAAGCCGAACGGAACGATTATCGAACTTCCAGTCAAATCGAACTTTAAGGAAGGTCTTTCGGTTATCGAATACTTCATTTCGTCGAACGGTGCGCGAAAAGGTCTTACCGATACGGCGTTGAAGACGGCGGACGCTGGTTACATGACGAGGCGACTTGTTGACGTTGCTCAAGATTGCGTAATCAACGAGGAAGATTGCGGAACGATTAACGGACTCGATTACAGCGCGATAAAAAACGGCGACGAAATCATCACTCCGCTTTCTACAAGAATCGTGGGGCATTTTACGAGTGAACGTGTAATTCACCCAGTTACAAATGAACTTCTTTGCGACGTGAACGGCTACATCGATGAAAAACTTGCAAAAAAAATCGAAGACGCGGGCGTTGAAAAAGTCAAACTTCGCACTGTTTTGACGTGCGAAGCGGAACATGGCGTTTGCGTAAAATGCTACGGAAAAAATCTTGCGCGAAACAAACTCGTTGAAATCGGCGAGGCGGTAGGCGTTATTGCGGCGCAATCAATCGGTCAGCCTGGTACGCAGCTCACCATGCGAACATTCCACGTTGGTGGAACTGCGAGCAAGGAAACCGAGGATAACCGCATTTCTCTAAAATATCCTGTTCTCGTGAATAGTTTTGAAGGAACGAACGTTCCTACAGAAGATGGACACAAACTTTTCACTCGACGTGGAATCATGCACGCAACGAGAATTCTTGAAACCGTTGAAATCAAAGATTCTGACGATGTAAAAGTTTCCGACGGCGACAAAATTCTAAAAGGTTCGGTTCTTGTGGTGCGAAAAAGCGAAAACGTTTTAGCACCAGCGAACGGACGAGTTATGATTCGCGATGCAAAACTTTACCTTATGGGCAACGATATTCGCGTCGAAATCTCCAACGGTTCTGAAATCGTGGTAAGCGCGGGCGAATTTGTAAGCGCGGGAAAAGTTATTGGAACGTTTGACCCATTCTCTGAGCCGATTATTGCCGAAGTTTCGGGAATCGTTCACTTTGAGGACATTCAGCCTGGAATTACGTTGGTTGAAAACATCGACCAAAGTACAGGAAGCGTGGAGCGATACATCAGCGACCTTCACCTCGACACAAAACAGCCGAAAATTCTCATCACAGACGAGGCTGGAAACTCGCTCGGTTCGTACTTCTTGCCAGCAAAAGCGGTTCTTGCAGTTGAAGATTATCAGCAAGTTGAAGCGGGAACGACTCTCGCAAAAATGCCTGTGGCGGCTGCAAAAACAAACGACATCACGGGTGGTCTTCCGCGTGTTTCAGAATTGTTCGAAGCGCGAAAACCAAAGATTCCGTGCGTTCTTTCGCAGATTTCGGGAACGGTTAAATTCGGTAACGTCGTAAAAGGCAAACGACAAGTAATCGTCGAAGACGAATACGGCAAAGAGTACAAACACCTCGTTCCAATGTCGCGTCGAATGTTGGTTCGCGACGGCGACAAAGTTGTGGCGGGTGAACAACTCTGCGACGGAAGCCCAAGCGCGCACGACATTTTGGCGATTCTTGGTGAAAACGCTCTTCAAGAATATTTGATGAACGAAATTCAGCAAGTTTATACTGCGCAAGGCGTTGCAATCGACGACAAACACATCGGCGTTATCGTTCGACAAATGCTTCGCAAAGTTGAAGTCGTTTCGGTTGGCGATACAAAATTCATCTTTGGTCAGCAAGTTGACAAATACCATTTCCACGAAGAAAACGCGCGGATTATCGAGGCGGGCGGTCAGCCTGCGGTTGCGCGTCCAATGTTCCAGGGCATTACAAAAGCGGCTTTGGCTACGGATTCGTTTATTTCTGCGTCTTCGTTCCAAGAAACGACTCGTGTTCTTACAAACGCGGCGATTTCTGGCTCAACGGATAATCTCCACGGACTAAAAGAAAACGTCATCATTGGACACATGATTCCAGCGGGAACGGGAATCCGAAATTACCGCAAAATTCAACTTTTTGACGATGCGGGCAACGACCTCGACACGCGCATGAAAGAGATTTTGGAAAAACAGCGTGAAGAACGTGAACTTGCGGCACAAATCATAGACGAACCGCTTGGAGATGCAAACTCTGACGAGTAGTGGCAAATTTTCGCGAAAGAGCGCGTTGACACCTTTCGCGAAAATTTTGTAGTATTATACATTACTTTTTTGTGAAAGAGCCGATGGTGCTGGTCGGACGCACAAAAATAAAAAGAAAATAGGAGAAAGAGGCAGATGCCTACAATCAATCAGTTAGTTCGAAAGGGACGACAGTCAGTGGTCAATCAAACAAAAGCCCCTGCACTTGAGTCCTGCCCGCAAAAACGCGGCGTATGCACTCGTGTTATGACTGTTACACCAAAAAAGCCGAATTCCGCGCTTCGTAAAGTTGCTCGTGTTCGCTTGAGCAACGGCATTGAAGTTACGGCTTACATTCCTGGAATCGGACACAATTTGCAGGAACACTCGGTTGTTCTTATTCGCGGTGGACGTGTAAAAGACCTTCCTGGTGTGCGCTATCACATCATTCGTGGTACAAAAGACACGCTTGGCGTTGACGGACGAAAACGCGCTCGTTCAAAGTATGGCGCAAAACGTCCAAAGGCGTAATTTCGGCGAATATTCAAAAAAATCTGATTACGAGGAATTAAAATGGGAAGACATAAGAAGTCGATTAATCGTCCGATTATTCCTGATTCAAAATTTAACAGCCCAATCATTACGAAATTTGTTTCGCGCATGATGTTGGACGGAAAAAAGGACACTTGCACAAAAATCGTTTACAAAGCACTCGACCAATTGAAAGCGAAAACGGACAAAGACCCGCTTGAAGTGTTTTTGAAGGCGATTGACAACGTAAAACCAGCCGTCGAAGTAAAAAGTCGTCGCGTTGGTGGTGCAACGTACCAAGTTCCAGTCGAAATCCGCGACGCTCGCAAAGAGGCTTTGGCGATGAGATGGATTATCGCGGCTGCTCGAAGTCGTAGTGGACACGGTATGGCAGACACTCTCGCGGCAGAGTTGCTCGATGCGTTTAACAACACAGGTTCTGCTTTCAAAAAGAAGGAAGACACATTCAAAATGGCAGAAGCAAACAAAGCGTTTGCGCACTACCGCTGGTAGTTCTGCGATTTTTGAAAATCCGTCCAAGTTGGGCGGATTTTTTTTGATATTTTGAATATTAAAATTGAAAATCGATTGATATTTTTCCTTTGTGGAAAAAGTTAAAAATATTTGACAGAATTATAAATGTCGTGGAAGAAAACGGAAAAAGCTTGCACCACAGGCTAGACTTCCTTCTGACTTTCGCGAACGAGGGGAGAAAGGCAAGTTTTGTCGTTCTCCCATTTTTTTTGTAAAAACGCATTTAATTGCAAAATTTTCTTTGTACTACTTGCCTTTTTTTTTACAAAATTGTATAAACTAAGAATTGTTAGAGTGATTTCGTAGGGTCTTTGAAATGATTGAATGAGCTTCATGCAAAACGCTAAGCTCAATGAAATCCGTAAAGTTGATTTTCTTTTGGAGATTTTCAGGATTTCATACTTCTGAACCTTGCTTTTTAGAAGTTTCAAAGTTTTTCCGTACGAACACTAGATTTTGGTTCGGCGGGTTTCGATTTCCCGAATAGATGGGATTGAGTTTCATCTGAATCAGTTTCAACATTTTTAATAGCAAATAGGTGTCTGCGAGAATATTTCTGCTCAGTTGAGTTGGAATTTCTCTGGCTTAAAGTGCAGCACATATATATTTAATCGCCGAGAACGGAGGTCGTTTCGGCAAAGGAGAACCACATGGCTAAGGAAAAGTTCGTAAGAACTAAACCTCACATGAACGTCGGTACCATTGGACACGTTGACCATGGTAAGACAACGCTTTCTGCGGCTATCACTATGCACTGCGCGAAGAAGTACGGTGACAAGGCGCTCAAGTATGATGAAATTGATAACGCTCCAGAGGAAAAAGCGCGTGGTATTACTATCAATACTCGCCACCTTGAGTATCAGTCAGACAAACGCCACTATGCGCACATTGACTGCCCTGGACACGCTGACTACATCAAAAACATGATTACTGGTGCAGCTCAGATGGACGGTGCGGTTCTCGTTGTTTCTGCTCCTGATTCTGTTATGCCTCAAACTCGTGAGCATTTGTTGCTCGCTCGACAGGTTGGCGTTCCAAAGATTATCGTTTTCTTGAACAAAGTTGACCTTGTTGATGACCCAGACCTTCTTGAGTTGGTCGTTGAGGAAGTTAAAGACGTTGTAAAAGAATATGGATTCTCTGAAGATACTCCAATTATTCAGGGTTCTGCGTTCAAAGCATTGGCAGAAGGCGCAACCGCTGATGATACAAAATGCATCGATGAACTTCTTGAGGCTATGGATACTTGGTTTGACGACCCTGTTCGCGACCAGGATAAGCCGTTCTTGATGCCAATCGAAGACATCTTTACGATTTCTGGACGCGGCACTGTTGTTACAGGTCGTATCGAGCGCGGTGTTATTCATCTAAACGACAATGTTGAAATCGTTGGAATCCGCCCGACTCAGTCTACAGTTGCAACTGGAATCGAAATGTTCCAGAAAACACTCGACGAAGGACAGGCTGGCGACAACGTTGGTATTCTTCTCCGCGGTGTTGAAAAGAAAGACGTTGTTCGTGGACAGGTTCTTGCTGCTCCAGGAACAATCAAACCTCACACAAAGTTCGAGGCTCAGATTTACGTTCTTTCAAAGGAAGAAGGCGGACGACACAGCCCATTCTTCTCTGGCTATCGCCCACAGTTCTACTTCCGCACAACGGACATCACTGGAACTGTCGAACTTGAGGCTGGAACAGAGATGGTAAAACCAGGCGACAATGTTAAAATCATTGGAACACTTATCCACCCAATCGCTATGGACGAGGGCTTGAAACTTGCTATCCGCGAAGGTGGACGAACGATTGCGTCTGGTCAGGTTACAAAAATCATCGAGTAGTTCCCTTTTTAATTTGAAAAAAGTAGTGCGAAAGAGCATTATGCAAGACAAATGATGAAAGCGGTGGTTGGGGACGGTGTTTTTCATCGGTTTCTGCCACCGCTTTCATTGGAGGAATAATGGCTAACGGAAAAATTCGTGTCAATCTTCGTGCGTTTGATGTAGAACTCATCGACCAAAGCGCGAAGGCGATTGTACAGGCCGTTCAAAAAGCAGGAGCAAAGGTTTCTGGTCCAATCCCGCTTCCGACCCGCATCAATCGTGTTACAGTGCTTCGCTCTCCGCACGTCAACAAAAAGTCGCGTGAGCAGTTTGAAATGAGAACACACAAGCGGTTGATTGACATCGTAGAACCTTCATCGGAAGTGATGGATTCTTTGATGAAGTTGGAACTTCCTGCTGGTGTAGAAGTTCAAATTCGGCAATAGTTCCGAGAAAATCGGAAAATGTTAAAAAGGTACGGTTCTTAGGATCTGGAATGACGGCCTTTGTAATTTTTATAGTAGGAGAATCAGAATGAAAGGTCTGATTGCAAAAAAAGTGGGAATGACCCAAGTGTTCGATGAAAACGGTAATCTGACTCCAGTAACCGTGATCCAAGTCGAGCCGAATACGGTTGTTGCTACAAAGACAAAAGAGGCGAACGGCTACAATGCGGTTGTTCTCGGTTTTGACGATGTTAAAGAGTCGAGAGTTTCTAAACCGTACAAGGGCTTGTTCCCAGAAAATGTTGCGCCAAAACGTCATCTAAAAGAATTTAGGGACTTTGAAAAAGAAGTTGCTGTTGGTGACAAAATTGGTCTTGAATTGTTCGAGAAAACATCGTTCCTTGATGTTACTGCGACTTCAAAAGGTAAAGGATTTCAGGGCGTTATGAAACGCTGGGGATTCCATGGTGGACGCGCATCTCACGGTTCTAAATTTCATCGTGAAGCGGGTGGCACAGGAAATTCAACAACACCTGGACACTGCCTTAAAAATGTGAAAATGGCTGGACGAATGGGCGGTGAACGAGTTACTGTGCAGAACCTTAAAATCGTGAAGATTGATACCGAGTTGAATGTTATTATGGTTCGCGGCGCAGTTCCTGGAACGAAAAATTGTACGCTGATTGTCAAGTCCGCGGTTAAGAAATAAGGTCGAGGAATAAGATGGAAAAGAAAGTCTATTCAGTCGATGGTAAGGAACTTCGCTCGATAACGCTAGATGATTCCGTTTTCGGACTTGAGATTAACGAAGATGTTATCTATTATGCCATCACGAACGAATTAGCGAATATGCGCGTTGGAACTGCTTGCACGAAAACTCGTTCTGAGGTTCATGGTAGCAATGCAAAGCCGTACAAGCAAAAGGGAACTGGACACGCTCGACGTGGTGATAAAAAATCTCCGATTACACGCGGTGGTGGAACGATTTTTGGACCGAAGCCTCGCGATTTCAGTTACGCAATTCCAAAGAAAGCAAAAAGACTTGCTATGAAGTCGATTTTGAGTCTTCAGGCACAAAGTGGCAGACTCACTGTGGTTGAGGATTTTTCGATTGAAAGCGGAAAAACGAAGGATTTGGTGAAAATCCTCAATAACTTTGCTAAAGACGAGAGAACAGTTGTTATCCTCAAGGACGACGACGCAAAAATCAAGCAGGCTGGAAAAAACGTCAAAGGATTGTCGTTCCTTTCGTACAATCGTTTGAGAGCGCACGACCTTTTCTATGGTCGCAAAGTTATTTTGCTTGAGGGCGCGGCGAAAAATCTTTCCGAGTTTTATAAGACGGAGGCAGAGTAATGGCTGATTTGCACGACGTTATTATCGAGCCTGTTCTTTCGGAAAAGGCGACTGCGCTTCGCGAAGAAGGCAAATATGTTTTCAAAGTTCAGCCTTCTGCTACGAAGATTCAGATAAAAGAAGCGGTTTCAAAGTTATTTAACGTGAAAGTGCGTTCATGTACAACGCTCAACGTGCTTGGAAAAGTAAAGCGCGTTCGTGGTAAAGTTGGACGAACTTCAAATTGGAAAAAGGCGATTGTCCGCCTCGCTCCTGGTGAAACAATCAAGATATTTGAAGGCGTGTAAGCCTTTGTAAGGGGAACCAGATGGCTCTTAAAGTTTTTAAACCATATTCAGCGGGTACTCGAACTCGTATTGATTTGGTAAGAGATGAACTGACGACTGATAAACCCGAAAAAAGTCTGGTATCAGGTTTGAAATCTAAAGGTGGTCGCGGTGCTGGCGGTCGAATTTCCGTTCGACATCAAGGTGGCGGTCACAAACGTCGTTATCGTGAAATTGACTTCAAACGCAACAAGCATGGAATTCCTGGAACGGTGAAGTCAATCGAGTACGACCCAAATAGAAGTGCGAATATCGCGTTGGTTTACTACGCTGACGGCGAGAAACGATATATAATCGCTCCAAAAGAACTCGTTGTAGGACAAAAGATTTTGGCAGGCGAGAATGCTGCTCCAACTGTTGGAAATGCACTTCCGCTTGAGGCGATTCCAGTTGGTTTTACGATTCACAACATTGAACTTACGCTTGGTCGAGGTGGACAACTCGTTCGTTCTGCTGGAGCAAGTGCGCAGGTTGCGGCTCGCGATGGCGAATACGTTATCGTTAGACTTCCTTCGGGAGAAACACGACGCATTTTTGGGAAATGCTACGCGACTATAGGTGTTGTTGGAAACGAAGAGCGAATGAATACACAACTTGGAAAGGCTGGTCGAAAGCGTTGGCTTGGTATTCGTCCGACTGTTCGTGGTATGGCAATGAACCCAGTTGACCACCCGCTTGGTGGTGGCGAAGGTGCTGGTAAAGGACATGTTCCTGTTACTCCGTGGGGTCAGCCATGCCGAGGATATAAGACTCGCAACAAGAGGAAGACTTCAAGTCGCTTTATCATTTCAAGGCGCAAGAAGTAATCAGATAGGAGATAACGGTGTCAAGGTCTGTTAAGAAAGGTCCTTATATCTGCAAGAGTCTTTACAAAAAAGTTCTTGAGATGAATAAGGAAAGCGACAAGAAGATGATTAAGACGTATTCTCGTTGCTCTACAATTATTCCCGAAATGGTTGGAAACACGATTTCGGTCTACAACGGAAAGTCATGGATTCCAGTGTATGTTACGGAGAACCTTGTCGGACACAAACTCGGCGAATTCTCCCCGACCCGCACATTCAAAGGTCATGGCGGGAACGATAAAACCGCTAAACGGTAGGAGAAGTGAACGTTATGGCTTTGAAAAAAGGATATGTAGCCACTACGAAATTTCTTATTGCATCGCCAACAAAGGTTCGTCCTGTTGCGCGTGTTGTAAGTAGAAAGTCTTGCACTGAGGCTTTGGCGATTCTTGACAATATGCCACAGAAAGGTGCAGTATTGGTCAAGAATACTTTGAAGTCTGCAGTTGCAAACGCATTGCAGGTGAGCAAGAATTTGGACGAAGATTCGCTTTATGTGAAGGAAATCCGCATCGACGAAGGACCTCGCCTTAAAAGAGTTTGGTTTCGCGCACGCGGACGTGCTGACCAGTTGTTGCGCCGTATGTGTCACATTACGGTCATCGTAGATGAAAAAGCAGGGGAATAAAAGTGGGTCAAAAAGTTAATCCGATAGGGCTTCGTCTTGGAATCAACAAGACGTGGCAGTCCCGCTGGTACGCGGATTCTCGCGAATATGCGGATTTGGTTTTGGAAGATTTGAAAATCAGAGATATGGTTCGTACTCTTCCTGAGTGCCAAAATGCAGATATTGCGGAAATTGAGATTGTCCGCCACCCGCAGCGTGTTACGATTGTGATTCATACGGCTCGCCCTGGTGTTATCATTGGGGTGAAAGGCGCAAATATTGAGAAAATCACTGCTGAAATCCAGTCTAAATTTGCGAAAAAAGTCCAAATTAAGATTAAGGAAATCAAACGTGCTGACATCAATGCTTCGTTGATTGCGCAGAACATTGGGCGACAACTCGCTGGACGCGGTTCGTTCCGAAAGGCTCTCAAACAAGCATCGTCAAATGCGATGAAGAACGGAGCGCAAGGAATTAAGATTCGTCTTTCAGGTCGTCTTGGTGGAGCGGAGATGACGCGAAGTGAAGAGCATAAAGAGGGACGTGTTCCTCTACACACTCTCAGAGCGGACATCGACTACGGTACATTTGAGGCTCACACAACGTATGGAAAAATCGGCGTAAAAGTGTGGGTTTATAACGGAATGAAGTACAGCCAAGAGCAGAACGAGGACGCAGGACAACTTGTCCGCAGACCTCGACGTGAGCGTTCTTCAGACGACAAACCGCGGTCAAAGAAGCCTCGTTCTTCAGAATCATCTGAAAGTGCATCGAACAAGGAGTAATTGTAAATGCTGAGTCCTAAGAGAGTAATTCACCGAAAGGTTCAGCGCGGCAGAATCAAGGGGTGTGCGACTCGCGCAAACAATATCGACTTTGGCGAGATTGCCCTTGTAGCGATGGAACCTGTTTGGCTTAACGCTAAGCACATTGAAGCTGCTCGTGTTGCCATCAACCGAAAGTTGGAAAGAAAAGGAAACGTTTGGCTTAGGGTTTTTCCTGATAAGCCTGTTTCAAAGAAGCCTGCTGATACTCGTATGGGTAAAGGAAAAGGCGCACCGGAGTTTTGGGCGGCTGTCATTAAACCTGGTGTGATTCTATTCGAAGTTGGTGGAATTGACATCAAGTTGGCGGAACAAGCTCTTTCGTTGGCGGCGAGTAAGTTACCGATTAAAACGAGAATTGCGTTTAAGCCTACGAAAGATTGATTTTTGGGGTAGATGAATGGCAGATTCAAAGAAAAAGAATTTGAAGGATTTGTCTTATGCTGAATTGGTTGCCCAAAGAACCGAATTGAAACAGAAATATATGAACGTTCGTTTTCAGTCGGTTATTGGACACGTTGACAATCCGATGGAGAGGCGAACTTTGCGTCGCCAAATTGCAAGGCTAAATACCTTTATCCGTGAAAAAGAAATTTCTGGATTGGATAAATAGGAGTTGACCCGTGGAAGAGCAGGTTAAGGCTAAAGGGGGGAAACGTTCCTTTGTTGGTATCGTAACAAGCGATAAAATGGATAAAACGATTGTTGTATCCATCGACACAAAGAGAATGGACACCCTCTACAAAAAGTACGTTACGCGCACAAAGAAGTGCAAGGCGCACGATGAAAAGAACGATGCCCATGTTGGCGATACCGTTCGTATTGTTGAGTGTAGCCCGATTAGCAAAGACAAGTGTTGGCGACTCGATGCTATAATCGAGCGTGCGCGATAGGTCGAAGGAGTTATAGTTATGCTTCAGATGCAGTCAAATCTGGTTGTTGCCGACAACTCCGGAGCCAAACTCGTTCAAGTCATCAAGGTTCTTGGTGGCTCACATCGTCGCTATGCGGGAATTGGCGACGTTGTGGTGGTGGCTGTCAAGGAGGCTATTCCGACATCTACCATTAAGGAAGGTTCTGTTGAGAAAGCGGTCATTGTTCGCGTTTCCAAGGAATATCGTCGTGCAGACGGCACTTACATTCGCTTTGACGATAATGCGTGCGTTATTGTTGACGGCGACAAAAATCCGAAAGGAAAGCGCGTTTTTGGACCGGTCGCTCGCGAACTTCGTGATATGGATTACATGAAGATTGTTTCGCTCGCTCCGGAAGTTCTATAAACGTAAGGAGATTTGGAATGAATACGAAGTTCAAAATCCATAAGAACGATACAGTGCAGGTAGTTGCAGGAAAGGATAAGGGCAAGCGTGGTTCTGTTACTCGCGTTGTTGCTTCCAAAGATGCAGTTATCGTTTCGGGTCTAAACATCGTTAAGAAGACGATTAAAAGACGTAGTCAACAAGAGCAAGGTGGAATCGCTGAAGTTGAAGCACCGATTCACATCTCGAACGTTGCCATTGTTTGCAAAAAATGTGGACCTGTTCGCGCGGGTTACAAAATTGATGGTGACAAAAAAATTCGCATTTGTAAGAAATGCGGAGAAGCCCTATAACAGACGGTTTTTCTGTAGATAGGGATTTCAGAGGAAAATACCATAATGGATAAGTACGTACCACGGCTTAAGAAAGTCTATAAGGAAACTATCGCCCCCGAACTTTTCAAAGAACTCGGATACACTTCTGTTATGCAGATTCCTGCAATCAAGAAGGTCGTTGTGAGTATGGGCGTTGGCGAAGCCCTCGGTAATAAGAAACTCCTTGATGCCGCTGTCGCTGATATTTCCCAAATTACTGGGCAGCACGCGGTAAAAACACGAGCAAAAAAGAGCATCGCTAACTTCAAACTCAGAGAGGGCAACGAGGTTGGTGTCATGGTTACATTGCGTGGCAACACCATGTATGAATTTTTGGACAGGCTCATCAATGTAGCTCTTCCCCGCGTGAAAGATTTTCGCGGAATTAAAGCGACAGGATTTGATGGACACGGAAATTTTTCCCTTGGTATCACCGAGCAGATTATTTTCCCAGAAATCGATTTTGATAAAATCACGAAAATCGCTGGCATGAATATCTCCATCGTTACCAGTGCGCGCACGGACGCAGAGGCTCGCGCTTTGCTTACCAAGTTCAAGATGCCGTTCAGAAAGTAGGACGAGAGGAAGTCAAATGGCTAAAAAATCAATGATTATCAAGGCGAGCCGTAAGCAGAAATTTGATACGCGCGAGTACAATCGTTGCCAAATTTGCGGTCGTCCGCGTGGATATTTGCGGAAATTTAAGATGTGTCGCATCTGTTTCCGTAAGTTGGCTAGTGAAGGCTTGCTTCCAGGCGTAACGAAATCCAGTTGGTAACTGGAAAGTTGGTTTAGGAGATAAAAAATGAGTGTATCAGACCCCATCGCGGATATGCTGACGAAAGTCCGCAACGCAGTTCAGGCTCGACACGAGAAGGTCGATGTTCCCACTTCACGACTCAAGCTCGAAATCGTGAAAATCCTGAAGACTGAGGGATACATCAAAAATTTCAAGAAGATTCAAGAAGAGAACAAGAATGTTATTCGGATTTTCTTGAAATATGACGACGCGAACGATTCTGTTATTCATGGACTTGAGAAAGTTTCAAAGCCAGGTCGTCGTGTGTATTCGGGATACAAGGATTTGCCGCGCGTCTACAACGGGTACGGCACGCTAATCGTTTCAACCTCTCTTGGGGTTACAACTGGAAAAAAAGCCAGTGAAAAAATGATTGGTGGCGAAGTTATCTGTAAAGTGTGGTAACAAGGCAAAAGGAGTATAAAGATGTCGAAAATCGGAAAACTTCCTGTTGCCATTCCTGCGGGAGTTACTGTTTCGGTAAAAGATAACGTTGTTTCGGTAAAAGGTCCAAAAGGTGAGTTGTCGCAGGCTGTCAACGCTGATTTGGTTAGCGTTGAGCAGAAAGATGGCGAGTTGTGCTTGAAAACTCTTGCGGAAACGAAGAATGCGAATGCGGCTCATGGTTTGTACCGCAACCTCATTCACAATATGGTGGTTGGTGTTACGACTGGATTTTCCAAAACGCTTATTATCACGGGCGTTGGTTACAGAGCGGAAGTCAAAGGTAAATTGTTGGTAATGAACCTCGGTTATTCAAGCGAATTCATTGCTGTAATTCCAGAAGGACTTACCGTTACCGCTGATAATCAAGGTAAAGTTGTTATAAGCGGAATCAATAAGCAGTTGGTTGGCGAGTTTAGTGCGCAAATTCGTAAACTTCGTATGCCAGAGCCTTACAAAGGAAAAGGAATTCGGTACGATAACGAAGTCATTAGACGCAAGGTTGGAAAAACTGGCGTAAAATAACGCGATAAATTAAGAAAGGTTTTGCCGTATGTTTAAGAAACTGAATGATAAAGCACGAAAGCGTTTGCACCGCAAGGTTCATATTCGAAAGTCGATTTTTGGAACTGCTGCACGCCCTCGTATGACGGTGTATCGTAGCAACACAAACCTCTATATTCAGGCGATTGACGACGAAGAGGGAAAGACGCTCGCATCGATTTCTACGTTGGAAAAAGATTTTGCTGACGTAAAGCCTAATGTTGATGGGGCGATGAAACTCGGCGAGGCATTCGGAAAGCGCCTTCAAGATAAGAAGATTACAACCGTGGTATTCGACCGAAACGGATACTTGTATCACGGAGTTGTCAAGGCTCTCGCTGACGGAACCCGCAAAGCGGGAATCGCTTTCTAGGAGATTCGATTTTATGGAACGCCAAAACAACAGGTCTGATAGAAACAGAAAAGAAGAGAAGGAGTTCATCGAAAAACTTGTCAAGTTGAATCGAACTGCTAAGACTACAAAAGGTGGTCGCAGTATGTCGTTTTCGGCATTGACGGTTGTCGGTGATGGAAAAGGGCGCGTTGGATTCGGATTCGGAAAAGCGAATGATGTTTCCGAGGCGATTCGCAAGAGCATTGACCGTGCTAAACGAAATTTGGTGTGTGTTCCCGTTAAAAACGGAACTTTGCCACACGAAATGATTGGAAATTACAAAAGTTCATCGATTCTTTTGAAGCCCGCGTGTCCAGGTACTGGAATTATTGCTGGAGGAACTGTACGCGCTGTTATGGACGCAATCGGTATGACTGATGTTATCTCCAAATCGCTAGGTTCAAGTAGCCCAGTAAACGTTGTTCGTGCGACATTTGACGCACTTGCAAATTTGATGGACGCGAAAGAGATTTCTGCTAACCGCGGAAAATCGTTGCAAGATATGTGGGGTTGATTATGGCTAAGATGAAGGTAACGCTCGTTAAGAGTACAATTGGACAAAAGCCCGAAAAAAAGGCGACGGTTCGAAGTCTTGGTCTTAAAAAATTGCATTCTTCGGTTGAAATCGAAGATACGCCTGTTCTTCGTGGCATGGTCGCAGCGGTATCCCACCTCGTAACAGTTGAGGAGGCAAACTAATGGCTGATTTCGTTTTGACTGCTCCAAAAGGTGCAAACAAAAAAAGACGGATTGTTGGACGTGGTGCGTCTTCTGGAAGTGGCACGACTGCTGGAAAAGGTAACAAAGGACAGCAATCGCGTTCCGGTGGCAGAACTTACGTCGGTTTTGAAGGTGGACAAATGCCACTTTATCGACGCATTGCGCAGCGCGGTTTTTCTAATTATCCGTTCAAGAAAGAATACGCCTGTTTTAATTTGAATGTTATCGCAGAAAAATTTGCAGACGGAGAAACTGTGAATAAGGATTCTCTAGTTGCAAAAGGAATGTTGAAATCGGACAAGTGCTTGGTGAAAGTTCTAGGCAACGGTGAGTTGACCAAAAAACTTTCTATTTGCGTCGATAAAATTTCTAAATCTGCGAAAGAAAAAGTTGAAAAAGCGGGTGGTAGCGTGTCGCTTGTTTCTTCGGATTCGAAAGATTCTGATAAAAACGCCGAAAAGCAGTAGGATTTGGGGACTCTAATGGCAAATAATCCTATCGTAAATATCTTCAAAATTAAGGAACTTCGTAGTCGTTTGTTCTTTACTTTTGTGATTTTTGTCGTTTTTCGCTTGGGGTGCGTGCTAACGATTCCAGGCATAGACGCGAGTGCATTGATTGCTTACTTCGATGACCTTGTTAAGCAGAACAAGAACGCATTTGCCAGTTACATGGACTTTTTTGCCGGCGGAGCATTCTCGAATTTTTCCGTGTTCATGTTGGGTGTTATGCCCTACGTTTCGACGCAGATTATATTGCAGTTGGCTCTTATCATCTTCCCGACGCTCAAAAGAATCGTTCAGGAAGATGGTGGACAACGCAAATTTGCGGCTTGGACTCGTATCGGAACGGTCTTTGTATGTTTAATTCAGTCTTTTGCTATGACATTCTATGCAGATAGCATTCCTGGCGCGGTCATTATTGATGGATTCGCGTTTAAGGCTCTTGCTGTTTTGACCGTAACGACGGGTGCTATGATAACCGTGTGGCTCGGCGATTTAATCACTGAATACGGTGTCGGAAATGGTATTTCGATGTTGATTTTTGCGGGAATCGTGGCGCGTTTGCCAAAAGCGGTTGCAGACCTCGGAAATGGGATTAGTAAACACACAATCAATCCTGTTTTTGTGGTCGTCGTCCTTTTGATGTTCGTTGCGATTATCGCGCTTGTTGTGTTTGAGCAACGCGGTGAACGCCGAATCCCTGTCAATTATGCAAAGCGCATTGTCGGAAAGAAGATGTACGGCGGACAAAAAACATACATTCCGTTCAAAATTAATCCGTCTGGCGTTATTCCCGTAATTTTTGCTTCGTCCTTTTTGACGTTTCCGCTTCAAATTGTTTCTAGCATTGGAAACAATCAGTCGATGCCGCGTTGGGTTTCTAAATTGTCGGTTTTCCTTACGCCAACGGGATTGTGGTACAACGTTCTGCTCGTTTTGTTGATTATTTTCTTTGCGTATTTTTACACGCAAGTTACATTGAATCCAACGGAAATCGCAAAGCAGATTCGTGAAAATGGTGGTTCTATTCCTGGTATTCGTACAGATAAAGCAGAAGAATATATGCAGAAAGTCTTAAATCGACTTGTTTTGCCAGGTTCTCTTTATTTGGCATTAATTGCTGTTCTTCCAGTTTTAATACAGAACATTTTTGAATTTCCGCAATCTATCGCAATGTTGATGGGTGGAACTTCGCTTTTGATTCTTGTCGGTGTTGATTTGGATACGATGAGTCAAATCGAGGCAGTTATGAAGACGCACCACGTTGACGGTCTTGTGAAAAAGGGAAGTTTAAGGTCGCATCGTTTGTAGTTTTTGAGGCGGATTTTTGCTCCAACAGGTATAGAATAAATCGTTTGATTTATGTTATAGTGAGCATTCATTTAGTTGAAAACGTTGTCGGGCTGTAGTTTATTGCAAACTGCCATAGTCCGATGATAATTTTTAGTTTTATTTATCCAAGGGGGAACTTTTATGAAAGTTCGCACAAGCGTGAAGCCCATTTGTGATAAGTGCAAGGTTATTAAAAGAAATGGTATTATTCGTATCATTTGTGTTAATCCAAAGCATAAGCAAAGACAGGGTTAAGGAGTAACTGATGGCTCGTATTGCAGGAGTTGATCTCCCGAATAAACATGTTGTGGTTTCGTTGACTTACATCTATGGAATTGGTCGTTCGTCTGCGCGAAAGATTTGCGAGAAAACAAAGATTGACCCGAACAAGATGTTAAATGATTTAGACCAAGATGAGCAGGCGAAGTTGCGTTCTGTAATCGACACCGAGTACAAAGTTGAAGGACATCTTCGCAGTGAAATTGGTTTGAACATTAAGCGACTTATGGACATCGGTTGCTATCGTGGTTTGCGTCATCGAAAGGGACTTCCTGTCCGCGGACAACGCACTCGTACAAACTCTCGTACTCGCAAAGGCAAGAAAAAGACTGTTGCAAACAAGAAGAAGGCAGTCTGATGAAAAGTCCGTTTTATTTGGACTTTTTTGCCAACAGAGTTAAATGATGGAGGAAAATTATGCCTAACGTGAAAAAACGTAAGGAAAAGAAGAGTGTATACGAGGGGAACGTTTACATTCAAGCGACGTTCAATAACACTATTGTAACTATCACGGACATGAAAGGAAACGCACTTTCTTGGGCTTCGTCTGGTGGACTCGGTTTCCGTGGTGCAAAGAAGTCTACGCCGTTTGCCGCGCAGTCGGTTACTGAATCGGCTGTTCAAAAAGCGGTTAGTTATGGTTTGCGCGAGGTTCACGTTTTTGTAAAAGGACCAGGTGTTGGTCGTGAAAACGCTGTTCGTTCGCTTGGTGTTCTAGGACTCAAGGTTAAATCGATTTCCGATGTAACCCCAATTCCACATAACGGTTGCCGACCAAGAAAAACTCGTCGTTCGTAATATCGGCGATTATTGGATATTGCCCCAATAAAAACGGTTGGGACACATAGAAATTATACAGAAATCGAATGAAAATGTTGTGGAATATTATTTCGTTCCTACATTTTCTGGCAATGGTTGAGCAAAGGGGTTCAGATGGCTCGTAAAAATTTGCTGAAAGGTTTTAAAAGACCTAAAGGCATAAAATTTGAACATCTTGAAACGAATCCTAACTATGGGAAGTTTACCGCTTTTCCTTTTGAAACGGGGTTCGGCACTACGGTTGGTAACACGTTGCGCCGTGTGTTGATGTCTTCTATTCAAGGGTATGCTATTTCCAGTGTAAGGATTACTTATTACGACGCAGATAGCGTTCCGCATGATATTTCTAGCGAGTTTGAGGCAATTCCGAATGTTTCTGAAGACACATTGGAGATTTTGGATAGCCTGAAAAAACTTCGGTTGCGTTTGGTGGGCGATGTTGAACAACTTACTCTGCTTTTTGAGTTCACAGGACCTGGAGTTGTAACTAGCGAAAGTTTTGAGCGGGACGGACAGTTGGACGTTTTGACAAAAGGCACACCGATTTTCACGATGATGGAAGGTGCGCACTTGAATTTTGAAATTCAAGTTGACCTCGGTCGCGGTTATGTTCCTGCAGAAGTGAATGAACATTACATCGAGGAAGTTGGAACGATTCCGTTGGACGCGATTTTTTCTCCAGTTCGACGTGTGAAATATCGTATTGAACCGTGTCGTGTTGGACAACGAAACGATTACGATAAACTCGTTCTTGAAATTTGGACAGATGGGACGATTTCTCCAGAAGATGCATTAGCGGAAGCGGCAGGAATTGCAAAAGACCACTTTTCAATTTTTGTTAATTTCAACGATAGCGATTTGGTTTCTGGGGACGATTTGGACGAAGACGACGAGAAAATTCGGGCGTTCTTGGCTCGTTCTGTGGACGAGTTGGAACTCACCGTTCGTTCTGCTAACTGCCTGAAAAATGCAAGTATTCGTACTATCGGCGAATTGACAAAAAGAACAGAAGAAGACATTGCCAAAACTCGAAACTTTGGCAAAAAAAGTTTGAACGAGATTAAGGAAAAACTTGCTGAGTTGAACCTTTCTCTTGGAATGACTGATTACAGTTGTCTTAAAAATTCTGTTGATTTAACAAAGCCAATACAGAAGGAAGAATCCAATGAATCATAAGAATGGTTTTAATCCACTTTCACGCACGACCGCGCATCGTCGCGCAATGTCGCGCAATATGGTTACTTCGTTACTTCGTTTTGAGCGAATAACGACGACCAGTTCAAAAGCAAAAGAAATCCGCAGGGCAGCGGAAAAATTGATAACTCGCGCGAAAATCGACAGCGTGCATAATCGTCGAATTGCTGCAAAATTCATTCAAGATGAAAAGATTTTGAATAAATTGTTCACCGATGTTGGTCCTCGTATGAAGGAACGCAACGGCGGATATACTCGTATTCTAAAACTCGGCTTTAGACAAGGAGATGCGGCTGACGTTGTAATCCTTGAGTTGGTCGATTACAAACTTCCGACTTCTGACGACGAATCTGATTCAGATAAAAAATCGGCAAAGTCGAAAAAAGTTGACGCTGAAAAATCAGAGTAAGGAGAGGCGGCGAAAATGTCCAAAGCGCATCGCGGAACGGGTATCCGTTCAGAAGTGAATCACGGTCGCGGAAAATGCCCGCGTTGTGGTAACGAGAATGTCAAAGTTCTTTACGAGAAAGAAATTGACGGAAACAATGTGAAGATTTGCAAAGTTTGCAATGCGACGTTGAAAAACATCGCAAAAAAAGAAGCGAGAAAACTCAAGGCAGAATCCGCTTCGGCGCAAGCATAAAATATTTTGCGATTTGAAACGCTCCAAAAGGAGCGTTTTTTTATTTTGTCAAAGAATTGCCGAGTTTTGCGATTTCCCCGATTGCGCTTGAAATCTCTTTTGCGCCCATTGAAGCGTCCGAAAGTCGCGTTGAAATCGTCGATGTAGAATCCACTTGTTCAGAAATAGAATTCTTTATATTTTCTGAAAGTTCCGCGATTCGTTTTATTGCCTCGTTTGTGGAAGCAATGACTTTTTTTGCTTCGTGCGTGTTTTTGTTGTTTTTCGTAACGAGTTCAAGAATATGCTCGGCGCGTTCCACCGTTTGAGCCGCCAAAACTTTAACTTCTTTTGCGACCACGGAAAAACCTCGTCCGCTTTCTCCCGCGTGCGATGCCTCAATCGAAGCGTTTAGTGCGAGAACGTTCGTCGTTTCGGCGATTGCGTTTATCGCGGCAATCGCTTCGGAGATTTTTGTCGTGCTTTCCGCAAGCGTGTTCATCGCGCGGTTCGCGCCCGAAATCATTTCCTTTGCGTTGTTTACTGTTCGTGCAACCGTGTTTATGTCTTCGGAAATCGTGCGGATACTTTGCGCAACTTCCCCCATCGAAGAAGATACAGTTGAAATGTTGCTAGATATTCCACGACTATTATCAGATACGATGTCCGCTTGTTTTGTCATGGTTTGCATCGTGTTTTCCACAACCGTTTTGTTTTCGTGCAACTTTTTCAACAAAATCGCGCCGTGAATCGAACTCGAAAGTTGGTCGCGAATTGCAACGTAAGGACCGCCGTCCAAAGGACCTTCTTGAAAAACGACGTATCCAATAAAATTTGCTTGAAAATGCAACGACTCCAAAATCAACGAATAAAATCCTGATTGCGGCAAAAATTGGTCTGGAATTATTTTCACCGTGTCAAATAAAAATCCATCTTTTCCCAAATTCAACCGTTCGCCGTCGCGCACCGCAAGAACGAGCCGACTTTTTTTTGGAATCTTCCCATTTTTTTGCGTGTATTCGCAATTTTCGTAAAGCACAACGT
This sequence comes from uncultured Treponema sp., assembly GCA_905233535.1. Lineage (GTDB taxonomy): Bacteria > Spirochaetota > Spirochaetia > Treponematales > Treponemataceae > Treponema_D. The sequence goes on from CAJOEO010000002.1 coordinate 29,891, forward strand.
AAACGCCAGGAATTTTTAGTTTTTTCAACGATTTTGCGAGAATATTCATCAATTCGGGGATTTCATAACTCGAAAGCAAATCCGCGCTTGTCGCACGCAAATCCGCGTCGTAGCGAATTTCCCAAAGCGAACTTTGTTTTTGAAAACGACTATCAAATTCGTGAACCAAAATTCGCGCCTGTTGCAAAATATTTCCAGACGTTCCCGCCAAAACCGTGCCATAAATTACCGCGTCTGCGCTCCGATTCAAAATCGAAATAAAATCCTGCCACAACGTAAGCCGATTTGAAATTTCAAGAAAAAGATTCAAACATTTTGTGAGTTCGTCGATAAAATCTGAACTTTCCGTTTGACCTTTGACAACTGCTTGTGCGTATAGTTTTACGAGTCGAGAAACGTTTTCCTTAAAAAAATCCACGACTTTCTGCTCAATGTTGCGCGCGCTTGCAATGTGCGCCAAAATCGAGCCTTCTGTGTCTTTTTGCCAAATCGCCTCGGAAATCGAAACCGC
>CAJOEO010000003.1 GCA_905233535.1 uncultured Treponema sp.
GCTTGAAATGATGTTAGTGCATTTTGAAGACCACGGCGAGCCGATACCGAGTGCAAGCGACATCAAAGCGATTGAAACGCGCGGCGTGGTGTCGTATGTGCTTGCAGATACTGACGAATGGCGGAAAAGTATGGATAATAAAGCGGTGAAAAAAACGCTGACTATTCCGAATTGGCTTAATGTAAAAGCCGAAAAAGCAGGCGTGAACTTTTCGCAGGTTTTGCAAGAAGCCTTAAAGCAAAAACTCGAAATCGCATAACGAAAAGCCTCGAAGCGTAGAAAACTACAGGCATTTTTGCAAAAGTTCTTTGTCGTTTATACAAAGGTCTATCATACGGGCAAGAACAGCAGTATATCCTGCGCCAAGTTTCTTTGCTTTTTCAAGAGTATCTTTGCCAAGACGCACGGAAACAATGCCGCGCTTGCGGTTTGCCCGCTGAACTTCCAACTGCCGCGCAAATTCCTTGTACTGCTCGTCGGTAAATTCGGGGCTATCCTCGTCGTACACGATTGGAATTTGTGCGGCAGATTCTATTTCTTTTATCTGTTGTGCGTTTGGGGTTGTTCCTCTTTTTAATTCAGATGTTACCATAATACAAATTCTCCTCTTTTTTGTTTGCCCTGCGAGCCGAAATAATGCGAGTGGCTTCGCCCCTTTCGGTGAATACGACTGTAAGAATGTTATTTACCATACCTATGGCAAGATAGCGGGTTTCTTCAAGCGTGCTGTGCGCGAAATCCACAACTTCAGCCATATTCTCATCTTCAAAAACAAACTTTGCAGTTTCAAAAGAAATTCCGTGCTTTCTTTTGTTAATTTCATTCTTGTTTTCGTCCCACTCAAATATCATTGATATATAATACAAAATGTATTACTTTTCTGTCAATTTTTGCAAAATGTTTTTTAATCAAGAAAAACATTCTTTCTGGGCGTTTGAGCAGTTTTTGAAAAAACAGACTATAAAAGTATGAGTTTTATTTATGATTACAAACCTGCGGATTCATTGCCGCATTTTGACTGCGCCGACGGCATCCACAAAGTAAAAATTGCGGGCGTTCGGTTTGCTTCTTCCAAGAACGGCAAACAGTTCCTTGCGATTTCGCTTGAAGTGGAAGGCTCTGCATTGCCGTTTGTGCAGAACGCCCTTTTTTTTGTGCGATTTTATGTGTATAATAATACTGTCGTACTCTCACGAGTGCGTGAATTGAAACAATGTGACGCGCATTTTTGACGCTTTCGGGATTCCGCGCGGAAACTTCAATCTGCAAGCGTGGAATGGGCATACAGCAAGCGCAGAATTTGTGCATACCGTGCGCACGGTGGACGGTCGCGTGTACAAAAACGCGGAAATCAAGGATTTTTTTCCGCTTAAAACCGCTCCCGCCCCGAACATTCCGCAGATTATAAAGACGATGTTTTTGCATACATTGACGAAGTTCAAAACGCACAAATCCCGATTGGACGCTACGAAAAAAAGGCGGTCGAGCGGTTTGTGCGCGATTTGGCGGCGGCGGACGCGGGCGAAAGCGCGTTTGTGTTCGATTGGGAAAAAGCCTCGCTTGTTATGGATTTTGCCGAAAATCTTGTTATTCCCGACATAGAAGCGACTGCCGAAAATCCGCGCAGACAACTTAGGCTTTTGCCTTGGCACAAATTCATCTACGCGAATCTTTTTGGCTTTGTGCGAAAATCAGACCCAACGCGCCGCAGATTCCAAGACTGCTACATTGAAGTTGCGCGGAAAAACTCAAAAACGACTTCGCTTCTTTTTCCGATACTGCTTTACGATTTTTTGACAACTCCCGCGGCGGAATCGTATTTTGTGAACAAAGACCTTTTGCAGTCGGAAAAATCGTACAAGGAACTTTTGGCAATTATCAAAAGCGATGATGACCTCGCGAAATGTTGCGAAGTCAATTCGCAGACGATTGTCTTGAAAAGTTCGCGGATTGCATTTTTTGCCGACGGTTCAACGGCAATCGACGGCTACAAAAATTCCTGCTCCATAATCGACGAATATCACGCCTACGATTCCGATAAAATCGTTACGGCGTTTCGCTACGGCGGGCGTTCGCGCAAAAATCGCCTAATTCTGAAAATCACATCTGCTGGGCTGGACATTTCAAAGCCGTGCTACGCGGAAAATCAAGCGGCAAAGAAAGTTTTGGACGGACTGCACCGCGACGAATCTTATTTTTGCATAATTTACGCTTACGACGAAGAAGACGATTGGAAAAATCCCGCTCTGTTCAGAAAAGCAAATCCGTCAATCGAACGCCTGCCCGCGCTTTCTCGCGAAGTTCTGGAAAGCGATTTAGCGGACGCGCTTTCAAAGCCTGCTCATCAGCCCGACTTTAAGTCGAAAACCTGCGGAATTTGGACGAACGGAGTTGCGCGGTGGATTGCGCTTGATGTTTGGGAAGAATCAAAGGCAAAAAACGCGGAACGCAAAATCTCATCTGGCGAAACCGTGGGAATCGCGCTTGACCTTTCGGAAGTGAACGATTTTTCGGCGATTTCCGTCTGCGCTCTTGACGGCGGAATCTATCGGTTTGAACACGAATATTTTATTCCAGAAGAAACCGTTTACGAAAAATATGCGACGGACAATCAAAATATTCTTGAATGGATTGCTCAAGGCTACATCACGCCGACGCAGGGTCGCACCATAAACGAAGACGAAGTTTTTGAAAAACTTTGCACGATTTTTCAAAAGTTTGTGCCTGCTGCGCTGTATTATGACCCGTGGCAAAGCCGCGCAATTATCAAAAGAATCGAAGACGAATTCCCAAAGATTCCGCTCGTTCCGTTCGGGCAGTCGCTCAAAAATTTCTGTGCGCCCACAAAGAATTATGAAAAAGCGATTCTTGACCGCCGCATTGCCGATTTTTCGCCTGTTCATCAGTGGATGCTGGGAAATGCCGTGGTAAAGCCCGACACAAACGGCAACTATAAACCGCTCAAACAGTCGAAAGCGTCCACAAAGCGAATCGACAGCGTGATTACTGCGATTATGGCAATGACCGCGCTAGATGAAAACGACGCAAAGAAAATCGAATCGTTTGATTCTTTAGGGCAACTTTTGAAATCGTTTTAGCAGAAAAAAACGGCGCAAGTGTCTGCGTTTACTGCAAGAACCGCGTCGGAGTTTTCGCCCAGGCGCAAAAGAAACGGACGCGCTTTTCGGCAATACACCGCTTCGCCGTCAAATTCTTCGACGCTTTCAACTTTCCGCGCGTATTCAAGATTTCTTTCTTCGCCGTTGTTTACTTGTATTGTCATTCGTCCATAATTTGTAAAGTTGATTCCGTCTTTTGTAATCATTTGCCTTGTGGGAAAAACGGTTTTCGGGGCGACGATTTGTTTGTTTCCCAAACCTTTTACCGCGCTCGTGTTTACGACAAAAGTATAAAAATACATATCCGCCTGGCGAAGTTTTGAAACAGTAACTTGACATTCGATTGTTCGCAAATTGTAAATGTACGAAAAAATAATCGTGTTTTTGTCCAATCCCAAAAGCGAATTTGGAAGCGAAAATGTTTTGTCGTCTTGCCAATATGTATTTGGAAGCGCGTTTCCGTTGAGCGATACGCTTCGCGTGATTCCCTCGGTGATTTCGTCAGTGCCGTGCCAAAGCGACACGATGAAAGTCGTGTGTTCATCGGGCTGAAAAGGATTTCCTGCGCTGTCGCACGGAATCGTTTGATAATCTGGCGAAATGTCGAGCGAATAGCCGAGTTTTGCGTTGAGTTCCTGCTGATTCAAAAACACGCTTCCAATCAAACTACGATTATTTGAATTTCGCGTGGAATCCGTGGAAACTTCCGTTGCAGGCGTGTATTCGAGTATTGCTTCAACCTTGTATTTGTTGAGTTTTGTAAGAAGATTCTGCTTTTTTTGTATGATTCGCGCGGTGATTTCGCCTAAATCGCGGTCAATCACGCGCACAAAAGTTCCTGCTTCAAGGTCAAGTTTCGATGTAACTTCGCCCGTGTAATCTGCATAACTAAGCCAATTTTTGACATTTTGCGCAAGCGTTTCGGCGTGTATTTTTGCCTGAATGAACTTAGCGTCAATGCTGTAGGTTTTGCCCGATGTGTCGCCGCAGTTTGTAATGTTGTCGGCGGTTTTTACATACGCCGTGCCGTACAAATCGAACTTTGTGATTTTGCGCACATCGCCCGCCGTGTTGTGTACAATCATTCGCGCCTTTGTGCCGACATTTTCGCACGACACGGAAATTTCGCGGTCGCGCACGACATCAATATTTGTCAGTCCCAAGCAGGTAATCACTTCGCCTTCGGTGCTGTCATATTCCGCATAGAACGAATGGTCTTCTTCGCCTTGATTGTAGGATTGCGCGGCTTTTTTTTCGTCTTCGTCGTCATCGTCGGCAAAATATTCGTCGGCTTGCAGTTCTATGTAACATTTATAATCGTCTTTTGCGCCCTGCGTGTCTTCAAAAAGCAATCCGTCGTGAACGAGTTTTACGCTTTGCCACGAAATTTCCGCCATTGTGCCGCTTTCTTCTTTGACGGCGAATTGAATTTGAGTGAGCGAGTTTTTGCCGTCAAAAATCGGAAGATTTGCGCCCTTTGCTGGCTGGTTGAACAGCGGAACGACTACGAGTTGCCCCGAAGCAGAAAAATTGTATGTGTAGCCGTAGCAGTTCAAAAGATTTTCTAAAACTTCCTGCACGGTGTCTTCATCGGTAACGGTAAAAATTGGAATCTGCACGTCTTTTGAAATCGCGCTTGTATCTGTGCGAAAATTCGCGCCGATTTTGCTTTCTGCCACGCTCACAACTACTCGAATCAAAATCGAAAGTTTCTGCCGTTCGTAAGAAAGAGGCTCTGGAAAACAAAAATCGAATAGCGTTCCCGCCGTGATGAGTTCCACGGAAATCGGCTGGGCGCGTTGTTCTTTTGTGAAAGTCGCCGTTTTCCGCAAAAATCCTGTGAAAATCGCGTTTGCGCCGTCTACAATCTGCGCCCGCGTGTACGATTTAAAATATTGCTGAATCGCATTTGCAAATTCCAAATCGAACGGAATTTGCAAACGAACAGAATTGTCGGCTTGTTTTAAGTCGTTGTAATAAACGGTTGTGATTTCTGTATCGGTTACGTTTCAATTCACGCACCCGCGAGGGTGCGACGGTGTGTATTTTAAAGCATTGCGGGCAAAGAGAAAAGCGGAACTTTTTCGGGGCAGGTGGATTTCTTTTTGTTTTGGCTTTCGTTCTTTAGGCGATTTGATTCCGCGTTCGTGTAGGATTTTTTTGAGCGAGCAGATTCCCACATTGATTTTGTGAAATTGAGCGAGCCTATCGCGGAACGCGCAGAAATTCGCGCCAGCCCAAAAATTACGGTAAATCGAACAGATTTTTTCGCGCGTTGAATCGCTGTATTTTTTGGCTTGATAAGATTTGCCAGCGTGGGCGTTTACAAAAACCGCGTCGCCGTCCGCTCGGAATCGGCGTTTAAGGTAACACACCGCCCGCGCCGTAATTCCGATTTCACGCGAGGCTTGCGCGATTGTGCATTTGCCCGCACACGCAAGCGGTATCCACTTTCGCTTGCGTTCTTGCATTTCTTTGTATTCCGTTTTCATTTGCATTCCGTGTTTTTCTCTTCGGCATTTTCCTTAAAATATATAGTGAAAATTACGCAAATTGTTGACATGGATTTTTAGAATTTTCCGCGAAGTTTTTTCAAAGCGAAAATTTGTAGTACGCGGGAATCGACCAAATCCAATTAACTTCGTTGCCTTTCATTTCGCGCCGTTCGATTTCTGCGCCAAATTTGAAGTAGTGTCCGCGTTTTTCGATTGTAGCGCACGGGCGTAAAACCATCGACATTTTGCCTTCTCCTCCGATTTTGAAAATCCGCGCGTCTGGATAGGCAAAAAATTTCCAGTTTGAAGTTTGCGCAATTTGTTTTTTTGCGCGGACGGCAACAAAAATCGACCACAAATCGCCGTCAAAAGCGCGGGCGAATTCGGAATTCGCTTCGAGCGTTGTGCTAGAGATTTTTGCTTTTGCGTTCAGAGAGCCTACATGAGAATGATTCAGTGCGGAGGTTTCGTTGCCGATTTCTTCGACTCGCTTGTATGTTGAATTGTTGACCATTGACACGGCGTTCAGAGCGTAGCCCGCACTGGCGGAAAACGCAGGAGAGGGCTTGATTTGTGCAAAAATCGACATTGTGTAGTCGCGCTCGTCGCAAAAAAGCGAGCCGTAATCGTATACTGTTGTTGTTTCTTTTATCTTTACTTTTGAATCGTCTTCTGCCGTTTTTTCAACAAGATTCGTTTCTTTGGGCGTATCGAAGTTTTTTGCGTTGTTGTAAGTTGCGCCGATTCCCGCCAAAAGAGGAACGCCAAAAATAGAAAAATCCGCGTTGATTCCCGCTCCGAGCGACAATTTTTCTTTTAGAACCGAACTTGTGCCGAACGAAAAAGACGCGCCCGCCTGAATAAAATCGCCTTCAAAGCGCAGTGCCAAGCCGTCTTTGCCCCAGCGTGCGCCATCGGCATAGTCGGAATCTGTAATCGTGTAAAAACTTCCAGGAAGCGCAAGCACAAATCCGTGTCCGCCGTAAATCCACATTTTCGGAAAAATTGGAAGCGAAATCGCGCCCCAAGCCTTTTCCCAGCTGGCAGAATTTGAAAGCGACTGAATATCGTTCGTTTCGCCGAGTTTCATTTTTGCTTTGACTGCGAATCTAAAAAAATCTGCGGAAGTTGACGCGCCGAAAAGCGCGTACGCCCCACCAAATTTGGAATCCGCCGTTGATACATTGCGTTCAATAAATCCCGTTGAACCCGTGCGAACATAGATTTCAGTTTTTTGCGAAAAAGATTGCGCTCCGCACAAAAAAATCGCGCAAAATACCGAATAAAAAACACTTTTTTTCATAATTCCTCTTAATTTTGCAGAATTTGCTTAAAAATCCGCTTTTGCCTGCGTCCGTGCGGGCGTTTTCGGTGGTTGAGCGAAGCCGCCATTTTTGAAAAATCTTGTGGATTTTTTATGATTTGTTCGATAGAATATTCAAAAAGACACAGCCACGGGAGTGCTGGAAACACTCCCGAGATAACACGGTTGGTCTTCTTGTTATGATGACAAAACCGCCAAGTTTTTGCTTAGGCGGTTTTTTACTTCTTACAAATATTGTAAGAAGGTGCGCTTTTTACCAGACTTGATAACCCGCTAAAAGAAGCGCGATTATCGCTAAAATCAAAACGATTTTTGCCATAAAAAGCACGCCCTCCAAATTTGAATTCCGCTCAGTTCTGAACGGTGAAGTTTGAAGAGCAACCGCCGTTTCCTTCATAGAAATCTACGAAGAGAAAATCCCTTATGACTGTGGATTTTGCGTTTTCGCAAAATCTTTTTATTTTCGGAAAACTCCACGCTTTAATTTATCGCATTTCGCGCTCGTAATTTGTTATTCTGAACTCGTTTCAAAAATCGCCAATTTTACAATTTCGTTCGCCCGCGAAAACTTCTAGCAAGCGTCAGGCGGTCGGCGTATTCCAAATCGCCGCCCACTGGAAGCCCGCTCGCAAGGCGCGTTACGCTTACGCCCAAAACGCTAATCATTCGTTGCAAATAAAGCGCGGTTGTGTCGCCTTCTACCGTCGGATTTGTGGCAACGATGACTTCGTTCACGCTTCCATTTTTCAGCCTTTCCAAAAGCGGTTTGATTCTTAGTTGCTCAGGTCCGATTCCGTCAAGCGGCGCGATTACGCCGCCTAAAACGTGAAAAAGCCCGCGAAATTCGCCCGATTCGTTAATAGTCGCCACATCTTGTGGCTGCTCAACCACGCAAATGACGCTTCTGTCGCGCCCAGCGTCCGAGCAAATCGGACACGGGTCTTTTTCCGTCCACGAACCGCAAACGGAGCAGGCGCGGATTTTCGTTTGTAATTCGCCGATTTGCCTTGAAAATCGTTCAACCCAAAGGCGGTCTGCGCGAAGCAAATGATTTACTAGTCGCCCTGCGGATTTTATGCCGATTCCTGGCAAACGCGAAAACGATTCCGTCAACTCGTCGATTGCGTTCATGCGTTAAAACCTGGAATTTTAACGTCAGAAAAACCGCCAAGCATTGGACCTGCCTTTTCTTTTATGAGTTCTTGCATTTTTTCCATTGCAGCATGATGTGCCGCTACAATCAAATCTTGTAGCATTGGAACATCGCGTGGGTCTACTGCTATCGGGTCGATTTTTATACTAAGAAGTTCAAACGAACCATTGATAGTTACTTGCACGATTCCACCGCCACTAGAACCCACAACGGAAGTTTTTGCAAGTTCGTCTTTCATCGTTTTTACTTGCGATTCAATGTTTTTTAGGTTTTTCACCATTTCAAATGGATTCATATTTCCTCCAAAATTTTTTGTTTTTCTTTAATCGAAATCGTCGCCTTCGTCCGATTCATCGATTTGCTCAAACGTTTCTTCTTCGTCGCTTGAAGTTTCCGTTTTGTCGGCTTGATTCTGCTCGTTTTTCGTTTCGCTTTTTTCGTCCACGCCCACAATTTCGCCACGAAACGTGTCGCACAAAAGACGCACACTTTCGGGCGCGTTTTGTCGCAAATCCACAAAATTCCGCTTTTTCAGCAAAACTTCAAAATCGAACCGTTGCCCAAAAATCTCAAAAAGCGCGTCGCGGATTTCTTTTTGATGCTTTTTGAGGTCGGCAACCACAAAATCGCTTTCCGTTTCAAAAACGATTTTGTCGTTTTGCCGTCGCCAATTTTTTGTTTGCATTAGTTTTGTCGCAAGAACAGCGTTTTTTGTTACAAGAAAATCAAGCGCGTTTTTTTTCAAATTCGCGTCTTCAATCGAAATCGGCGCGGGCGATTCTTTTTTTTCGTTCGGCGGATTTTTTTTTGCAGAATCCGAAGTTTTTTTATTCGCAGAATTTTCGTTTTGTTCAATAGAATTATTCAAAATTGAATTCTGTTCAATCGGTTTTTGCGAAATCGAATTCTGCGAAATCGTCGAAATCGGCTTTGCGTTTTGATATTCTGGCAGATTTTTTAGCGCGTCAAAAACGGGAAGCGGCTTTTGCGCGGAAATCGGCGCAGGGGCTGGGGAGGGCGGCGGCGTGTTTTGCCGTTGCCAAGAAAGCGGATTCATCACTTTTGAAAGCGTGGGCGCACTCGCGTTTTCTTTTGGAATCGCCGCCGTGCTTTGTGCAGAAAGCAAAAGCGTTTTTGCTTGGTCGATTGCGCGTTTTACTTCCGCGGGCGAAACATATTCTGAAATCCAGCAAAGCCTGGAAATCGCGAGTTCAAGTTCGTAACGCGGAGAAATCGAATAGCGAATGTCGCGGTAAAGTTGAAAAAGCAGAGAAATCGCCCTTTCGATTTGCACGGTTTTCCAAGACGAAATTACATTTTGCGAAAATCGTTCCGCACTTTGCCCCAAAAGCGATTCCTTTGTAATTCCGTTTTTTATCAAAAGAATCGAACGCAAAAAATCCACGGCGTTTGAAATAAACTGCTCGATTGAAATTCCGTTCTGTAAAAATCCGTCCAATTTTGAAATCGCATCAGAAACGCGCCCCGCGCAACAATCTTCAAAAAGAACATTCAAACGGTCAACGCCCACAAGCCCGAGTTTGTCGCGAATCTTGTCAAATGTAATGTGGTCGCCCGAAAACGCGGCAACTTGGTCAAAAAGCGTGTAGGCATCGCGCACTGAACCTGTGGATTCGCGGGCAATCCAAAAAAGTGCCTCGTCGTCGGCTTTAATTCCAATTTCTTTGGCAGCGTCCGCGAGAAGTTTTTCCACGGTTTCAATCGGCACGAGTCTAAAATTGAATTGCTGACAGCGCGATTTTATTGTGGCAGGAACTTTTTGAAGTTCCGTAGTCGCAAAAATAAAAATCACATATTCGGGCGGCTCTTCAATCGTTTTTAAAAGCGCGTTGAACGCGCTCGTGGAAAGCATGTGAACTTCGTCGATTATGTAGATTTTGTAGCGCGAACTTTGCGGAGCGAACAAAACTTCTTCTTTGATTTGGCGAATGTCCTCGACGCTCGTGTTTGACGCGCCGTCGATTTCGATTACATCGGAAGAAGAACCACGGGTAATTTCGCGGCAATTTTCGCATTCTCCGCACGGCGTGGCGGTCGGTCCGTATTTGCAGTTCAACGCCTTTGCCAAAATTCTCGCGGTGGAAGTTTTTCCGCAACCGCGAGGACCTGCAAAAAGATAAGCGTGAGCAATTTTTTTGGATTGAATCGTATTTTTGAGAGTTTCTGCAACAAATTCTTGTCCTGCAAGCGAATCAAATCCCTGCGGACGACGACGGGTCGCCGTAACTTCGTAAGCCATTCCCACATTCTAGCGGAAATCCGCAAACAGCGAAACGGTTTTGAATTTTCGCAATTTTTTTCAAAAAAATTTAGCCTTTTTTTAGAATCGTTCGTATAAATAAATGTCAGGCGCAAAAGAAAGCGTCAAAAAATCAAACACAAACAGGAGAAAAAAAATGACAGAAATCAAAGAAAAGGCAGTTCTTAATGACGAGGTTTTGAACGAAGTTGTGGGCGGAGTTCGCAGCGAATATGAGGACATCGCAAAACTTCTGCCGAGAGTCAAACAATATCTTTACGGCGGAAGTTCTTATATGAGAGCGATGGGCTACAAGGAAGTCCAAACATGGCTGAAAGACAATCTCAACATTGACGCGGATATTTCCGTTGGAAACCGATATTTTAACCGCCCAGGAAACCCGAACACTTACAGCAGAAACGGCGAAACGCTTTCGCACGAAGATGTGGTTGTTGAGGTTAAGAATTTCCTAGGAATTTAAATAAAAAAATCCTCCCAGCGTGGAGGATTTTTTTTATTTAATTAAAGAATGTATCGGAAATGACCAATTTCTGAACAGGTCTATTCTTTTTCGGCGAGTTCTTCCCACCTAGCGTATGCGGCGTTTAATCGCGTTTCGTTTTCGTTGTATTCGTCGCCCGCTTTTCGCGCTTCCTCAAAATCCGCACTCGACATTTTTTCTTCAAGTTCTGCCTTTTTTTCTTCCAAAAGTTCGATTTCTTTTTCGAGATTTTCAAATTCTTTTTGTTCTTTGAACGTTCGTTTTTTTGAAATTTTGTTCGATTCCGAAGATTTTTCCGTGGATTTTTCTGACGTTTTTGGTTTTTCAGATTGCGCAGATTTTTTTTCGTCCAACAAATCTAAATATTCCGAGCATTTTCCGACAAACCCCGAAACTCCGCCGTCGTCTTCCAAAATAAAAAGCGTGTCCGCGATTTTGTCCAAAAAATATCGGTCGTGGCTTACAAGCAAAAGACAGCCTTTGTAGCCAAGCAGAAAATCCTCCAAAATGTTCATCGTGAAAATGTCAAAATCGTTTGTGGGTTCGTCCAAAATCAAAAAGTTCGGATTTGAAATCAAAAGTCGAACCAAAAAAACACGTTTTCTTTCGCCGCCCGAAAGCGTGGAAAGCGCGGAATGTTGGATTTTTCCTTCAAATCCAAAGCGATTCAAAAAAAGCGACGCGCTCAACGTTTTGCCGTCGTTCGTTTCCACGATTTCTGCCGCTTCTTTTATGTAATCCAAAACGGTCATCGACAAATCCGCAAAAACTGGATTTTGTTGATAATACCCAAACGCCGTATTTTCGCCCACTACGACGCTACCCGCGTCAGGCAAAACGCTGCCCGTAATGATGTTCAAAAGCGTGGATTTTCCGCTACCGTTTCCGCCAAAAATTCCGATTTTTTCGCCTTTTGAAAACGTGTACGAAAAATCTTTTAGAACGACCGCGTTTTTCACGTTGGATTTTGGAAAATTCTTTGAGATTTTGTGAAGTTCCAAGATTTTTCCGCCAAGACGTTTGCCCGCAACTTCAAACGTAAATCCTTTGTCTTTTTCAAATTTTTCCCGATTGATGAGTTTCATGTCGCGTTCGATTCGCGCTTTTGCTTTTGTGCCACGCGCACACGGTCCGCGCCTAAGCCAATCGCGCTCAAAACGCAAAACGCTTTCGATTCGTCGTTCCGTGTTTTCTTCGATTTGCGCTTCGATTTCTTTCTTTTCGAGATATTGCGAATAATTGCCTTCGTAAAGTTTGAGTTTTCCGCGAGCAAGTTCGTAAATATTTGAACAAACCGCGTCCAAAAAATACCTATCGTGGGTAACCATTAAAACGGCGCGCTTTGTGGACGACAAATAATCTTGAAGCCAACGAATCGTTTGAATGTCGAGGTGATTCGTCGGTTCGTCCAAAAGAAGAATTTTCGTGTCTTCCACCAAAACTTGCGCCAACGCAACTTTTTTGACCATTCCGCCCGAAAGGTCGCCCATTTTTTGCGAAAGGTCGCCCATGCCCAAAACGCTCAAAATCGAACGAATTTGCGCTTCGTAGTTCCAAAGGTCGCCTTCGTCCATTTTTTGCGACAATTCTTCAAATTCTTTTTGTTCGCTCGCAGAAAGTCCCGCCGCCATTTTGTCGCAAAGCGCTGAATATTTTGTAATCGTGTTGAGTTTTGGACTTTCGCTTTTAAAAATGTGCGAACGAATCGTGTCGTTTTTTTCAAAAACGGGATTTTGCGGCAAAAAACTCACGCCAGCGTCTTTGTTCGTAACGATTTCGCCAGAATCCGCGTTGAGTTTTTTTGCAATCACAGAAAGAAGCGTGGATTTTCCGCAGCCGTTTCGCCCAATTATTGCCGCTTTCTGCCCTTCTTCAAGCCCGAACGTAACGTCAGAAAAAAGCGGTTTTTCGCGCCCCATTTTTGAAATGTCTTTTATAGAAAGAATGTTCATTTTTCGTTAATTTTTAGAATCTGTTTCAGATTTTTCGCCGTTTTCGTCCATCCATTTTTGGATTCCCGCCACAATGTCGGAATCGATGTCGTGTTCAACTCGGCACGCATTTTCTTCGGCTTGGTCTTCTGGAACGCCCGTGATTTTCTGCAAGAACGCCGTCAAAAGTTTGTGTCTACTATAAATGTCTTCAGCCATTTTCTGCCCGCGTTCCGTTAGTTTTATCATGTTTCCCATCGAAAATTCGATGTAGCCGTCTTTTTCTAAAAGTCCCATGGCGCGGCTAACGCTTGGACGCGAAACCGCGAGTTTGTGCGCCACGTCCACCGACCGAACAAAACCGTTTTCAAGTTGAAGGCGCAAAATCGCCTCGAGATAATCCTCTCCAGACTCGTACATTTTTTCTCCCTGAAAATTTTTGTGTATATTATACCATGAAAAAACACACGTTGAACATTTTTCTCTACGCTCCAAAAATTTTTGCTGTGGTTTCGATAGGCTTAAACACCGTTTTTTGCACGATTACGAAAAAAATCTGCGGGAATTTTTACAATTTGGAGGCGAGATTTGCGAGGGCAAACGAGGGCGAAACGTTTTCTACGGCAAAGCCTTCGGGGACGGCGAGAATTGTGTTTGTATAGTTGACAATTCCACGAATTCCGCAAGAAATCAAACGGTCGGTGGCTTTTTGCGCGGAAGATTCCGAAACGGCGAGCAGAGCGAATTCGATTCCCTGCGATTTTACGACGGATTCGAGTTTTGAGGTTGGATAAAGCGGGATTTCCGAGCGCAAAATTTCCGTGCGATTTGGCGAGGAATCGACCCCCGCCACGAGTAAAAACGCGCTTTTGTCGAATCCTGTAGAATCGAGTAAAATTGAACCGAGCCGCCCAAGCCCAACGATGCAACATTTTCGTGGATTTTTTTCGTTTCCGATGTCGAGTGCGGACGAAATTTTGTCGCGCAAAATCGAAATGATGTAGCCGCCTTTTGCTCCTTCTGCCCCGCCAATCAAAGAAATATCGCGCCGAATGGTGGATTCGCTCCAGCCCGAAAGAATCGAAAGTTGCGCCGACGTGAGCCGTTTTGTGCCGAGCGCGATTTTTTGCGAAAGCAACTGCGCAAGAACGACGAGACGTTTTCGCGTGGGAGAAGGAAGTATTTTCATGTTCAAATTATAAAAAATCGCAAAAGTTTTTTCACCGCGCCCGCCCCGCGAAAGTCAAATGAAAAAAATGCATGTTAGATTTTGCGATACGTTACATTTAATTGAAATCGTTGACATTTTCTTGAGTTTTATGCAATCATATTTCGTATGAGCAGTAAAAATATCGATATTTTTGAAAACGCACCAGTTCCAAAAGCGGTATTAACTTTTGCAGTTCCTACAGTGCTTAGTATGATTGTATCCGTGCTTTATAACATGGTAGACTCATTTTTTGTTGGATTACTCGGCGACCCAAGTCAATTCGCGGCGGTAAACGTTGCAACCCCCGTTTTTTTGTTTTTAATGGCGGCGGGCAACATTTTTGGCATGGGCGGTTCGTCGTTTTTAAGTCGCGCTCTCGGCGAAAAAAAGATGGACAAAGTAAAATCCACGAGTTCGTTTTGTTTTTACGCGGGCATTTTTGTTGGAATTTTGGGCGGCGCGTTGATGTTGATTTTTATGTCGCCGATTTTGCGTGCAGTCGGCACAACGGAAACCACGTTTGGCTTTGCCCGCGACTACCTTTCGATTATTGCGTTTGCAGGTCCTGTAATCGTCGTTTCAACTGCGTTCACAAATTTGATTCGTGGCGAAGGCGCGTCAAGTTCGTCTATGGCGGGAATCATTGCGGGAACGGTCACAAACATAATTCTTGACCCCGTTTTTATCCTCGATTCGTTTTTGGGAATTCCGCTTTTGGGCAAAGGCGTTTCGGGCGCGGCAATCGCAACCGTAATCGGAAATTTAATCACGCTCGCGTTTTACATTTTTCACGTCGTTTCAAAAAAATCTCTTCTTTCGATTCACCCAAAAGATTTCAAAGTCAAAGAGATTGCAAAAGGCGTTATAGCAATAGGAATGCCAGCGTCGCTCACGAACATTTTGATGAGTCTTTCGTCGATTGTAACGAACAATTTGCTCGCTTCGTATTATTTTATGCCAGTTGACGGCGCACTTTTGGAAGCCGCAAAAAGCGCAAGCGATTTAGCAAAGTTCGGGCTTTCTTTAGGTCCAGACGGAATTCCGATTTTTGCAGATTCTCCAACGGCAGCAATGGGCGTGGCGTTAAAAGCAAATATGCTCGTAATTTTCGTTCAGTTGGGGCTTGGCATGGGAATCTCTCCGCTCGTCGGCTACAATTACGGCGCACGCAACATTTCAAGAATGAAAGCGGTCGTAAAATTCGCCACGTTGCTGAACATTGCGCTAGGAATTTTTTTGACGGGCGTTTATTTTGTTTTTGCCGAAAAAATCGTCGGGATTTTCCAACAACCGCCAGCAGTTTCGTTTTTGGGCGTTCAGATTCTGCACGCGCTAATGGTTTCAACGCCCATCATCGGAATCATGTTCGTTTTGAATTTCACATTTCAAGCGATGGGAAAAGCGGTTCAATCGCTCGCGCTTGCAATTTCGCGACAAGGATTTGTGTTTTTGCCGCTAATTTTGATTTTAAACCGCATATTTGGACTCAACGGAATCGTTTACGCGCAACCAGTCGCCGACGGAATCGCCGTTTTAATCGCAATCACAATGTTCGTTTTTTCGGCGCGTTCGTTTAAACAACTCGAACAATCCGCAAAATCATAAAACGAACGAAAAAACGGTAGTTTAAAGTGCCTAAACCACCGTTTTTTTTGAATTTTCTCTTATTCTTTGAAAAAATCAAAAATTATCGTCGCGGTCGAACATGTGCGTTACGAATTCCACGACTAATTTTTTGTAAACATCATCGCTGAAAAGAGGTTTTTGCAAAAGGTCTATCATTTCTTTTGAAAGAATGCCGTTTTTTGCCATTTCCACGCCACCCTTAAAATATTTGTCGCGGAGCATTTTTAGACGACGTTCGCCGCCGCGGTGATGAAGAGCGCGCATTTGCGGACACGCCACAAATTGATAGCCGCCTTTTCTCAAAATTATGTCGAATTGTTTGATAATCGGCTCATAAACCACATCTATGTCGCACCAAGCGCAACTCGAAAGAAGTAAAATCTTCTGCCCCTCTTTTTGTTTTTGAAGCCCATGCATTGGGCGATTCATCGATTCTTCGTCGTTAAGTTTTTGCCCCATGTACGGGTGAACCATTCCAACTATTCTATCCATTAGGCATTTCATTTGACCAGGCACACCAAAAAGAAACAACGGAAAACTCCAAATTACAATGTCGCTTTCTTCCAACTTTTTGCGCGTGGCTGGAACGTCGTCGTCTTTTATCCAACAACTTCCGTCTTCGCGTCCCCAACAACTCAAGCAACCGCGACACGGTTTTATGTTCAATCTGTCAATAAAAATATACTCACATTCGTATTCGCCGCTCGACAAAAGCCCGTCCACAAACGCTTGCGTTGGAATCAACGTTCCACTTTTTTCGTTTTTTGGGCTTCCAACCATAACGACGATTTTCTTTTTTTCTTTCATTTTCCGAAATCTCCAAAAATCGAAAGATTCTAACATTTTTACACAAAAAATGCGCTATTCTTCAATTTTAGTTATAATTCTTCAATAACTTTACGCGCGTTTTTCGTTTCGATTTTCGCTCAACCACCGCGGACGATGCGCAGACGAAACCGCCGCCATCAAATTTCTTCTTTATATCTAAAATAAAATTAAGAATATCGTTAAAATAAAAAAGTAAATTTTCAGCAATTTTACGAATATTAAATTGCATCATACTAAAAAAGGGGAACAAAGATGAAAAAAACACTTTTATTGCTTACAACGATTTTCGCGTTTGCGTCGTGCGAAAAGAAAAATGCCACCGTGCCGCCTGCCGCGGAAAAATCGCAAACCCCCGCGCAAAATCCTGATACCGATTTTATCTCGTTTTCTGACGAGGCGAACGGCGTTTCGGTCGGCTACAAAAAAAGCCCCGCAGATTCTCGCAATATTCAAATTGACGTGCAGAAAAACGGCGAAAAAATCCAAACGATTTCTTTTTCTTACCCCGACGATTGTTTTGAAAACGCGGTTTTGTTCGATAAAAATGTCGTTTTTGAAGATTTGAATTTTGACGGATTCAAAGATATGCGGATTTTTCTTGGAAGTTACGGAAATCAAGGCGTGGAATATTGGCAATTCTTTTTGTGGAACGAAAAAAATTCCCGCTTTGAAGAAGACGAATCGTTCGGCAAAGGCGCGATTTACGAGCAGATTCCGAATCCAAAGCCGAACGCGGGCGAAAAATGCGTTGTCGGCTTTTCGCGCGAAAATGCGGCGTATCACAATTATTTCATTTTTGAATTTGCAAACGGAAAGTTTGAACTGACGCACCAATTGCACGAAGCCACGATTTTCGACATTTTTCAACTTTACGAAATTGAGATTCCCGAAAACGCACAAGCCGACCAAACGAAGCAAATG
Organism: uncultured Treponema sp.; assembly: GCA_905233535.1. Taxonomy (GTDB): domain Bacteria; phylum Spirochaetota; class Spirochaetia; order Treponematales; family Treponemataceae; genus Treponema_D. The sequence goes on from CAJOEO010000003.1 coordinate 17,370, forward strand.
CTAGAATTGCTGGGGCTTTCGCCCGATTTGGAAATCAACGCGAACGAAACGCTTTTTTACGCCGAAGAACATTTTGAAAACGGAAAGCGAACGATTGAAAAGCCCGCTCTTCGCCCAAGCGAACGATTCTGCAAGGCGTTCGGCTGGAAAGAATCCGATTTTGGCAATTAAAATCAGCGTTTTCGTCTAAAAACGACAGAGCGGACAAGAAAATCTTGCCCGCTTTTTTTCGTCAGAATGAAAAGCGAAATGAAAAAAATTCTTCTAATCATCAAAATAATTTTTTCACTTGCCGTTGCGCTCATCGTGCTGCCGTTCATTGCCGCGCCGATTAGGCACGATTACAAAATGCACCGTTTTGACGCGAGCATAAAGAAAATCCCCGCGCCCGACGGCTACGAGAAAATTGCGCAGAAAAACTGGTTCGGGCTTTTGTGGGCGTGCGGAAATCATGCGGATTATCTTGTCATCGCGGTTTTTCGTGGCGCGGACGACGATTCTTTTGTCTATGATTATTTTCAAAAAGATTTCGGCGTGTACTGCCCCGAAGAAAAAAGCGATTCAATTCCCATTATTTTCAAGCACCGCGGCGAAAAATGGTATTATGTCGGGAAAAACGAAACCGTTGAGGATTCTATGTCGGATTCGGCTTCATTTGATTCATATATTAAATCTTTCGCGGTTGAAATCCCCGAGCCGCTTTATTTTGCCGTCTATTCCGCACAGGGCGAAGCGGATTTTGATTTTCGCACGCATTAAATCGTTGTCGGCGTTTCAAAAAGTATGCTGAAAATATTTTCGGTTATTGAGCGCAGTCGAAATGCCCGAAAAATCAGCAGACATTTTCGTTTCGGCTTCGCTCAACAAACTTCTATATAAAATCAAATTCAAAATTCTAAAAAATCGTCTATCGAACAAATGCCTTTAATCTGCTATATTTTTTGTTAAAAACTTCTTGCAAAGAAGAAATTAGGAGAAATCAAAATGGGTGAAAATTATTTCAATTCGATTCCCTGGCGCGAAGCGCGGCTTCAGCTTGGACACTGCCGCTCAATGTCAAAAGACGAATTTGCCGACGGCGTGAACGCTCTCAAAGGCAAAAAAATCGTCATCGTTGGCTGTGGCGCACAGGGATTGAATCAGGGAATGTGCCTCCGCGATTCTGGACTCGATGTTTCATACGCTTTGCGCGAATCGGCGATTGAGCAGAAACGCCAGTCTTGGAAAAACGCCACGGAAAACGGATTCAAAGTCGGAACTTACGACGAGATGATTCCTACTGCGGATTTGGTCGGAAACCTTACGCCCGACAAGCAGCACACGCCCGTTATCACCGAAGTTATGAAGCGAATGAAAAAAGGCAGCGCGCTTTGGTATTCGCACGGCTTCAATATGATTGAAGAAGGAATGAAAATCCGCGACGACATTACGGTTGTGATGTGCGCTCCGAAAGGACCAGGCACGGAAGTTTACAACGAATTCCACCGCGGATTCGGCGTTCCTGACCTTATCGCTGTTCACCCAGTGAACGACCCCGAAGGAAAAGGCTGGGCAATCGCAAAAGCGTTGGCAGTTGGAATGGGTGGAAGCAAAGCGGGCGTTTTGGAATCGTCGTTTGTGGCGGAAGTCAAATCGGATTTGATGGGCGAGCAGACGATTCTCTGCGGAATGTTGCAGGCGGGAACAATCGTCTGCTACGACAAAATGGTCGCAGACGGAATGGACCCGAAATGGGTTACGAAATTCCTTATGCACGGCTGGAATGTTGTGAGCGAGGCTTTGAAATGGGGCGGAATCACTGGAATGATGGACAGACTTTCAAATCCTGCAAAAATCCGCGCGAACGCGATTTCAAAGGAAATCAAAAAACTCCTCAGTCCGCTTTATCAAAAGCACATGGACGACATCATCAGCGGAAAATTCTCTTCGACGATGATGGAAGACTGGAAAGCGGGCGACAAAGACCTTCTTGCTTGGCGCGAAGCGACTGGAAAACTCGCGTTTGAATCGCAGGAAGAATCGAGCGAAGAAATCGCAGAGCAGGAATATTTCGACAAGGGAATTTTGCTTGTGGCGATGGTCAAAGCGGGCTGCGAACTTGCGTTTGAAACGATGGTTGACGCGGGCATCAAAGAAGAAAGCGCGTATTACGAATCGCTCCACGAAGTTCCGCTCATCGCGAATCTTATTGACCGCAAGCGGCTCTACGAAATGAACCGCGTTATTTCGGACACGGCGGAATACGGCTGCTATTTGTTTGCAAATGTTGCCGCGCCGATGATGGCAAAGGATTTGATGCCGAAATTGACTACGGAAGTTATCGGCAAAGGCTTGAGCGTAAAAGACAACGGCGTGAACAATGCCGAACTCGTCGCCGTGAATGCGGAAATCCGCAATCACCCGATTGAAGTCGTTGGACGCAAACTCCGCGCCTATATGACGGCAATGAAACCGCTCGTAAAATAATGCTTTTTTGAAAGAACGCGGCGGAAAAACTCCGCCGCGTTTTTGTTTTACGCTATTTCGTTAAAAAAACTTAACGGTTGATGCAATCGAAACCGCCACTTTTAGTGTGTATATTGTAAAGTCAAGTCTGTTATTGCATGTTTTCTAAAGTTTACCTTCTACCGCCATTCAATAGCGCATATAAATAAGGTAAAAATTTTCTTAAAAGTTGTCCCAATCCTACACCTATGATTACAGTTAAGATTGTAACGCCAAAATATTCAAACAGGCAAAAAAATGTATTTTTCATAGGAAAAAATTTAAGCCATACCTTTTGTAAAATATGCAAGATGACAGGCATATGAATTGCATATAAAAAGAATGAATAACATGAAAATTTTTCAGTTATTTTGAATATATTATCCGTTCGGATAAGCAAATTTGAGAATTTTAAAACTAATATGCACGTAAAAAATGTATGAAACCGTGAAAGTAAAAAACTTAATTGCGCAAAATAGAATTTATCTATAAAGCAGGCAGAAAAAATTACAATAATTTCCAGCCATAATATTTTATCTACTTTTTTTAATAAATCGATGTCGAATATTCCCCAATATAGACCACAAGTATAATAAAACAATGCTGTCGGCAGATGTTTATCTACAGAAACCGTAAACAGAAGATAAAAAAGAGTTATGCTTACAAAAAATCCAAACGGACATCGGCTTTGTTCTGGATTTCAGTTTTGCGCTGGACGGCGGCGTTCGTGCTGTCGTTGTGCGTGTCTTGTAAGAAGAAGAAAACGAAATTAGATGATGTCTATTATCTTTATTCTGTGGAGGGTATTGTAATCAATGAGTTTCTGACTGGTGACGACCCCGAAGAAAACGCGCTGGCTTGGGAATTGCTGAAATATCGTGCGGAAGAATACGGACTGCCAACTACGCAAGAATCGCGTTTCCCGCCTTGCCCAAGAAGTGCTTGACCAATTCACGCCCTCAGAAACGGAGACTCGGATTGAGGCGAACGGAGAGAAATAGGTCAGAAAGCAGAAAAACATATTGCGCTTTGCGATATTTCAGATGATTGAAAAGGATTTTTTATGAAAGCAAAGAAGATTGTATGTATCGCGTTGGTGTTGCTTTTTCAAACTGTGCTGTTTACATCTTGCGCAAGCAATCCGCCTGCACCGCCCGAAAACGCCGCGCCGTCGCCTGTTTTCAAAAGCGAAGGAATCACCTTTGACGGCTCGGAGTGGTTTCATGCTCGCTTTGCGGACAAGGAAGGCATAACTCAAGCATTTATGAAAAACAAGCCCATCATTATCACCGTGAAATTTGGCGACGGGCGAGAGGGGCGGATTTGGACAGAGTGCGACGAAAACTCAGAGGTTTTTATTCCGAACCTCAGCGATGAATTTTTTAAAGACTGCAAGATTTCGTTTGAAATCGACAGTGAACGATGGCATGAGCTGTGTGAAATCCAAAAAGCCAAAGACGAAGAACAAAAATCCCGCGTCGCTCTGGGGGAAAAGAGAGCGGAAATCCTTTCTCCGAGCCCTGTTCGGTGGACTTTTTCCGACGAGAAAGTGGAAATCACCGTGGAGTTCGGCTTGGGGTATCCAGAGGCTGACGAAATGGAAATCAGTCTTTACTACAAAAAAATCAAATACAAGTTTTATAAGTGGCAAGGAAAATACGCCGCCACCGACAGCCACATCGAGCTTTTCGTAACGGACTACGCCGAAGGCTACAAAGACGGCGTTGGCGGCTACGGAAGCCTTACGGATTACTGCGAGCTATCCTATTCCTTAGACGGCGACACGCTCACGATACATACTCCGCTTTCCGACATTCTGTATTCTGCGGACGAGCTTGAGAAAGGTTACCGATTCCCCGTTCCGCTTGTGCTGACAAAGGAGCAAGCTCAATGAAAATTAATCGAAATCTTGTATTTTCATTGATAATCCACGTGCTGACATTCACAGTGTTTTATCTTGCAGGAATTGCGAGTTGGGAATTCTTGGAACGGTTTACGAACCATATTCGGCACGGAAAACTAGCCGAAGGGCTTGCCTCGCATTTTGGCATACAAGTGTTTTTCGTTCTTGAACTGCTTCTT
>CAJOEO010000004.1 GCA_905233535.1 uncultured Treponema sp.
TGCAATAAAAATCGCACCAGCAATAAGCAAAACAAGTTTCCTAAGAATCGACATATCGCGTTTTGCCTTGGTATCGAACCTGTCTAACTCCTTTTTTTCCTTTGCCATTTAAAAATTCCTCTTCGATGTAATGTACTTCGCACACGACGAAAATTTTTACTTTTTATGATTTTTCAATTTTATCAAAGAATTTAATTTTTTTACACAAAAAAATCTTAATGAATTATTAGCCGTCAAATAAATAGCGGGCGCGACTCGTTTCTGTTTCAAAAACGTCAACGGCAAATAATTTTGCGTCCATTTTTGAAAAATCGAGTCGTTTTGAAATTTCATCAAAAATGAATTTTGCAATTTTTTCCGCACTTGGATTTTGTGCAAATTGTTCAAAATCGTTCAGATTTTTGTGGTCAAGAATAGAACAAACTTCGCGCAATGCACTTTTTAATTCACCAAAATCCAAAAGCATTCCGCCAGAATCAAGATTTTTTCCGTGAACGTGCGCAAAAACTTTGTAATTATGTCCATGCAGATTTTCGCATTTTCCGTGGTAATCCCGCAAAAAATGAGCCGCCGCAAAATCCGCTTCAACTCGTATTTCAAACATTCTCCGATTATATCGTTTTTTTTAGGGAAAAAAAAGATTCATTTTTTAAAGAAATTTTCAAGAATTCAATTCAAATTCTCGTCCCAAAGATTTCAAAATTTCTATGTCAGATTTTACGCTTCCGCCCGTAGTTGTTAGCATATCGCCAGTTATCATCGCGCTTGCGCCGCCTTCAAACGCTTTTTTCCAATTTTCGCCAAGAATTGCGCGACCCGCCGCCAATCTAATTTGCGCACGCGGATTTATAAATCTAAAAACGGCAACGCTTCTAAGAATTTCGTCCACGCCCAACGGTTTTAGATTTTCAAACGGAGTTCCTTTTATCGAAAGAAGCGCGTTTATCGGAATCGAGCGCACGCCCAAATCCGCAAGCGTGAACGCCATATCAATACGGTCAAAAAACGTTTCGCCAAGTCCAATAATTCCGCCAGAACAAACAAAAAGACCTTCCTTTTGCGCATTTTGAATCGTTTGGATTTTCATTTCAAACGTGTGAGTGGTACAAATGCTAGGAAAATAACGACGAGATGTTTCGATATTACAATGATACCTTGTAACGCCCACTTCTCGTAATCTCTTAAACTGCTCTTGCGATAAAAATCCCATAGACGCACACAAATTGATTTTAAGTTCGCGTTTCATCTTGGAAAGAACATTGAGCGCGCTTTCAAAATCGTTTCCGCAAAGCGCACGCCCCGCCGTTACAATCGCAAATCTATTGATTCCCGCCTGTTCGTTTTTACGCGCCTGTTCAAAAACAATATCGTCTTTCAAAAACGAATATTCGTCGCACCCCGTATGATTCTGCCCGCTTTGCGCACAAAATTTGCAATTTTCGCCACAACGCCCACTTTTTGCGTTTATTATTGAACACAAATCGACTTTTTGCCCAACAAAAGTTTGTCGTAAAAAATCCGCACCCGCCAAAACGTCTTCTAGCGGACTTTTTTCTAAAAACGAAATATCGTCTTCTTTCGTTAGATTCCGCCCGTCCGCAATTTGCCTCGCAATTTTTAGAACATCAACGCTCAATTTTTTCTCCAAAAACAAAAAAAAGATGAAGAATCATACAAAAAGAAAAAAGAATTGTAAACCAAATTTCAAAGCAGGAGTAAACAATAAAAAAACGAAAGGACAAAAAAATATCACCGATATACTTTGCGGAATAGTAGACTCGAACTACTGACCCCCACGATGTCAACGTGATGCTCTAACCAACTGAGCTAACCCCGCAAACTGTATCGGTGATGTTTTCTACATTAACAGATTCAAAAAAAATTGTCAAGTGTGTTAAAAAAATCTTCTTTAAATTCGTTTTCAAAGAAATCAAATAATGCGTTTAATAAAGAAAAACGCCTCCATTTCTGGAAGCGTTTTTGCAAAATCTGCTTATATTATTTCATCGACGCGCTGATTCGCTCAAGAACCTTTTTGCGGTCGAGTGGTTTTACGATGTAATTTTTCGCACCCAACATAAGAGATTTTTTAACCAATTCCTCTTTTCCAAGTGCGCTAACCATTACAACGCGAGCATTTTTGTCAAACGCCATAATCTGCTCAAGAGCCGTGATGCCGTCCATTCGTGGCATCGTGATGTCCATTGTAACCAAATCAACGTTCGGACACAAATCTTTGTATTTATCAACGCCGTCTTTTCCATCAACTGCCGTTGCAACAACTTCATATCCTTCGCTTGTTAAAATCTGACCAAGTTGCTTTGCAACAAACATGGAATCGTCAACAACCATAACGCGGATTTTTGTTCCGTCCGCATTCATGCCTTCGGGCGGTCGCTCGTTGATTGAAGGAAAATCTCCTTTTGTTTTCATCTAAGCACTCCTTTCGTTTTGCCTTTTATATTACTGAACACGCTCACGGATTGCAACATTCACTTCGACTTTTCCGCAGTCCGTAATGAGTGGCACAATCAAAGCCTCAACATTTTCTGCGTTACCTTTCAACCCGCTCATTGCAGCGATTTCCATTTTCTCACCAGCAAACAAAGCAGGCGGTGTCAAGTCGAACTTGAATCCGAGGTCGTGCAATTTTGTAACTGCCTGCGCCGTGATAAGATTCGCAAGTTCGCTGATAGTCGCCTTAACCATGTCGTCAAACACGGTCATCTTCTCAAAATTCATCGCAGACGCAATGTTAAGCGCAGTTTCCATTGTCATATCAAACAGAACACGCCCCTCAACGTCGCCCGCCAAACCAACAAACGCGGCAACTCCCATGACTGGCATTGCCGTTGACTTTAGGTACAAATCACCGCGGGTAACAGTCGCGCCACCAAGAACTTCTTTCAGAATCTGATATGAAGTTTCGACAAACGGGTTAATGTACTCAACTCTCATAGTTTACTCCTGTCTGTTTATATTATTTTTTACCGAAAACAGTAATCGAACCGACCTCTCGAGCCGACCACCTAGAATCGCCATCGAACGTTTCGTTCTGACCCAAAATCACAACGCCATTTCCTTTGAGTTTCTCAGAAAAATCAACAGAAAGTTTCTGCTGAGAAGCCACTGGCAAGAACGAAAGCACATCTCGAACCAAAACGATGTCAACAGGTGGAAGCGTGTTCGTGTTTGCGCAATCGTGATACTCAAACAAAATGCTGTCCCGAATTTCTTGCGAGAACGTAAAATCTCCGTTCGCTTTTTTTGACAAATACGGAGACATCCAACCGCTCGCAACGTCCGCAGGAATCGAAAGCAATGGTGCATTAGAAATGCTCAACAAATCGATTTCATGCGCATAAATCTTAAACTTTGCCTCGGGATAACGTTTTTTGAGTATACAAGCAAACGAATACGTTTCGTGTCCTTTGCCACAGCCAGGATTCCAAACGACAATTTGCTTTGCAGAGTTGTCAGGTAACGCTTTGGAAATGCTTTCCGCGTACTCTTTGCTCCACCAAGTCCCCGAATTCGGAGAGTAAAATGTTTTTAAGAAAGCCTCTGCGTCGGCAGCCGTTTGCAACTGCACCTTGTCTTTGCCACGCTCTTTTTCCCAACTATCGTACCGCTCTTGCATCCATTTTTCGTTCAACGGAGAAACAGCGAACTTTCGCATATTCAAAAGTCCTGAAACGATGAACGAATAATCGATTTTCTTTTCTTCTTTCTTTGGAGCTGGAGCAGGCGCAGGAGTTGCTGGCGCAGCACTTTTTTGTTCTGCTTTTGGAGCAGAAGCAGGTTGTTCTGGCGATTTTGACTCCGCGATTTTTTGCGCTGCAGTCTTTTTCTGCCCCGTTTGAACTGCAACATTTGAAACGTCCGCAGAATCGCCTTCGGCTTTTTCTTGCTTCGCTCCAAAAATGCGCTCAATATCCAAAAGAATGTATAGGCGATTATTAACTTCCACAACGCCCTGAATGTACTTGATGTTGATGTCGCCAAACAAAGGGTGTGGCGGATTTATCGTAGATTTTTGTATACCAACAACTTTGTCGATTCCATCAACAACAACGCCAAACATTTGGTCGCCAATGGAAACAATCAACATATTTTCCAAAGCGTCAAACTCACGCTCAGGAACTTCAATGTTGAAGAAAAGTCGCAAATCCACAATCGGGATTATTTCACCACGCAAATTGTAAACGCCAAGCACAAAAGGAAGAGAATTCGGAACATAGGTAAATCGTCCCGCTTTTGCGATTTCTTTGACTTTCATAATGTCAATCGCGTAATCTTTTCCCGCAAGCGAGAACGTTACCATTTTATAATCAATTACGGTAGCAAGTGTATCTGGTTTTGACTCTTCAGATGGTCCTGCAAAACTTTGCAGATTTCCCAGGCTTTCTTTTAGAGCCGCGTTTATTGATGTATGCTCTGCCATAACTCCCCCTTAGTCTGCTGGACGGGCTTCCGCACGCGCTTCGATTTCTTGACGGACACCCAACTCAAGCAACTGATTCACGTCGATAATCAACGAAACTGAACCGTCTCCCAAAATCGACGCACCAGCAACGCCAGGCGACTGCGTAAATTGGTCGCGCAATGGTTTAATAACGACATCTTCCTCACCAATCAAATTGTCAACCATGATGCCGATTTTCTTCTCTTGCGAACCAACGATTACAACAAAGCAATATTCGCCCTCTTCCGTCGTACGAATGTTGAACAAACGACTCAAACGAAGCACGCTAACAACTTCATTACGAACATTCAAAACTTCGTAATTGTCAATCGTGTTGATTTCTGACTTGCGAACGCGCACGCTTTCAATAACTGACGCAATCGGAATCGAGTAGATTTCTCGCCCAACGCGAACCAAAAGTCCTTGAATAATCGCCAATGTCAACGGCAACCGAATACTGAATTTTGAGCCGCGTCCCATCTCAGTCGTAACGTTGACAGTGCCGTTCAATTTTTCAATCATCGTTTTTACAACGTCCAAACCAACGCCACGTCCAGAAACGTTCGTGATTTTGTCCGCTGTTGAGAATCCTGGCATAAAAATCAACTGAGCGGCTTCCTGGTCAGTCAAAACTTTATTCGGGTGAATAAGTCCTTTGGAAATTGCTTTATTTTTGACTTTCTCGACGTTGATTCCGCCACCGTCGTCAACAACGTCAATAATAATCATGTTGCCTTCGTTTTCTGCTTTCAAAAGAACAGTTCCCGTTTCGTCTTTTCCAGCCTCACGTCGTTTTTCAGGCGATTCGATTCCGTGGTCAACAGAATTTCGGACGCAGTGCATAATCGGATCCATGAGGTCGTCGATAACGGTCTTGTCAAGTTCCGTTTCTTCTCCTTCGATTTGGAGAGTAACTTTCTTTCCGAGGTCGCGCTGCAAATCGCGAACGACACGCGGGAATCGGTCGAAAATCTGACTGATTGGAACCATTCGGATTTTCATAACGCCTTCCTGCAACTCGCCCGCAATGCGACCAAGGTTTTGCGTAGAAGAATGAAGTTTAGAATTCAAATCTTTGAATTTAGTTTCAAAGGAATCAAAATAATTTGCAATGTCGCCAAAGTCCGTCAAAATATTCGCTTTGATGTCCTTGATTGCAACGCCGTTTTGGATTTCTTCCAAATACTGTGGCAACTGCTCAAACATTTTTCGGATTTTTTCTTTAAATGCCACGTCGAGCGTTTGAAATTGAACCAACAAATCGGCAAAATGCGCAGAACTTTGATTAAATGCCGCTTTTGTAATGACGGTTTCGCTAATAAGGTTCAACAAATAATCGATTCGGCGAGAATCGACACGCAAAATCGAACTTTGTTGAGCGTGTCCACTTGCAGGTGCGCCCTTTGCTGGTGCTTTTGCCGCAGGCTTTGCCGCTTTTGCAGGTTCAGCAGGTTTCGCTGGTGCTGGCGCAGCCTCGGAAGCAGCAGGCTTTGGAGCTTCAGCTGCAGGAGTTTCTGGAGCGGGCGCAGACGCAACAGGCGCAGGAACTGGCGCGTCATTCGATGCCATTTCCTTTGAAATCGCGTTATCAAGACATTTTGCGTCAACGCTAATCGTTACGTCGTCCATAAACGCTTTATCTTCAAGTTGGTCTGCGTTATCTTCCGTCGCCAAATAGTAAACAACTTCCTTGTGGAATTCGTCCTCGTACAGCGCATCAAAATCTGGCTCGGTTTTTAAAACCGTTCCAACATTTTTAAGAGCGGCAAAAACCTGAATACCACCAACGGAATTCATTGGATTGCTTTCGTCAAAAACAACGGTAATAGACCACAATTTCTGACTACCAACGCAACCTTGCTTCAACTCAGCAAGTTCATAGTCGGGCATATTTACAACAATTTGCCCATTAGAAGAACTCGCGCTTGCAGGCGCACTCGCTTGTTGTGGAGCAGGCGCGGAAGCAGGTTTAGGCGCGCTTTTTGGTGCAGAAGATTTAGATTTTCCAGAACCGTCTGGAATCATGGAACGTATTTTATTTGAAATATCGTCCACGCTTTCTCCGTACACACCACCGTTTTGTCGCGCTTCAAGCATCGCCTTTATAACGTCAAGTGCGGTGAGTAGCGTATCAACGACATCTTCCGTAACTTTAACACGGTCAGAACGAACCTCGTCGAGGAGGTCTTCCATTGTATGTGCAAAATGCGAGATTTCTGTAAATTCGACAGTCGCGGAATTGCCTTTCAAGGTATGCGCAGCTCTAAAGATTTCGTCGATAGCGTCGTGGTTGTTCGGGTCCTGTTCAATCGCCAGGATATTGCTCTCCAAATTGTCAACCATCTGCTCCGACTCGGAGAAGTAGTCCTTCAACAACTCTTCGTTGCTTGCGTCAAGATAATCACTCATACTTTTTATTTTAGTCGATACTTTTTCAAAGTCAAGCGGAAAATATGTATTTTCCACTCATATTATACGATATAATTTCAAATGGATTTTAGAAAATTTCGGGAGTTCCTTTAATGGAAATTAGACGAATCTTCGCACTTTCTTTTCCTTTTTTGCTAATTTTTGGGGCAAATTCGGAAACTTTTTTTACGGGAGAAATGGGCGCAAATGTGGATTTTGCTTCGATAGGCGGAGTTAAACTTCAAGGATTTTTAACGGGGCAATTAAGTTTTTCGCCGAACGTTTTTGCGCGTGCAGAAGTTTCGTTAAAAACAGGAAACATCGCAGAGAATCCTTTAGACGACATAGAAAGCGCGGTAAAAATGAACGAACTTTCGCTCACTTTTACAAAGCCATCTGCGTCGCTTGCGCATTTTTTTTCCGCGTTTATCGGAAACGCAGACCCAATCGGCACGGACACTTTTTTGCGCCACCAATTCGGAACTGCGCCACTTGTTTCGCCGTTGACGCAAAGTTACACGGGCGCAAACGGGATTCTCCTCTACCCGCTTCGTGGAATTGGCGCGTCGTACATAATTCGATTTTCAGAAATTCCAATCGCCACGGGAATTTACGTTTATAAAAACAACACGGCATTCGATGAAAATAATTCTAACGACGAAATAAAACTAATGCCAAATATCGATTTAAGATTCGCAACGTCAACTCAATTTTTTACGATTGACACCGCGTTTGGCGTGGGGCTTCCGCTAAAAGACGAAACTATGGATTCTAATGGTCAAACAAAAGAAGTTTTCCTCTTAATCGACGAAATTTATATTCATACGGGGTTGACTGCGTTTTTTGGAAGCAACGAAAAAAGCGGACTTTTTATTCAAGCGGGATTTCAAGACGTAACTTTTGGAAGCAATCTAAATTCACCGAGCGCGGAAAATACGGTTTTGATTTTTGAGCCGCGTTTTTTAATGAAAAGTCAAACAGAAGGTATGAATCTCACATTTTTTAATATTCCAAAAGAACGTTTATCGGGTGGATACGATGATTTTTCGTATAATAACTTTATTTTTATAGATAAAGATAATACATTTGGTGCGAATTTCATGTTTTACACCGACCGATTCGTAATTCGAAACACGTCCTTAAAAATCGGGCTTAATTTAATGCTTGCATTTGATTCATATTTTGACGAAATCACAAAGCCAAACGACCTTTTTGACAAAAAAGAAATCAAAATCGCGCCGTTTGCAGAAACACAGATTTTAGGCGGAACAATGAGCGCGTCAATTCAAATAAAGCCGATTGGAAGTCCAAAATTCCGCGCAAGTATAGGATACAAAAAAACACTCTAAAAAACAAAAAAGCGGTGGTTTTCAAAAAATTTTCCACCGCTTTTTTTTTCGTTTACAAAACGAGTTTTGAAAGACGCGCACACGCTTCTTCAACGTCGGCGCGGTGTCCAAACGAACTAAATCGTATGAAACTTTCGCCCGCAGGTCCAAATCCAGAGCCTGGAGTCGTCACGACGTGGCATTTGTCCAAAATCATGTCAAAAACGTCCCAACTTTTTCGATTCGGGAATTTTGCCCAAACGTAAGGACCATTTCCCGTAAAATACGAAACAACGCCCGCAGAACGGAAATTCTCCCCGTCAAGCGTTTGCTTGATAAGTCTACCGTTCTCAAGATAATAGTCTACACTTGCTTTCATGTCAGAAAGACCTTGTTCTGAAAGAGCTGCAAGTCCGCCCGCCTGCGCAATGTTCGACGCACCATTAAAAAGCGTCGTCATTACGCGATTCCAATCGCGGTTCACCGAAGAACCGTCCGCGAATTTCAATTCGTTCGGAACGACCGTCCACCCCAAGCGAACACCCGTAAATCCAGCAGGTTTTGAAAACGAATTGACTTCGATTGCGCACGTTTTCGCGCCCGCAATTTCAAAAATCGTCTTTGGAAGCGACGAATCGCGGATAAACGCAAAATACGCCGCGTCGTAAATTATCACGCAACCGTTTTCGTTCGCAAAATCCACGAGTTTTTGAAGTTGCGCTTTTGTCATCGTCGCGCCCGTAGGATTGTTTGGTGAACAAATGTAAAGTAGCGTATTTTTTTCGACTTTTGACAAATCGGGGAAAAAATCGTTTTCTGGCGTACACGGAAGATAGAAAATTCCTTCGTAGCCCGAACCGTCCGCCTTCGCGCTTCCAGCCGCGCCCACAACCACAGAACCGTCAACGTAAACAGGATACGCGGGGTCTTGAACAGCGACTTTTACGTTTTTTCCAAAAAGCGTTTGAATTCTGGAAATGTCGCATTTTGCGCCGTCGGAAACAAAAATTTCGCTTGCGTCCGCCATTCCTTTGTATAACGTTTGAGCGATTTTTTCGCGCAACGCCGTGTTTCCTTGCTCGTCGCCGTACCCCGAATAACCTTCTGGAGTTGCAAGTCCAAGCGCGTAATCGCTCATCGCCTTTGCAATGTAAGGCGAAAGCGGTTCTGTCGTGTTTCCAATTCCTAGACTAATAATTTTTGCCTGGGGATTTTTTGCCGCGTACTCGCGCCGTCTTCGAGCCACCTCTGGAAAAAGGTAGCCAGCCGTTAAATTTGAAAAACCAGTATTTCTTGAAATCATGCAAAAAAATATATCGAAATGAGAATATTTTTGAAACAAGAAAAACTCTCAATTAAAAATTCGATTTTTAAAAAATTAAAAAATGAAGAATTTTCTTTTTTTCGGAGAACGAATCGGAATCGAAAGCGTAAATTCCGCCCACTCGCCAAAACGACTTTCCGCGAATAGCGTTCCTTTGTGCGCCTCTGCGATTGCTCGCGCAATCGACAAGCCAAGCCCGTATCCGCCTGTTTTTCGCGTCCGCGAGGAATCGCCCCGATAAAAACGTTCAAAAATCTTTTCAAGGTCGTTTTTTGAAATACCCGCCCCCGTATTTTTCACTTTCAAAATCGCTTTTTTTTCGTCCACAAAGGCGCGGACAAAAACGTCCGCGCCTTTTTCAGAATTTTTTAGTGCGTTATCCACCAAAATCATCACGACTTGCTTTAATTGAAGTTCGTCGCCAAAAAGCAAAATCGATTTCTGCACGTCGATTTTCAGATTTTTTTCTTGCTCAAAAAAAACGCTTTCAAACGGAAGCGTCGCATTTTTCACAATCGCCGAAAAATCTATTTGCGCAAAATGAATATTCGTTTTTACATAATCGTTTTTTGCCAAATACAGCAAATTTTTGACAAGTTTTCCCATTCGTTCGTTTTCTGCACGAATATATCCTAGCCAACGATTTCCAGAAAAATCTGATTCCAAAACGTCAAGATTCGCGCCAATTACGGCAATCGGCGTTTTTAATTCATGCCCTGCGTCAGCAATAAATTCTTTTTGACGATTAAAAACGAGTTGCGCAGGCCGAATAATTAATAAACTAACTGCAAAAGATATTATAAAAGATACAAAAATACTTATAATAAGTACAAAAACCGACATTCTACGCAATCTTTTTAAAGTTAAATATTCGCCACGTCTATTCACAACGCTTATAAGATGATGCCCATTTCCCAATGGACGAACATAATATCTTATGCCATGTGTAATTCCATCGCCAAAATCGCCATCTTTTAATACATCATCAATAACGAGTGCGACCATCGAACGAATTTCATTGAGCGTGTAAATTAGTGGAAAATCGGATTCAACGCGCAAAATTCGCCCGATTTCGTCGGTTTCCACGGAAAAATATTCGCGAAAAGAAGATAAATCAAAATTTTTGTCAAAAGTCGGCGGCTCGTCGTCGGGAAAAAGATGTTCGTCTTCGATTTTTTCGCGCTCAAACATTCGCCCGTCTTTTGCCGACAACTCAATCAAAAACGAATGAACAAGATTCTGCTCTTGCATTTTGAGAGAATAATTGAGAATGAACAAAATCGCAAAAAGAGTCGTCGCTTCAACCAAAACGGTCAAAACGACGATTCGATTTCTGAGTTTTTTAAGTGTACTTTGCATCTATTTGCGGGAATCGTCTTCGAGCGAATAACCAACCCCGCGCGTCGTTCGGATTCTAACAGAAACGCCAAGACTTTCAAATTTGTTGCGAATAAACGAAATATAGACTTCAACATTATTGTATTCGGCGTTTGAATCATTCCCCCAAATTTTTTCGATGATTTGACCTTTTGTGATAACTTGATGCGGATTTTCAAAAAGCAATTCCAAAATCTGAAATTCTTTTAAGGAAAGTTTCATCGCAATGCCTTCTGGACCTTGCAATTCACAGTTTTTTCGATTCAACGTAAGGTCGCCAAAAGTCATAACGTCGTCGCGGATTTCGCCTTTGCGCCTAGAAAGCGCACGGATTCGCGCCAAAAGTTCGTCGGTAGCAAACGGCTTTGTCAGATAATCGTCCGCGCCCGCGTCCAAACCCGCAACTTTATCCGAAACGTCGTCTTTTGCGGTCAAAAGCAAAACTGGAACATTGCTTTTGTTCTGCCGAATCGTTCGCAAAATCGTCATTCCGTCAACGCCAGGAAGCATAATGTCCAAAACAATCACGTCGTAAAAATCTTCTTGCGCGTATTTTAGACCTTCCGCGCCGTTAAAAACCGCGTCAACGCTTATTCTATTTTTTTTGAAGATTTCTACCAAAGCGTTACTAAGTCCCTCTTCGTCTTCGACCAAAAGGATTCTCATATATCTACTCCTAAAAATCTAAATTTTTAATCTTATTTTACAATTTGAGTATATCAGAGATTCTTAAAATTGAATTGATATAATCTTAAATTACTAAATTTTTGATTTGATAAAAAAGCATATCCATAATTTCATTTGTGGAGCAACGCCGATTTTCTTATTATAATCGAATAAAATATTTTTTGGAGAAAAAAATGGCAAAAATCCAAATGAAAAACGCAATCGCCGAACTTGACGGCGACGAAATGACGAGGGTTTTGTGGGCGGTCATCAAAGAAAAACTGCTAGAACCGTTTGTAGATTTGAAAACCGAATATTTTGATTTGGGCTTGAAAAATCGCGACGACACAAACGACAAGGTAACTTATGATTCTGCGGCGGCAATTAAACGGCTAAAAGTCGGCGTAAAATGCGCCACGATTACGTCGAACGCGGCGCGCGTCAAAGAATACAATCTCAAACAACTTACGCGAAGTCCAAACGGAATTATTCGCGAAGAACTTGACGGCACGGTTTTCCGCGCACCAATTTTTGTGAAAAACATAAAATGTTGCGTTTCGTCTTGGAAAAAGCCGATTGTACTTGGTCGTCATGCGTATGGCGATGTTTACAAAAACTGCGAAATCAAAACGGACGGACCTGGAAAAGCGGAACTAGTTTTTACGGGCGCGGACGGAAAAGAAATCCGCAAAACGATTCAAGAAATGAAAGGTCCTGGAATTTTGCAAGGAATTCACAATTTGGATTCTTCGATTGAATCTTTTGCAAAATGTTGTTTTTCTTACGCGCTAGACCAAAAAATCTCGGTGTGGCTTGGCACAAAAGACACGATTTCCAAAACTTACGACGGAAATTTCAAAGCGATTTTTCAGCGTGTATTCGATACAGAATACAAGGAAAAATTCGACGCGGCTGGAATCGAATATTTTTACACGTTGATTGACGACGCGGTTGCGCGCGTAATGAAAAGCGAAGGCGGATTTTTGTGGGCGTGCAAAAACTACGACGGCGACGTGATGAGTGACATGATTGCAAGCGCGTGCGGTTCGCTTGCAATGATGACTTCCGTTCTCGTTTCGCCAAACGGCGAGTTTGAATACGAAGCGAGTCACGGCACAGTTCAAAAACATTTTTACCGATACCAAGCGGGCGAAAAAACGTCCACAAATCCAGTCGCATTGATTTTTGCGTGGACGGGCGCACTTGCAAAACGCGCAGAACTCGACGGAACGGCAGAACTTGCAGAGTTTGCAAAAAAACTCGAAAAAGCCACGCTCGACGTAATCGAATCTGGAATTATGACGGGCGACCTTGCGCGACTTTCCGAACCAAAGGCGACAAAAGTTCTAAATTCTTGGGAATTCATTGACGAAATCGCAAAAAAATTGAACTAAAAATCTAAAAAATCGAGTGAGAAACGCGGTGGTTGAAACACTCAAAACCCCGCGTTTTTTTATTAGAAAAAAAGAGTGCGATTAGATTTTTTTCAGTGTATAATTAGAAAATCAAAATACAAACAATAAAGAGGAAAAAATGTTTATACGAATAGACGATACAGCAATAAACCTTGATGATGTAACATCATTTTATGTTGATGACGATGAAATTCGATTTGACATGAAATCTGACGGCGGAAGTTGGGAATTTGGCGGATTTGAAGACGAAGAAAAAGCGCGGGAATTTTTTACAGAAATCTTCTCCGACATTTTGAACAACAAACTAAAAGCACAATACAAAACACCCGAATACGAGGAGGAAGCCTTATGAATTTTGTAAGAATTGATGGCGAACTTGTGAATCTTGACCTTGTGCGGGAAATTTCGCCGCGTGGAAAAAGCATCATGATTTATTTTGACGAGAACCATGTTGCAAAAATCGAATGCAACGACGACTACGCCGCAAGTCGTCTTTGCGATGAACTTTATCGCGACATCAAAAATGGGACGTTAAAAAAGGATTACAATCTTTAGAATTTTTTTAGCGTTTTAAATTCTAAAACCAATTCAAAAACGGTGGTTGCTGTTCTCGAAACCACCGTTTTTTTATACGATTCCGCCCCATGGAATTTTACAATTTTTGCAAAGCGTTTTGTATTCTTCAATCGCGCGAGAATCCGCTTTTGTAACAAAAAACGCGCAATCTTGCAAAAACGTTTTTTTATCCGCGTTTTCGTCAAGTGGACAAACGCGCAACGCCTGCTTTGCAACGCCGTCGCGGCTGTCCACAACCAAAACACCCTTTCCCGCAAACTCGGCAAAATCCGTGGCTATGTGCGTAAAATGCGTGCAAGCCAAAACAATCACGTCGCAATCGTTTTGCGCAAAAAATTCGATTGCACCACGACACGCTTCTTTTCGCTCGTCTTTTGTTGACGTAAAAAATTTTTCTTCTATAAAGCGCACAAGATTTGAATCCCCTCGTCTAAAAACCGTGCAATCGCTTGCAAAATCCGCGCAAAGTTTATCCGTGTACGGATTTGAAACGGTCGCTTTTGTCGCCAAAAGTCCGATTTTTCGATTTTTAGAAAGTTTTGCCGCCAATTTTATCGCTGGAACAGTTCCAACGAGCGGAAGATTTGGAAAACGAGCGCGAAGCAAATCCAACGCAGTTACAGAAATCGTGTTGCACGCAATCACAATCGCGCGCGGATTCCAAAGTCGATTTATAAGATTCACCGCCTCCGACGCACAATCCGCAACGAGTTTTGGAGATTTTTCGCCGTAAGGAAAATGCGCCGTGTCCCCAAGATAAACGCAATGCGCATTCGGGCATTTTTCTTTTAACGCGAGCATATACGGAATTCCGCCCGTACCCGAATCGAGGAACGCAAAATCAATTCGTTCGTTCATATAAAAAGAGTAGCCGTTTGCGCAAAATCCTGCAACGACAAACAAAAAATCATCTGTTACAATTAGTTCATGTATAAAATGAATCTTTGCAAATGCACGGGCTGTATGCGCCCCGCCATTTCCGACGTAAAAGACGGCGAACTCGTCGTTTCTGAATATTGTTACAAACACCATACACAAAGAGAGCAAGTTTCTGCCGCGATTACGTCGTATTTGCAAAAAAACGACAAAATCGTTGGATTAAACGCAAGCGGAATGACTTTTTCCGACATCGACATCATTGAAAAAAAACTATACGGTTGCAATTTTCGACATTGTTTTTTTATGGGCGTTCGTTCAAAATCTACGCGGGCGCGTCTTTCCACGTTTGACTTTGCGATTTTCACGGATTGCAATTTGATTCAAACGCAAAATCTCAATGTTTCGTTTGCGGGCGCAAAATTCATTCACGTTATTTTTACGGGAAGCGAGCAAATTCAATCGAATTTTTGCGGATTACAATCGTATCAAAGTTCGTTCGACGATTCGAATTTGTATCAATCGCGATTCATAAAAGCGAATCTTGTAGACACATCGTTTAGAAATTGCAATTTAAAACGCACGATTTTTTACGAAGTCAACCAAACGAACATTTCGTTCAAATTGTCGAACACAAAAGAAGCGATTTTTGACAAACGCGGTAGCGAACTTTTTGTGGGCGAAGATTCTAGTGGAATTATTCGATAGGAATTTACAATGAAAGTTTACATTCACACCGACATTGAATCGTTTTCAAATTGTTATTTGATTGTTGAAGAACAAACGGGGCTTGCAATCATAATCGACCCAGGAAAAATCTACGAAACGATGATTGCAAAAATCGAAAGTAACAGATTTTCTTTAGTTGCCTCTTTGATTACGCACAATCACAGCGGACACACAAAAGGACTTTCCACGCTAAAAAAAATCTACGACGTTGCGGTTTACGCCGCCGACATGGAATTGGCAAGTTCGCCGTCGTGCGTGCTTCGCGGTGATGGCACGATAAGAATTGCAGGTTTGAACGTGTCGTATTTTTCAGTGCCTGGTCATTCGTCGGATTCAATGGTTTTCAAAATCGGCAACATTCTTTTTACAGGCGACACTTTGGAAGCAGGCACAATCGGAAAGACGAATTCCGCCTACGCAAAACACACGCTTGTTATGGGAATACGTGCAAAAATTCTTACACAATATGAAGATACAATAATAATGCCAGGTCATGGACCTATGACAAGTGTTGGTGCAGAGAAAATGTTTAACATTGACACCACACAAGATGTAAATTTAGGTGGATTTTAAGAAAATTTTACCGCGCAAAAAATGCGCGGTAAAAAAATTAATTTACAAGCCAAACGCGCCCAGCGTTTAAATTCCAACGTTTTTTGACATAGCGGTCTAATTCGCTTGCAGCCTCCACAAAACCTCGTGCGTCTGTTTCCAAAATGTAGTCCGCTTGAACTTTTGCATTTTCCTGCGAATGTTTACGTCCTGCCATGTCAATAAAATATTTTGCAATATCTCGTAAAGGTTTTTGTAGCATATACGCCATAAATTCATTACGAAGCAAATACGAATCGCGAACATCGTAATTCAAACTCGGTGTAACCTGAAAATATCGAATCAAATATTCTCGTGTCCGTTTGTCCATTTTTTCAAACGTAGAATCGACGAAGTTTCTAAAATCTTCGTCCACAAAAAAAATGCCGTGCCAACCTTCGTGCGCCACAAATTGCGTTCTAAGTGCAAGCGTGGATTCTTGCGAAATCGAAATCACCGCGCCCCGCCCCGCGCTCACTTCGCCGTTTTCATTGACTTTGATTACGCCGTTTTTTGCCAAAATTTCTTTTAAAAGAAGTTCTTTTTCGTTTAGTGGAAAATTCTCGATTCTCGCTTTTTCAAAAAATTCCGCCAAACTTTCCGCGCGATAATCGTGCGCGTTGTATGCGTGTTTGTCCGCCAAAAAATCGTCAGAAAGCAATTTTCCGCGATACCCCGCTTTTTCCACAAAAAACGCGATTCGCCTAAAAAAATCGTTTTGAACGTCGTAATCCAAAATATCCATCACAAGAACGCCAGGAAATCTGTCCCACTCAAAAAGTTCGTAATCCTTACCGCGCCAATTTTTTTTAGGATAATACATTATAAGACCTGGGTCTAATCTGATTGGTGTAAGAACAAAACCATTTTTTACCAATGC
Organism: uncultured Treponema sp.; assembly: GCA_905233535.1. Lineage (GTDB taxonomy): Bacteria > Spirochaetota > Spirochaetia > Treponematales > Treponemataceae > Treponema_D. Next base: position 16,637 of record CAJOEO010000004.1, read on the forward strand.
GGAATCTGAAAACGGAAAAATCATAATCGACGAAAGTTCCGAGCCGCCTTCCAAAACACTAATCGGCGAAAGTTCTTCGCGGTTCGCCGCCGAAAGCGGAATGAACGCCTCCGCGGAATCGACGGGTTTTCTTACGGAAAATTTTTCGCCACCAATCGAAACGAGCGCGCGCAAATCCGACGAAGCGTTTTCGCGAAAACGTACTTTTAACACGGGAAGCGAATTTTTTTCAAACGGACGATTTTTTGAAAACGAAATCGTAGTCGCGTCCAAAAGATTTCCGCCCGCAGAATCGAACGCAAAAATGGGAACGTGCGACGACAAATCCACGCCGATTTTCGGCTCAACGATTTGAACAGAATTCACGGAAAGACCTGTCGTTTTTATAGTTCGCACAAAAATTCCTTCCACGTTTTGCGGAATCAAAATCTCGATTTTTGCGTGCAAAGAATGCGTTTCCGAAAGTCGCCCAGAAACGCGCGACGAAAATTGCGGTTCTTTTGACGAAAAATCGCCGTTTTGCAAAAATCCCAATTCAAAAAAATCCGCGTCTTTTTGCGTTTGTCCGTCAAACGAAAATTCCACCGAAACAGAAGCGCGTTTTTTTGAAAGAATTTCGCCCGCCGCCTGCGGAAAAAGAAAAAGCGAAGCGATTTTTTCATCTTCTTTGGATTTTTGAAAATTTTTTTGGGTCGCTTGAAAATCTTTTCCAAAAATCAAAATCGAAACAGAAGAATTTCGTTGCGCACACGAAGAAAACAAAAAAAACAATAATAAAGGAAGAAAAACGATTTTTTTCATACAATATTGTCGGAAAATTTTATCGCAAAATGCGCTACAATAAAAAAATGGAACAAATCTTGTTGCCACACGGAAACGAACTAAAAAAATTGCGTAAATTGCAAGACATTTTTTGCAAAGAATTTTCGCTCGCGCCGATTTTTCCGATTTTTATCGACGAGATTTTTTTGAAAAACAACGACGAGAAGATTTTTCTTCTTTTTGCAGACGGAATTTTTGAAAAAGGCGGAATTTTTTTTGCAAACGTAATCGCAAAAATCAAAAGTCAAGAAAAAATTATCGAAAAAACAGCAAAAATTGTTTTTGGCGAACGACTTTTTGAAGAAGAAGCACGAAATCAAAAAATCTGCCAAATTGAACCGATTTTCTTTCCCGTCGTTCAAAAGGCAAAAATTCGATTTTTACTTTCCAACTGCGTAAAAGAATGGCGCATTTTTGGCGAAAATTGGCTAAAAATCGGCTTGTGAGATTTTTCAAAATCAAAACTTTGTGCGCACGGATTTATTTTTTCGTGCTACAATTAACGAATGAAAACCACTCCAGATTTCACGGTTATCTATCAGGACGACTCAATCGTGGTGCTAAACAAGCGTTCGGGGCTTTTGGTGGCTGCCGACCGCTACGACGAAAGCGCACCGCGCCTTGATGTTGCCGCTACGGCAGAGTTCGGGCGAATGTTTGCCGTCCACCGAATCGACAAAGACACTTCGGGTTGCGTTATTTACGCGCGCACGGTGGAAGCACACCGATTTCTTTCAATGCAGTTTGAAAACCGCGAAGTCGAAAAAACATATCATTGCCTTGTTCACGGCTCTCCGCTTTGGAGCGAACAGCGCGTTGACGCGCGTCTTCTGCCCGACGGCGATGCCCGACACAGAACGATTATCGACAGACGGAACGGAAAAACCGCCGCCACCGAATTTCGCAATATGGGAAAAGTAGGTCCGTATTCTTGGATTGAAGCGAAGCCGCTCACGGGACGCACTCATCAAATCCGCGTTCATCTTGCGTCTTTGGGATTTTCGATTGTGTGCGACGCGCTTTATTCTGGAAATCAGCACCCAGTTCGATTGAGCGAACTCAAAAAAAAGTGGAACGGCGACGAATCGGAGGAACGCCCGCTTCTTTCGCGCCTTGCGCTTCACGCGCGCTCGCTTTCCGTTACTCACCCAACAACGCGCGAGCGAATGACTTTTACCGCGCCATATTCCAAAGATATGGAAGCCACGCGCAAGCAACTCGCCGCGCTTTTTGGCGTTGACCCGTTCGCGTTTGAAGCGATGAATCATTCGATAAATCGATGAAAAAAATTCTCGCGCTTTTGATTTGCATTTTAAGTTCGAGTGTTTTTGCGGAAACTTCTATACAAAAAAAAAGCGAGTCTAATTTTCAATTTTCGCTCGAAGGAAATCTTGGAGTAAAAAAAGGAGAACTTGGAGAATACGTTTTTTATTTGCCGAGCGAATACGAATCCGACCTTTTAAGTTATTTGAATTGGGGCTACACGGAACTTTGCGCAAAACTTCAAACCGAATTTGTTTGGAGAAAAACGTTCGCGACGGTTTCTTTTTGCGCTGGCGCGCCGCTTCCGTGTGGAACGATGACAGATTCCGATTGGCTGAATGTTGAAGAAAAAAATGCCGCGGATTATCAGTACAAAACGAATTATTCAGAAAGCGAAAACAATTTAAATTACGATTTTGACATTTTGATTCGGGCGGGATTTAAATTCAAACCGATTTCACGTCTTTCGATTCTGCCGTTTGTGGGATTTTCGTATCAGTATATTTCGTTCACGGCGGAAGGTGGAACGGCGTGGTACGGAAATGGCGGAGCGGAAAAAAACGACACAACGCGAACGATTTATTCGCGCTGGAACGACGCGGAAAATCAGACGGTCGGCAATTTTAGTGGCAAAGTCATAACTTACGAGCGCGAAACTTTAGCGTTTGCGGCAGGATTGGGTGCGCAGTACGATTTTTCAAAATGGCAAATCCGCGCATGGTTTTTCGTTGCGCCGTTTACAAAATCCGTTTCAAAAGACCGACATCATTTGAGAAACATGGATTTTGCCGACGAAACGGGTGGAACTTTTAGGATTTTTGACGTTCAAATCGAATGTGGATACGAGTTTTCAGAAAAAATGTGGATTTTATTTTGCGCAAACGCACGATACACACGACTTTTTCGCGGAGACACTTTCAGCAAAAGCGTTTCAAATTCTAAATACGCATTTCATTCAACAGAAGAAGGCGGTGTGGACGCAAAAATGTTTGGCGCGGGCATTTCTTTTAAAATTCAACTTTTTTAGATTTTTCGATTCGACTTTCGCTCATCGACCGCGAAAAACGATTGATGAGCAAAAGTCAGATTTTAAGAAGCCTGCACCACTTCGCTCACTTCTGGGCAAGCGTCTTTTAGGTAACGCTCAACGCCCATTTTTAGCGTCATCAATGCCATCGGGCAACTTCCGCACGAACCCGTAAGTCGCAAATGCACGCGGTTTTCCTCGTCGATTTTCACGAATTCCATGTCGCCACCGTCTGCTTGCAACTGCGGACGAAACATATCCAACGCCTCTTTGACGCGCTCTTCAAATGTCGCTTCTGCCATTTTTTTCTCCTTTCGGTCAAGCCGATTTTTGATTTTTCAAATGGTATTAGAAAAAACGATTTTTCGCTACTTTCGCACAAAAAAAACGTTGGTTTCGAGAACCTCAACCACCGATTTTCTTGCTCAACCACCGTTTTTTTCAGAATCTGCGCCGATTGCACCTGTCGAAATTCTCGCAGATTTGAACATTTTTGATTTTGATAGACATATATCGACTTTTTGTAAGATAATATTTCAATGAATTATATGGACGAAGCCTTAAA
>CAJOEO010000005.1 GCA_905233535.1 uncultured Treponema sp.
TGCAAATCATCGCAAATACGAGGAAAAAAATGCCAAAAATCGAAGCAAACGAAAAACTCTTCTTCAATCTGCTTGGAACAAAATACGATTACGACACGCTCGAAAAAAAACTCGTCTGCGCAAAGGCGGAACTCGACGAAAAGCCCGACCTTTCGCAAAGCGAAGACGAGCGCGTAATCAAAATCGAATTGAACGACACGAATCGCCCCGACCTTTGGAGCGCGGGCGGCGTTTCGCGAAGCCTTAGGCTTCACGAGGGCGCAAAACGAAGCGACTATTCGCCGTTTTTGTCCAAAGAAGGCGACATCAAAGATTGCGGCGGGCGCGTAATCACCGTGGACGCGGAACTTTCAAAAATCCGTCCCTTTATGGTGAGTTTCGTAATTTCGGGAAAACCGATTGACGAGCCGCTTTTGAAGGACATAATTCAAACGCAGGAAAAACTTTGCTGGAACTTTGGGCGCAAGCGAAAATCGATTTCGATGGGCGTTTATCGAATGAGCCGAATCAAATGGCCGTGCCATTACAAAGCCGTTGACCCCGACAAAACCAGTTTCGTGCCGCTCGGCGAAGAAAAACCGATGACTTGCCGCGAAATTTTGCAAAATCACCCGAAAGGAAAAGATTTCGGCTGGATTATCGCCGATTTGCCGAAATTTCCGCTTTTGACCGACGATTCGGGCGAAGTTTTGTCTATGGCTCCCGTCATCAATTCGGCGACGCTCGGCGCGGTTCAAGTTGGCGATTCTGATTTGATGGTGGAACTTACGGGCGACAACATCGAAAATCTCGTTCTTTCGGCGAACATCGTTGCGTGCGATTTTTTTGACGCGGGATTCAAAATTCTTCCCGTAAAAGTCGTTCACCCGTACGAAACCGCGCTCGGAAAAGAAATCACCGTTCCGTTCTATTTCCAAAAGCCTACAAAAACCACGCTCAGCGCGATAAACAAAAAACTCGGCGCGGCTTTGACAAAAGAGCAGGTTTTGGATTCGCTTTCAAGAATGGACAACGATGTTTCTTCGCGCGAAATCGAAAACGACATTGAGTTTACGCTTTATCCGCCAGCGTACCGCAACGATTTTCTTCACGAAGTTGACATAATCGAAGATGTGATGATTGGAATCGGACTCGATTTTTTCAAGGCGGAGCGACCGTCGGATTTTACGGTGGGCAAACTTTCCGATGTAACGATTTTCAGCCGAAAAGCCAAAGAAATTATGGTCGGCTTGGGCTATCAGGAAATGATTTTCAATTATCTCGGCTCAAAGCGCGATTACATCGACCGAATGAACATTTCTGCGGACAAAATCATCGAAATTCAAAATCCGATGAGCGAAAATTATCAGTTTGTGCGCCCGTCTATTATCGCGTCTCTTTTGCGGGCGGAAAGCGCGGCTGCAAATGCGATTTTTCCGCACAAGATTTTTGAAATCGGCAAAGTTGCGTTTTTGGACGAAAACGAAAACACGGGAACGCGCACGATTCAGTCGCTTGGATTTTTGACTGCCGCGAACGACGCGAACTTTAACACGCTTGCGTCCGAAGTTTCCGCGCTTTTGTATTACCTCGACCACAAATACGAAGTCGAGGAAGATTCCGACCCGCGCTTTATTTTGGGGCGGCAGGCGCAAATCGTTTTGAACGGAAAAAAAGTCGGAATTTTCGGCGAAGTGAATCCGCAAGTTTTGGAAAACTGGCAAATCGAAGTTCCGTGCGTTGCGGGCGAAATCGATTTGGAAGAATTGATGCCGAAAAAATGATTTTTTGAAAAAGGGGCGCGTGCGCCCTTTTTTGTTATTTTGAAATTCATCGAAAAATCAAAAAATTCAAAAATGCAAAAACAAAATTTTGACAACCAAATGATTTCGATTATCGAAAACTTGCGCGAAAAAGGCGAAAAACCTCACCTTGTTCTTCATGCGTGTTGCGGACCGTGCAGTTCGTCCGTTTTGGAACGACTTTGCGAAGCGTTTTTGGTAACTGTCTTTTTTTACAATCCAAACATTCACCCAAAAACCGAACACGACAGACGACTTTTTGAACTTGAACGATTCTTAAAAGAATTTCCGCTTGCCAAAAAAAACGGCGTGGATTTATTTGTGGCAGATTACAATCCAGAAGATTTTTTTCGTTCGACGCGCGTTCGAGAAGAACCGCATTTGCAAACGGAAGGCGAAAAAGGCGAACGTTGCCGACGTTGCTACAAATTTCGCATGAAAAAAGCGGCGGAATTTGCAAAAACCGTGGACGCAAAATGGTTTACGACCACGCTTTCCGTCAGCCCGTACAAAGATTCGCAAAAAATCAACGAAATCGGAAAAGAACTTTCGTCCGACGTAAAATTTTTGCCTAGTGATTTTAAAAAACGTGGTGGATTTTTGCGTTCCACGCAACTTTCTGACGAATTTGGACTTTGGCGACAAGATTATTGCGGTTGTTGTTATTCAATCGCGACTCGCGACAAACAAAATGGAACAAACTGAAAATTCAATCAAAGACAAAGCGGAGCGAATCCGCGACGTTATTCGCTACATCAAAAAATTCAAAAATGCGGCGGTGGTGATTCACCTTGACGACCGAATTATCGATTCTCAACTTTTTGCAAATCACATTCGCGACATTTCGATTATTCACGAAGCGGGACTTCGCGTAATAATCGTGCCTGGAGCGCGCGGGCGAATCGACTCGATTCTGCAAAAAAATTCGTGCGAATGGACGATAAAAAACGGCTCAAGAATCACGGGCGAAGACGCGATGCCGCTAATCAAAATGGCGGCGTTCGACGCGGCAAACATCGTAATGACTTCTTTGGCGGGCGAACGCTTAACGGCGGTAATCGGAAACTGGGTTCGTGCGCGCGGAAAAGGCGTGATTTCGGGCGTGGATTACGGAACTGCGGGCGAAATCGACAAAATCGACGCGGAAACGCTCGATTCTGTTTTGAACAGCGGTTTCATTCCGATTTTTCCGTGCATCGGCTGGAGTTTGAGTGGCAGACCGTACAACATTTCGTCGGTCGAACTTGCGTGCCAAATTGCGCAGAAAATCAAGGCGGACAAACTTTTCTATCTTTTGCCGAACGCAGAAATTTCTGAGCGATTCTTTTCGATTCCGTCCGAAATTGGATTGTCTGCGGAAGGCTGCGTTCCTGCAATGAACATCGAAGAACTCGATTTGTTTTTGAGCGCGAACAAAAAGGCGGACAAAAAAAAGACGGCGGATTTGGGCAAAGATTTTTTCGGCTCTGTCGTTTCGATTGCGCACCTTGCGCGCGATGCGGTTCAAAAAGGCGTTGAGCGCGTCCACATTTTGAACGGCTCGCTTGAAGGAACGCTTCCGTGCGAGATTTTTTCTGACCTCGGTTCTGGAACGATGATTTATTCAGCGGATTACGGGCGTTTTCGCGCGATGCGCCGCGAGGACATTCCGTCCGTTTTGTCGCTCATTCGTCCGTTCGTGCAGAAAAAAATTCTGCTTCCGCGCACAAAACAGTCGCTTGAATCGCAGTGCGACGACTACATCGTCTACGAACTTGACGGCGCGGTTCGCGCGTGCGCGGCCTTGCACATTTACGGACGCGAGCAGGCGGAAATTGCGGGCGTTGCCGTTGACGAAACTTGCGCGCACATCGGAATCGGTCCGAAAATGATTTCGTATTTAATCGAAAAAGCGCGGACGATTAGCGTGCAGAGCGTTTTTATTTTGACGACGCAGACTGCGGATTGGTTTGAAAAATTGGGATTTTACGCAGATTCAATCGAAAGTTTGCCTGAAGCGCGCCGCGCCATTTGGAATCCAAAGCGCGGCTCAAAAGTCTATCGTCTTAGAAAATTGTAGATTTTTGTAAAAGTGCGGCGATTTTTCAAACAAAAATCATTCGCCCGCTCTTTCAAAAATCGTGGTAAAATAAAAAATCTTTTCGATTTTAGGAGAAAAAATGGACATTCGATATTCAACGGGAAAAATTCCGTTCAGGACGATGACGACGCAGGAAATCCGCGACGAGTTTCTTGTCAAGGACATTTTTCAGAAAAACGATGTTACGGCGGTCTACAGCCACATCGACAGAATCGTTACGATGGGCGCGATGCCCGTTGACCAGAAGATTCGGCTCGACAAAAATATAGACGCGATGAAAGATTTCGGCGTGGATTTTTTCCTTCAGCGTCGCGAACTTGGAATGATTAACATCGGCGGCGATGGCGTTGTAACGGCTGACGGCACGACCTACGAGGTAAAGCACTATGACGCGCTTTATCTTGGTGCGGGAACAAAAGATGTTACACTTGAAAGCAAGGATTCTTCAAAACCTGCAAAATTCTATATGAATTCAACGCCAGCGCACAAAACTTTTCCAAGCAGAATCATCACTTACGAGCAGGCGAACCACATTCACATGGGAAGCGCGGCGGAATCGAACGACCGAACGATAAATCAGTACATTCACCCCGATGTTTTGGAAACTTGCCAGCTTTCTATGGGAATGACGCATTTGGAAACGGGAAGCGTTTGGAACACGATGCCAGCGCATACGCACGAGCGGCGAATGGAAGTCTACTTTTATTTTGATTTCCCCGAAGACCAGGTTGTTTTTCACATTATGGGCGAGCCGCAGGAAACGCGCCACATCGTTATGCACAACGACGAAGCGGTCATCAATCCGAGCTGGTCGATTCATTCGGGCTGCGGAACATCAAACTACACATTCATTTGGTCGATGGGCGGCGAAAACCGAACATACACCGACCAAGATTGGATAAAAACTCCCGATTTGCGATAAATCGCGCAAAAAAATCGCCGCCCTCGTTTTTCGGGGGCGGTTTTGTTTTTGTGCCGACGAATCAAAAATCGAAAAACGCTCACAAATGCACCGTTGAGAAAACCCTCGATTCGTCGTAAAATAGAAAATCTTTTTTCACAAGAGGTCAAAATGGCTGGAGAAACTGTCGATTTTACGATTGAGCAACTCGGCGAATGTAAAGTTCCGTCGCCGATTGTGCTTTCCAAAAAACACGGAGAATTTCGCGCAAGTTATGTTAAAGATTCGTCATTCGTGCGAAACCACGTGAATGTTTTTGAGGATAATTATCGCGACAACGATTTGTCGCCGTCGAATCTTTTGCAAAAAGCAGGTCCGCGAGAATTCATCTATTTTAATCCCGCGCACGTTACGGCGGGAATCTGCACCTGCGGCGGACTTTGCCCAGGCTTGAACGATGTTATTCGTGCGGTTGTGCGCTGTCTTTATTATCGCTACGGAGTCAAGAGAATCAAGGGATTCCGCTTTGGTTTTAAAGGATTTTTCCACGAACAAGGATTCGACACGATTGATTTGACTCCCGACGCGGTTGAGGACATTCACAAAATCGGCGGTTCGTTTTTGGGAACTAGCCGAGGCGGCGGAAATCGCGTTACGGACATCGTTGACTGCGTGGAAAGTTTGAGCATCAATATGCTTTTCATAATCGGTGGCGATGGCACTCAGCGCGGTTCGCTCGACATTGCAAACGAAGTTGCTAATCGCGGTCTAAAAGTTGCAGTTGTTGGAATTCCGAAAACCGTTGACAACGACCTCGCTTTAATTGACCGCTCGTTCGGCTTTGAAACCGCTGTTCAGAGGGCAAAAGAAGCGGTTGCGGCAATCCACATGGAAGCACATTCACAAGTAAACGGAATTGGACTTGTAAAACTTATGGGGCGCGAATCTGGATTTATTGCGGCGGCAACTGCTCTCGCTTCGCACGAAACGAATTTCTGCCTGATTCCTGAAATTCCGTTTGATTTGGACGGACCGAATGGATTTTTGTCGCATTTGGAAGAACGCTTGAAGCGACGCGGACACGCCGTAATCGTTGTGGCAGAAGGCGCAGGGCAGGAACTTTTGAAGACTACGAACGAAAAAGACGCTTCTGGAAACAAAAAACTCGCCGATATTGGAATTTACCTCAAAGACAAAATCAATGATTATTTTGGCAAAAAAGGAATTCACATCAATTTGAAATATGTTGACCCGAGTTATCAGGTTCGCTCGTCGGTTACAACGGCAAACGATTCGATTTACTGTGAGCGGCTTGGAAACAACGCGGTTCACGCGGCAATGGCAGGAAAAACAAAGTGAGTCGTTGGCTTGGTTCACGACAAATACGTTTACATTCCAATCGAAGAAGCCACCCGCAATCGCAACACCGTTGACCCCGAAGGTTCGCTTTGGCGCGATGTTTTGGACGCGACGAGTCAGCCGATTTTGATGGTGAACAATCTCGCGGCAATTCAAGACAGAATGGGAAAATAAACAAAAATCGAAAAGAAAAACGCGGCGGTTTTTAGAATTCCGCCGCGTTTTTTTACAAATCTACGATTTTCCAAACGTTTTTGATTTTTTTCCAAATGCGCTGATTTTCCGAACCGCGAAAATTGAGCATGAGATTCTTTTTTTCTTCTACGAACGGACCGTCCACAATAAAATCAAGCGAATCGAGCATTTTTTGTGTGTTCTGCGTGAATTTTCTTCCGCCTTGCGCTAAATCCAAATCCAGCAAATACCCCGTCCAAAGCCAAATGTCTTTTTGCGGAAACGCCGTTTTTACGCGCTGCAAAAACGGCGCGAGCGCGTTTTGGTTTTCTTCTTCGAACGGCTCGCCGCCCAAAATCGAAAGTCCCGCAATGTGCGATTTTGAAAGTTGCTCGAAAATCTCCGATTCAGTTTTTTGCGTGAACGGTTTTCCGTAGGCAAAATCCCAAGTGATTTCGTTAAAACAGCCTTTGCAGTGATTTCTGCACCCCGAAACAAAAAGCGAAACGCGAACTCCAAGACCGTTCGCAATGTCGTTAAATTTAATTTGCGCAAAATTCATCGTTCGATTTTAGCGAAAATCTTTTTGAAAAACATCATTTTTTAGTTTTGTATTTTTAGTGAATTATTCGATTTTTTGATTTGCTAGAGAGCGTCTGAATATTAAAAAAAAGCGGTTAAATCGCTTTGCTGAAAACTTATGAATTTTACAAGTTTTCAACAAAGCGAATACGAGTTTTAATCTTTTTTCACTTCCTCGCCGTAAATGGTTTTCCAATCATCACGCATAGAAATAACGATATAGCCTGCTTCTTTCCACTGCTCGCCCAAAGCAAGACCTTTTTCACGGTTTGCATAATCACGCACATCGTCATCGGCGATAAGCATAAAAGCGGCGGATTTGTACTTATCGTTGCTGAGTGCCAAATTGTGCATTGCCGCATCGCCTCCGCTGTTTCCAAAAGAAATTACAGGCACTTTTCCGATTTCCTGCGTAATCTGCTTTACCTTATTCGTCTTTAAATTCTTTATGATAAGTTCGTCCGTACGAACAATATCTTCTCCCTTCGCCATTGTGTAATCCACGCCATCTTCACTTCCCTGGCTAGACGATTTTAGAACGACATCCATACCGATTACATGGTTTGGCTCAATGCCAATAGATTCTGTTAATGCACGGCAGATAAAGCGGTCTGAACCAGAAACAACATAGCAAGTAAAACCGTTAGCGGCAAGATAGTCAAAAACTTGAAGCATAGGCTTATAAAAACTTTCGCCATAAGTCATTCCTGTAAATCCTTTTACAGATTTCTTTCCATAATCCTTGACGTATGAGTCAAACTCTTTAATCGTCATGCCAGAATAAGCCTTTGCGGCGGCGTATGCGTGTTTCATGTCAAAATGAGAAGGAAGTTTTGTGCCGTTCTGTACAAAATCCCTGATATTCTGAGCCGTTTCTTTTACATCTTCAGGGGCTACATTTTTGTAGTTTTCATCTTCCAAAACGCGATATTCAAGCAGGTTGTACTCAAAATATGTTGGATAAAGTTCGCCTACAAAAGTTCCGTCCATGTCGAACGTAGCGATTCTGTCTTCTACGGGGATAAAATCGGCGGAATCTTTGTTGGTGACGGATTCAACATAGTCAATTAAAGCCGTTTTTGCACTAGCGTCGTCGTTCCAAAGAGAAAGCGTATCTTTTGAAGAAGCAACCTTTGTACTTGTGCATGAAGCAAGGAAAATTGCCGCAGATGTTGCAAGCAAAACCAATTTTGAAAGATTAACTTTTGTTGTTTTCATAAAAAACCTCCTATTTATATTTTCAGTTAATCCATTAATTTTTCAGTGTATGAAAGCGCGAACAGCGTGAGGGGTTTTACTTGAACGCGTATTTTTCTACTTCGCCGCGTCGCGTGAACATTACACGAAAACGCCACTATCAATTCGGGTGAAATCATATATCTCTAGAAAGACAGGTAAAAAAGTAAAAATAATTTACCACAAAAATCACTGCTTAACAATAAAATCCGCCATTGCGTTGCCAAATGCCTTGTGAGAGGCAGGTGTAAAGTGGCAACCGTCCGCGCAAAGTTCGTGTATAAAAACATTTGTGTCAAACAGAAGAATTTTCCGCCTGTATGCCAAATCTGCGACTTCCTTTGCGCACAGTATTGATTTTTCAACTGCGCTTTTGTCAAAGCCATCGAAATTTTCTATGCCTTTTTGCAATATGATTGGAGAAATCAACACGATTTTTGCGTTAGGCGACATTGACTTCGTTGTGCTTATGAGTAGGTCAAGATTTTTTGCCGTGTCGCCACTCTTCCAGCCAAGCGTAGTTTTCAGGTCGTTTGTTCCAAGCATTATGCAGACTATATCCACTGGAAGATTTGCAAATAACACGGCTGGATACAGTATATGCGCGTTTACATTGATGCCGTGCACTTCATTTGCAAATCCACTTGTACATCCGCAAAGTCCGAATTCAATGACCTTCCATTCACTTCCAAGTTTTTTCTGAAGCAAACCAGTCCAGCGACTTTCTTCGTCGAGTCTTGGAATCGGCTTTTGTTTAGGGGCATATCCCCATGTATTTGAATCTCCAAAACAAAGAATTCGTTTCATCATAAAACTCCGATTGTGTGAAAATAAATCATTTTAAAACGTTTTTTCATCGTGTTGATACTCACTTTTTGCTCTTTCCAAAATCGCCCGAACGTCCGCGCCTGCAATGTCCAAACCTTCCGCTTTTACGATGCGAATGTCGCTTATGCCGAAAAACTGCGCTGAAATTGCTTTTATGTATTCAAATCCCAAATGTCGCTTACCAATAAAGCCGCCCGCCGTCGTTACATAAATAAGATGTTGCGCTTTGCAAAGCGAATGCAGTACGCCCGATTTTGTGTAGGCAAAGGTTACACCCACCACGCACACGCGCTCAATATATGCGCGAAGCGACGCAGGAAAAAGTAAATCCCAGTATGGCGCGGCAATGATAATTGTATCCGCATTTGCAAATTGTTGCGCATAGGAAAATATAGCGTCTGAAAAATCGCTACGCGCAATGTATTCGTCCCTGCGCATAAGCATTTTTTTGTCCATTGGTAGAATCCGCTCGTTTTGCAGGTTCACTTCCTGTGTGTCGGTGTCGGCAGACTGTGCAAGCACATACCGTGCAAGTTCGTCCGTACGCGAGTTTTTTCGCACGCAGGCATTTATGTACAACGTCATTGTTTTTCTCCTCTTTTTACCTTACTCAATACCATTGATTTTACAAAGGCGATATTTCTTACAGAATATTACAATTCTAGCAGTTTATAGAAAACTGCTAGAATTGTACAAAAATATTATGCCATACGGAAGAAATCGCGCTTGGCACTGTTTTCATAGCAAGAGGAGGAAATGACGAGGATGCAATCCACGAATTTTACACCGATTTCGATAGAAAGAGCCTTCGCTTTTGTCTGTGTAAGACGCACCTTTAGAAAGAATTTTCTCCGCATTGCGCGAAATAATCGTCGCAATTATTATACAAATTGCGATGAACATATATTTTCCAACGAAATCATTTATTTTTTTCACTTTTTGAAACGACTATGCTTGCTGTTATATCAGCACTGACATTTGTTACAGTTCGTATTCTGTCGATAATGTCGTCTACGCCAAGGGTCAGAGATATAAGATTTACAGAAATACCAGCTACGGGCAGTACAGCCATAAGGCAAACCAATCCATTGCTTCCTATTGAAAGCATAAATGTCATAATGGCAATTTTCAACATTGCAAAAGAATCCAATTGAATTCCAGAAATATGCGCGAAAAAAATAACCTCCACCATCACGCAGAATGCAACAGCACATTTGTTTATAGACGCACCAAAGGAAAGTACAAAAGCCGCTATCTTTTCAGAAACTCCAAACTGTTCAGTGCAGAATTGAAGCGTGAGTGGGACAATTGCACTTTGTTTGGGAAGTAAAAATGGGGTAAGGAAAAATTTTGACATTTTCTTGATAAAGAGAAATGGATTGCAATGGAGAACAATGGCAACAATAAGAGAAAAAACAAAAAATAGAAGTATACAACCTATTATTACCACTGCCATATACCAAATGAGCATTAAAAGAACTTGTGCCGAACTTTTATAGACAAGGGAAGCCATAGCCGAAGCAGCAATGAGAGGCATAAATGAAGTAACTGTTGCCAACGTTCTGTTAAAAAGCACTTTCGCTTCTTCAAACAGTCCTAGTAAACCGCTCACTTTTTCGCCAAGTACACCCATTGCCCCACCTAGTAGAAATGCAAAGAATAGAACTTGAAGCACGTTTCCGCTCATTATAGGTACGACAAGATTTTTCGGTACAATGTCGAGTATAAATGTCTTTAACGAATGTTCCGAGTTTTTACTTTCAAAAAGTAAAGTCTGATATGAATTATCCAAGTATAGATTTATTTTTGAAAAGATTAAGGAAGAGAGCCCTGTGGCAATACACAAGGCAATTGCTGAACATAACGCAAAAAAAGCAATCGTTTTTATGCTTATTCTGCCCGTATTTCCACCACCAATTCGTACAAGACTAACCGAAACGGAAAAGAATACAATAGGAGCAAGCAGCAACGAAAGTGCATTCATAAACACGGTTTGCACAGAATCAAATATGCCGTCTGCAATCATATTTGCAACAGTTGGTGGTATGAGTTTCATACAAAATCCACACACAATGCCAAGTACCATAGCACTAAATGTGACAAACAACGCCCTATTGTCGCTATGGTGAGCGCAAATTGTTATGGTATTCCGTTTGTTATGATGAATGTAGTTTAAATCATCTTTAAACGCGCGAAAAATCATATCACGAAGATAATCTTCGCTTTCGTTATCAAACAATTCAAGCGTGTCAAAGGGATTGTAGGCTTCCCCATTATATGAAAGCACAAGCGTAACTTCGCCTAAAAAACGCCGAATTCTCACAGTTACGGATTGAAAACCGTTTTCGTGCAATCGAACAACGATTTCTTCGATTAGCACTAGTGCATTTGATGTTTCAAGTTGCGTTGCCTTAAAATATAACAACAACTTTTGTATAAATTCTTGTTGCTCAGCAAGATTATCAAGCGCAACTAGATATTGGTTTTTTCCTTTCATCTTTATTTCCTGCAATGCTAAGATAGCAAAATTAAATATTATTTCAGTTTTCCGAGAATTTCAACAGTATACTTTTTATTGCTGTTTCCATTTGAATTTAAGCATTGTAATATCGTCGAACTGCTCCTCTTCGCCCGTAAAATCGTCGATTGTTGCTCGGACTGATTTGAGAGTGCTTGGAACATCTAAATTACGAGTTTTTTTCATAGCGGAAAGAAGACGCTTTTCTCCAAATAGTTCCTTATTGCTATTGGTTGCTTCCGTTACGCCGTCAGTGTAGACAAAAAGGCTGTCGCCAGGGGCGAGTTTTATGCTATGTTCTTTGTACGGCAAGCCTTCCATGCCTCCCAAAACAAAATTCGGTTTGGTGGTTAAATAACTGAATTCATCTGATTCTTCGCGGTACAGAACTGGATACGGATGCCCTGCGTTCACAAAGCGAAGTTCGCCCGTACTGAACTGAAAAATACCAAGCCAGCATGTGACGAACAAGCCTGTTTCGTTTCCTTTGCACAACTGATTGTTCGTGGTTTCAAAAATCTCTTTTGGAGTTAAGCCCTGCACAGCATGTGATGACAAAAGCGTCTTAGCAATTACCATGAAAAGTGCAGCAGGAACACCTTTTCCCGAAACATCGCCAACAACAAACATAAGATGATCTTCGTCAAGAAGTAGATAATCGAACAAATCTCCACCCACTTCTTTAGCGGGATCCATTGTAGCGTACAAATCGAAATCCTTGCGTTCAGGGAACGCTGGATAAATTTGAGGGAGCATATCGCTTTGAATTTTTGTTGCGACATTCAATTCCGTGCTAATTCTCTCTTTTTCGGCAGTAACAGTGGTGAGTTCTGTAATGTATCGGTTGATTTTTTCGCTCATGTCCACAAAAGACTTGGAAAGCGAGCCTATTTCATCGTGGAGTTTGATTTTGGCAAGTACACCTGAAAGTTTGTTGTTCATCGCGAAGAATGTCATTTCGTTCTTTATTAGAAGAATTGGTCGGATAATCATTCTCCACAAACTTATTCCGTACAATAAAATAAACAGAATCGAAACTGCTAGAGCAATGAATGAAATCTGCTTCAAGTAAAGTGCTTTTACGGCAATCATCTCGTCAATCGACTTGGTAACGGAAAGCATGGCAACTATGCTGTTGTATCGGTCTCTGAGTGGAATAACTGTTTTGACCATGCCGATTGTGTTTCCGTCCACCTCGTCGAACGAATATTCTGTGTATAGTCGCCCTAGCATCATTAGTCGCTTTATGTTTATGATTGATTCGCGACTTTTTCCTGCAAGGTATTCAGGTGAGCCGAGTTCAAACGATTGCACTCTATTGGCGTATCGCGCATTCACCGTATGGAAAATGTAAGTCTGCGTTTCGTATTTGATTGTGTCAGGAACGGTTACTGAAATGCTGTTCAAATCTGCAATATTGGTGATTTCCATTAGTTTTTCGCTGATGACATTGTAATCAGCGTCTGCTATAAGTCTTGTATTGTATCGGCTAATTTGCTCGCCCGTTATATACGAGGCAGAAATGTAGGCGAACTGTGTAGTCATGCGGTTGTATTGCGTAACAAACACGTTGGAAAAATGGCGGTATCCTATAAATGTGATGATGAAGCACAGTAATGCGCCAAACGCAATTGCAGCCAAAATCAGTTTTAATGCAAGCGGATAAAATCTACTACGCTTTGTTTTTATGTTCGATTCTTTCATTTTTCGTTTTCTGTTATCATTGCCTCGTTCTTTACGCTTTTAATGACCTCTTCGGCTGCTGCTCTGTCTTTATAAGTGGCGGGAACTTTGATTTTTCCGCTTATAATGCTGTTCTGCAATGCCGAAACCTGTTTTATTACTTCTGGAGCAATTTCTGTGTTCGTGGTGGAAAAGCCTACAGAACCGTCTTTAAGATTAAGAACGCGAGAACCTCCATTGAATGTTCCAGATTGTACAGCTTTTAAGCCCATTTCCACTGCATTTCCAATACGTTTTATCATTGAAGTAAGAACAGCAGATTTATCTACGCCATAGATTCCTTCTTCGTATTGGTCTTTATCAACACCGATTGCCCATACATTTTTGCCTGCTTTTCTATGTGCCATGGCTTCAGCAATCGTACCATTTCCGCTCAAACCTGCCGCCGAATAAATTGCGTAAACGCCTCTGTCGTACCAATCCTTTGCCTTAGCAGCTGCACGGTCGGGATGCATCCAACTATCAACGTAGCAATCGTATATTTCTGCATCAGGAAGAACAGAATGGATTCCTAGCACGAATCCGACTTCAAAATCCGTGACAATGTCACTTTTTATTCCACCGATAAAACCAAACTTAGGATTTGAAACGCCTTCAGCTTGTGCTTGCAAAGCCGCGAGCGCACCCACAAGATACGAGCCTTCCTCGGTCGCAAACAGATAATTCATCACATTCGAATCTGGAAGTGAAAATCCGTCAATTGTGAGGTATTTTTGATTCGGATATAGCGATGCAATACCTTGCAATGCACTTACAAAGCTGAAACTTGTCAAAATCAAAATATCAAGATTTTCTTCTGAAACAGCGCGAATGTCGGAATGGTAAAGAGCAGGATTGTTGCAGATGACTACATCGTAGAGTGTACCGAAATTTTTTTCATCACCTACAGTGTCGCCGTAAAAATGAAGAAGTCCTTCCCATGCGTCTGCATTGTAACTCTTGTCGTTTATGACTAGTCCGTCCGTTATAAGTTTGGATGTGATAGTTGGAGTTGTGTTTTTATGACATCCACAAAAAAATACTGAAAGAGAAATTAAAACGCATACTGTAGAAATCGTTCTCTTCATTCTTTTTTCCTCACTAATCTTTTGTTTCAACCTTTTTTATGTCTTCTGATTGGTCAATCGTTAGGTCAAAATTAGCGAACATTTTATTATCGGGAAGCACCATTTTAAATCCGTCCGTGCAATCAAGGGCGAGTTCTGCATCGCTAACATTTAAATCAAGAATATGACCGCCTTTCTTTTTGTCCGCTGAAATAAAATGCAAATGCCAGCCTACAGCGTTTAGACTGTTCATATATGGCGGACAATAAAGACCGACAACTGTTCCCTGAATGTCTTTGTAATCAAAGAATGTTTGGTCAGTTTCAAGAACTTTTGCCAACGGTTTGTAAGGTTCTTTCTGAGAATACTCGCTGCGCACATTCATTTTGCTGAACAATCCATCTATGCGCACCACATAAAATCGGTTTATGCCTTTTTCAGCCACTTTCTGATTCAAAAGATTTTTAAGGCTTGCAATGTCGGTAACATTTTTAAGTGTGATTTTTTCATCTGCGTCAAAAAAACTAACGTTTGAAAAAGGAATTTTTTCCGAATCCGCCACAACTTGAACGGAGCCGTCCGCCTTTGCTTTGTAGATAACGCCATCAAGCACAATCATCTCGCCGTCAAGCGCGTCAAAAGTACCAAGTCCTATGTCGCCGTTTTCCTTTAGTTGTGCGGCAGTAATGCTTCCGTAGTAATCTCCGAAAGTCAATCCTTGTAAAAGCGATACCTGAAATAACGTTTCACGATCGGCTTTAGGGCTACTTGCGCACGAAGTAAAAAAAGAAAGACTAGACACCGAAAGAGCGACTGTTATGATTTTGATTATTTTTTTGCTTTTCATAGAATAATCCTCATATTTTGTTTTTATATTGAATACACGGCAATAAGTAAATTTAATATTTTATGGTAATTTGAATAAAATACAGTGTCCAATTTTATAAGAAATCCGCTTTTATATCAACTTGCGAAAATCCTCTCATTAAAAAAATCCCCCGCCCAAACGAGCGGGGATTTTCCTACAAATGCAGCACTCGCTCTTTGATTTCCTGCGTGCGCCCTTGATTCCAGTATTGCGTGCCGATGTAGCCGCAAGTTCGTCGCGCCACATTCATCGTGGTTTGGCTGTTTCATATCATATAGAAAACAAAGAAAGATTTTCTGTCTGTTTTTTTTGATTCGGGAAAAAAGCCAATTATTGACATTATACTTTTTTTTTGTATAGTTGATAAAAAATTTATACAGAAGAGGTGGTTTATGAAAAAACTCGGTTTTTTGGTTTTGCTGTTGGTTTCGCTTGTTGCATCTGCGTTTTCGGAAAATTATTTGAGTTTGGGGTTTGCGTCGCCGCTCACATTCGACTCAAAAAAGACTTTTGATGCTTACGGATACGGCGGAAATTTGAGTTACACAAGAATTACAGAAGGGGGAGTTCTGGCATTCAAATTTGAGTTTGGCGCGGGAGGCGCGGTTTCCAATTCAAGTGGTTTTGACGAATCAGGCTATGTTATCGACTTTTTGGCAGGATTCGGAGCGATTGTAGGAGAAAAAGGAAAGTCAAATCTTGGAGTGTTTGCAAAAGCGGGATTTTTGCACGATTCCATAACTGGAGAAATGTCGTATGGTTCAGGAAGCGGAAGATTTACATATAAGCCTGTTTCAGGCGGTACAACCACTACATACACAACAACTGTAGAGAATTCTGGCAGTTCGACATCTTCCTCAAACTCAGAATCGGATATGAGTTCTACGCTGTTCGTTGTTGCTTTGGAACTTGATTATAATCTTAGGCTTGCAAAAAATTTCGGATTGTTTATCGGCTTTGATACGATTGTAGGATTCGGCTCAAATTCTTTAAAAGTCAAAACTGCTGGAATCGAAGTAGAAGCAAATAGTTATACTAACATCGGATTTATTCCGAAAGCCGGCATCAATATAATTTTCTAAAACACTCGCATTGCAATTTTGATTCAGAACAAATTCCCCGCCCAAACGAGCGGGGATTTGTTTGCAATCAGCGTTTACAAATGAAGCACTCGCTCTTTGATTTCCTGCGTGCGCCCTTGATTCCAGTATTGCGTGCCGATGTAGCCGCAAGTGCGCCGCGCCACATTCATCGTGGTTTGGTCGGTGTTGCCACAACTTGGACATTGCCACACGAGTTTTGAATCTTCCTCAATGATTCTAATTTCGCCCGTGTAACCGCACTTTTGGCAGCAGTCGCTTTTTGTGTTGAGTTCGGCGTACATTATGTTTTCGTAAATGTGCTTCAAAAGTGCCATTACCGCAGGAATGTTTCCTTCCATATTTGGAACTTCAACGTAACTCACCGCGCCGCCTGGCGAAAGTTCTTGAAATTGACTTTCAAAAGTGAGTTTTGAAAACGCATCGATTTTTTCCGTAACGTGAACGTGATACGAATTTGTGATGTAGTTTTTGTCCGTAACGCCTTTGATTTCGCCGAATCGTTTTTTTAGGCATTTTGCGAATTTGTAAGTCGTCGATTCAAGCGGAGTGCCGTAAAGCGAAAAATCGATGTTGCTCGCCGCTTTCCACTCGGCGCACTTTTCGTTCATTTTTTTCATCACGCTCAAAGCAAACGGAGTCGCGTCGGGGTCTGTGTGGCTTTTTCCCGTCATATAGCGCACGCACTCGCAAAGCCCCGCGTAGCCAAGCGAAATCGTGGAATAGCCGTTGAACAAAAGACGGTCGATTGTTTCGCCCTTTTTAAGACGCGCAAGCGCACCGTTCTGCCACAAAATTGGCGCGACATCGCTCGGCGTTCCCAAAAGACGCTTGTGGCGCAAAAGTAGAGCCTTGTGGCAAAGTTCCAATCGCTCGTCAAAAATTTTCCAAAATTCATCGAAGTTTTTGTTCGACGAACACGCCACATCAACGAGATTTATAGTAACAACGCCTTGATTGAATCTGCCGTAATATTTGTGCTTGCCTTCCTCGTAATTCAAAGCGTTCGCAATATTTCCAACGCCCGCATCGGTGAATCTGTCGGGAGTCAAAAACGAACGACAACCCATACAAGTATACACGTCGCCCTTCAACTCCAACATTTTCTTTTCGCTAATGTAATCTGGAACCATTCTTCGAGCAGTGCATTTTGCAGCGAGTTCTGTTAGATAATAGTATTTTGAATTCGGCTCAACATTGTCGTCTTCCAAAACATAAATCAACTTTGGAAACGCGGGCGCGACCCAAAAACCTGCCTCGTTTTTTACGCCTTTGTGCCGTTGCTTCAAAACTTCCTCGATTATCATTGCGAGGTCCGCTTTTTCCTGCTCGTTTCTAGCCTCGTTCAAATACATAAAAACCGTAACGAACGGCGCTTGCCCGTTTGTAGTCATCAGCGTAACGACTTGATACTGAATCGTTTGAACTCCGCGTTTGATTTCGTCGCGAAGACGCATTTCCACGATTGCGTTTTTCTGCTCGTCCGTATACTGAACGCCAGTTTGCGATTCTGTTTCCGTGATTTCTTTGCGGAATTTTTGGCGACTGACTTCCACGAACGGCGCAAGATGCGTGAGCGAAACGCTCTGCCCGCCGTATTGACTTGAAGCGACTTGCGCGATGATTTGCGTTGCAATGTTGCACGCCGTAGAAAACGAATGAGGCTTGTCGATTTTCGTTCCAGAAATCACCGTTCCGTTCTGAAGCATATCTTCAAGATTAACGAGGTCGCAGTTGTGCATGTGCTGCGCAAAATAATCCGCGTCGTGAAAATGAATCAAACCTTCGTCGTGCGCCTTTACGATTTCCTCGTCGAGTAGAAATCTTTTTGTGATGTCCTTTGAAACCTCGCCCGCCATATAATCGCGCTGAACGGAAACCACCGTTGGATTTTTGTTTGAATTTTCCTGCTTGACTTCCTCGTTGTTGCATTCAAGCAAACTCAAAATCTGGCTGTCCGTGGAATTCGCCCGCCGCATAAGCGCGTGTTGGTAGCGGTAGACGATGTATTTTTTTGCAATCGAAAACGCGCCCTCTTTCATCAAGCCGTCTTCCACCAAATCCTGTATCGATTCCACCGAAATTTCGCCGCCGCTTTGCGCGCATTGAGATTCTATGTTTTTTGCGATTTTTTGAATCAAGTCGTCGCCGAGTTTTTCAGAAAACGGCACTTCTTTGTTAGCCTTTTTGATAGCCGTAACGATTTTTTGAGTATCAAAAATAACTTCTTCGCCGTTTCTCTTTATAATTTTCATAGAAAAAACCCCTTGCCTTTTTTTGTATTTAGTGTTATTGACGCGAAATTTTGCAAAAAAACACTATATATTGTGTACTCTCAACAAATGCGAAACATACTATAGATTGGAAATTTTGCGCTGTCAATCCAAAAAATGTGGACAAATTGTGGAAAACTCTGTGGAAAAGCCCCTCAAAAGCAACGCACACGCGGACTGTTTGCACATCAAAAAAAAGTTTGGATTTTTCTGACATTTTTTTTCGTTTCGTTTTCGTGTTTTTGCGGCGGTTAAGCGGAGGCGGACATACGCTCACTTTAAATATAAATAGTTCTGATTATGAAGCGGCTCCTTTTCGTTATGTAAGCGGTGCAACGATAAAAAATCTGAATGTTGCAGGAACTGTAAAGACTTCTATGCAGTTTGCAGGTGGACTTGTAGGCTGTGCTTATGGCGGAGAGGTTGTTATTAAATCTTGTCGAAGTTCTGTCAATGTGACTGGAAACTGTTTGGATACCTGTGGAGGATTTTTTGGCGGAATCAATGGAACTGAAGTAGTTAAAGTTACATTCGTTGACTGTCTTTTTGACGGAACTTTCAGCGGAGATGGTAGGGACTGTGGTGGTTTTGTTGGTTATGACAACAGCAGACCGCTTTATTTTTACAATTGCCTTGTGAGTGGAACATTCAATGCTGCAACTAGTGGAAGTGCGACATTTTCGCGAAAAAACGGTGAACCTCTTAATTTTAAAAACTGCTACTATCAAACTTCATTCGGAACAGAACAGGGTGATGATGCAACCTCTATGAGTGCTACGATTCTTGCAGAGCGTTTGGGAAACAAGTGGAAAGTTGAAAGCGATAAGGTTCTGCCGATTCAGATGAACTGAATGATATATTTTTCTACTTTCATCATAAAAAACTTTTTTCTTTTTATATAATTTCTTTGCGAAAAAAATCCCGCGCATTTTTTACGCGGGATTTCGTTAAATCAAAAGGCTAAAAATCGATTTCGCCGACCAAGAATGTGCCGCGAACGTCCGCTAGTTGAAGCGTCAAAACTTCGCGTTTTTGGTTCGCGCGTCCAAAGTTCGTGTAAACTTCCGCTTGCACCGTAACGGGTTGCAAAACGTTCTGCTTTCGCGTGCCAAAATAATTCGCTTCGATTTTGTATTTTCCTTTTGTCGCCGTTCTAAGACAGAATTCTTCAGGTCCGTAACCTTGCGTAAAATCTCGACTCATTCGACCGCCTTGCACGGTTTGTTTGTGTCCGTAAAAACACTTTTCGCCCGACGGGTCTGTAACCCAAAGGTCAATGTCGCAATCGTCCGTGTTCCACGTCAAAACCACGCGAATATCGCAATCAAAGTTTTCGATAAGACGCGAATCGATTTTTTTCGTGTCGATTTGACGAACGCCAGTCCGCGCGATAATCGAATTCATGTCGTTTAGAGCGGTTTGCTGAATTTCGTCGTAGCGGCTGTCCCATGCTTTCGAGGCAATTTTCCACAAATGGTCAATCGCCGTTTGCGCGTCGCCCGCCTTTTCCGACGCGAGCGCAAAGTCGCGATGAAATTGCGGAACTTCGGGACGAAGCGCGATAAGTTTTTTGAAAACGCCCGGCGCGAAGAACGTCTGTGTTTTCAAGATTCATTTCAGCAAGATTCGACAAAATTCGAACCGACTCTTCATGAAGTCCCTCTTCCTCAAAATAATCTGAAACTTCCAAATAGAACGCAGGCGAATTTTTCCATTCTTTTTTGAGCAAAATGTACGCGCCGAACATTTCTTCTTCCGCCGTTTTCTTGAGAACGGAAAGATAATCCGCGCCGCTTTCCCAAGCGCGAAGCTCGATTGTTGCGTTTTGCGCCGATTGATTTGCGTTTGTTGTTGCCGTGCGAACGGGTGCGGATTTTGCGTTTTCGCTGCCCGCCATTTTTGCAGAAGCCATTGGCGCGACCGCTCTTGAAGCCATTGGGGCTTCCGCCATCATCATTGGAGCGGCGGCAGAATCTTCCATCATTTCCATTGATTCCACAGCCATTTCCGCGTCGTTGCTAACGCGCCCGCGCAAACGATTTGCTGTAACCGCGTTTCGTTTTGCCGCTGCTTCTGCCTCGCGCTGTTTTCGTTCGTCTTCCGCTTTTTTCCAATCCAACGGCGATTTTTTCCACCAATTTTTGAATTCTTCGAATTTTCTGAAAACTGCCTGCGGAATCGACTCGTCATTTTGCGTTTTATTTCGCATTTGAATCGAAACGAGCCTGTCGTATTCTGCGCGGAGTTCTTCTGGCGGTTCGATTTCGTAGCGAACA
The DNA here is from genome assembly GCA_905233535.1 of uncultured Treponema sp. Classification (GTDB taxonomy): domain Bacteria; phylum Spirochaetota; class Spirochaetia; order Treponematales; family Treponemataceae; genus Treponema_D. The sequence goes on from CAJOEO010000005.1 coordinate 20,766, forward strand.
TAATCGGAAACGTTTTCCAAAACGATTAAACTCGTTCCCTCCGTAACGATTGTGTGCGCCTTTGCAAGTTCAATGATTTGCGTGCGATTTTTTTCAAAATCCTCGCCCAAAAACGCGATTTTTTTCTTTGCCCAAAGCCGTTCGATTCTTTGCGAATCTTGCGTCCCCACCGACGAAACGGAAAATTCGATTTGTTTTTCCACGTTTCCGCCGCGACCAAAATTCAAAACGACTTTTCCGCGCTTTTTTTTGAGAATGCCCGCAACCGAAAAACCGTCTTGCGCGTCTTTTCCAAAGTCGCCGTACAATTCGCTGATTTCTGCGTCGTTTTTTTGCGCGTCCAAAAGTCTAATCGGCGAATCAGTCAAAAGCGAAATCGATTTTTCTTCGCCGAGCGTTCGCAAATTCACAAATTCACCACCGCTGTAACGCGAGATTTTTTTTAGACGCGAAAAATCCGCGGATTCCGAAGAACAAACCGCGTTTACGGGAATTTTTTGTGCAACTTCCACCGATTCTTCAAGTCCCCAGTTTGAAAGTCCGTCCGAAAAAACAAACGCTTCGTCCCCGCCAATCGACGAAAAATCAATCGAAAGATTCGTCGCTCCGTCGTAAGTCAACGAACGCAAAAAATCGGAAAGTTCTTTTAACGCGGTTTTAGAATTTCCGTGAAAAACTTTCGCTTCGTGAACGTCGTTGCAAAAAGGCGCGACCACAACTTCGGGGTCGGAAAGAGACGCGACGTAACGTTCCAAAAATCCGATTTCGGCGTTTATGTCGCGGTTTTCACCGCTTGCAGAAATGTCCCACCAAACCGCAATTTTTTTTGGAAGCGATTTTTTTTGATTTTCCATGTCAGAAATCGCGCCATAATAATAGAAGAAAGTGTTTTTCCCGACGGTTTGCGTGTAAACTTTTCCGATTTCAGCTTTTGCCTCATCGCCCGAAAGTTCTTTTTCCACGGTGATTTGAAGATGACGAACACCGTGCGGCGTAATCGGGTAAACTCGCGTTCTAAAATTGTTACCCGCCGTCATTTCCACGATTCCAGGGTCAACGCCACGACGAACAATCGATTCAAAAACTTGTCTGCCTTTGTCTTTTTCAACAACAACGCCGTTGCGCATTTTTCCGTTTATGTCGAGCGCGTAACCGCAAACGCTTTCGCCGTCGTCCAACGGAAATTCAAAATCGCTTTCCATTGTTCTGTCGGTGGTGTTTTCAAACATAAATTCCACGGTTGTAGTTTCCACGTTTCCTGTCGTTTCTTTGGAACGCGAAAGTTCGTAAACGCGAAGTCCTGGACGAGAAGCCTTTTCGATTGCCTTCTGCACGCCGTCCGCAAACGTCGGAAACGAAAGAGCGAGCGCGCTGGCAAAAATCGCAAATTTCTTCATAATTCCTCCAAATTTTTTGACGTTCAAAAAAATCAACGTATATTCTATTAAGAAAATCACCCAAATTCACGATTAAGATTCATTTCAAAATGGATTATTTGTAGAAAGAATCAAAATATGGCAAAATGAAGGAGATGGACGTGAATCTGAAAAACGAAAAACAAGAATCAAAAAAAATCCGTTGGAACGTTTCGCTCGCAATTTCTACCGTTTACGAAAAAGTGCGAAACAGCAATTTGAAAATCCGCAAAAGCGAAAAATATACCGAATCTCTAAATCGACTTAACGAATATTTCGGCACGAACGAAACGCAAACGATTATTCTTTGCGTGCTTTGCGCTTTGCATTTTGGAGATTCCGACTCCTCTTGGGAAATGAGCGACCTTAGGCGCGAAGTTGGTTGCGGGGCGTTAAAATCGGTTTCTTGGCTGGCGCAAATTGAGGATTTAAAAGACAAACATCTTATCGTTTCGGCTCGTTCAAAATTTTTTTACCCGTCGGACGCATTGATGAACGCGATTAGTGAAAATGAAGAAATCGTTTTGAACGAAAACGATTTTGTTGTGGATTTTTCAAAATTCGTTGGAACTGTGGCGGAGATGGTTGAAAGCCGCGAAAGCGACAACGTTTCGCCGTATAGACTTTTGCGAAACGTAATAAATTACGAAAACGAAAATTCCGCTCTTCCAATCGTAAAAGCGACAAAGTTTCTTCTTTCCGAAGTGAAAGATAGAATTTTTTTCTACGACGCTTGTTCTGATTTTTTGCAATGCGGAGATACGTCGCTTTCGGCAACGATTCGAGACATTTATTCTGGAAGCGAACGATACGCGGTGGCGGAATCGTTTATTCAAGAAACGAATCCGCTAATCAAAAACGAACTTTTGGAATTTACCGTCAAAGGAAATATGCGCGACAGCGAACTTTCGCTCACCGAAAAAGGAATCGAAATTATGGCGGGCGAGCAGAAAGATTTGTTTGTGAAAAAAATCGACGAAAAACTTTTGATTAAACCCGAAAAAATCAAGGCGAAAACGCTTTTTTACAGCAAAGAAAATCAAGAACAAATCGACATTCTTAAAAACGCGCTTTGTGAAGACAAACTCGACGAAATTCAAAAACGTCTAAAAGACGAGGGACTTCCCGTGGGCGTGGCGGTTTTGCTTTACGGCGCGCCTGGAACTGGAAAAACCGAAAGCGTTTTTCAGATTGCGCGGGAAACGGGCAGACCAATCGTTCACGTTGACATCAGCGACACAAAATCGTGTTGGTTTGGCGAAAGCGAGAAAAAAATCAAAGAATTGTTCAAAAATTATGCAAGAATGTGCCGAGAAGCGTCAAAATCCACAAACGGAAAAACGCCGATTTTGCTTTTTAACGAAGCGGACGCGGTTTTTGCACGCAGAAAAACGAACGCGACTTCCAGCGTGGACAAAACCGAAAACGCCATGCAAAACATAATTTTGGAAGAAATGGAAGAACTTGAAGGAATTATGGTCGCCACAACAAATCTTGCGGACAATTTAGACCCCGCATTTGAACGGCGATTTTTGTTCAAAATTCAATTTGAAAATCCGAATTTTCAGACGAAAAAATCGATTTGGCTTTCAAAATTGAATTGGCTAAAAGAAAAAGACGCGGAATATTTTGCGAATCGCTACGAATTTTCGGGCGGGCAAATCGACAACATCGTGCGAAAAATCACAATGCAAGAAGTCATCACGGGAAAACGCCCCGAAATTTCTGCAATCGAAGAAATGTGTCGCGTGGAAAAACTTTACAAAGACTCTGAAAAAAAAGTCGGATTTTATTTGTAAACCGTCGCGATTCTTTTTTTAGATTCTTAAACGAATTAAAAATTACAAGAAAACGGTGTTTTCGACAGGCTCAACCACCAAAACCGTCGAAATCGCTGTTAATCTTCGTCTTCTTGGTGTTCATCTACGCCGCTTTTTTTGCGATTGTATTCAAAAAGAGAAATTCCTTGCGCGTTGAATTTTTTTATACGCGCGATTTCTTTGCTATTTGGAACTTCTTTTTTTGCTTCGTTCATTAAAGATTCGTATTGGTCGTTTTGTTTTTCGCAAAAGAAAAATTGCGACAAAACAAGAGCCGACATATATCGTTCGCCTTTGGTACGCGCGGACAAATGCGCAAGTTCGTAGCAATCGCCCGCTTTGTCAGTGCCACCGCCAAAAATCCGCGGCGCGTAAAAATACCAGTTTCCAATGTTTATGTTTGCGTTTGTCAAAAGCGGGTCTTTTTTTAGTGCGAGTTCGTAGAGTTTTTTTACGCGCATTCCGTGCCTAAACGTACTTGCCACCGAACGAGTCATATAATACGACGTAACGTCGCCCGTAAATAAATAAAGCCATTTGCTTATGCTTCCGTCGTCTTCGTGTGCAGAAATGAACGCCTCGTTTTTTTTCATTTGTTCGCCGAACGCCCGATTTTTTGCCTTTGGGTCGTCGCCGTCAATCGGATACGGTTCGCTTTCCATAAGATGCAAACTGTCCAAAAGAAGCATTCCTTGTTCCGCGTCTTCGTTTGGAAGAAGATTTTTTGCAGATTCAAAATACGATTCGATTTTTGAACGAGCAATTTCATTCGATTCCTCGGCGGTCAATTCCGCGTGAAGATTCAAAAAACCGTCGATAATTTTTTCCGTTTGGGGCATAAGTGCGAATGCAGAAAATTGCGCAGAAACAAACGTGAAAACAGCGCACAAAATAAAAAAACGATTTTTAGTCATAGAATTTCACTATAACACAAAACCGAATCGAAAATCTTGCAGAATAAAACGATTTTTCACGCGACGTTGATTTCGACATCGCTCAATCACCGAGCGGACGAAAACGACGGTTGCAACGAAGAACGGTGGTTGAGGTTCTCGAAACCACGCGATTAAACGAACGTTGATTTCGACATCGCTCAATCACCGAATGTTGCGTTTTTTTAATTTCCGTTGATTGCGCTAACGATTGAATCGACGTTTTTCAAAATTGCGCGAGCGATTTCGCTTTTGTTCATTGTGTAAATGTGAATTCCGCGAACGCCGTTTGAAATTAAATCGATGATTTGGTCGGTTGCGTACGCGATTCCCGCTTGTTTCATCGCTTCGCTGTTGTCGCGAAATCTGTCGCAAATCGCCAAAAGTTTGCGCGGAATGTACGCATTAGACAAATCCACCATTCGCGAAACTTGCGCTGCATTAGTAATCGGCATGATTCCCGCCAAAACTGGCACTCGAATTCCTGCCGTTTGTAATCTATACAAAAACGAATAGAGCATATCGTTGTCAAAAAACATTTGCGTCGTCAAAAAATCCACGCCTGCGTCAACTTTGTGTTTTAGATTTTCAATGTCCGCGTCGCGATTTTTGCTTTCGGGGTGGCTTTCGGGATAACACGCGCCGCCAATGCAAAATCCTTCGGCTTTGAGGATTTTCACCAAATCGCTTGCGTGAGTCATTCCGCTTGGAAAAACGTCTTCGTCTTCTTTTTTGTCGCGCGGAATGTCGCCGCGAAGAGCCAAAACGTTTTGGATTCCTTTTGATTTTAGATTCAAAATCGTTTCGGAAATTTGTTCGCGCGAAGAACGAACGCACGTCAAATGCGCCAACGACGTTGTGCCACTTTCTTCGATTGCGCTAACCAAATCCGACGTGCTTTCTTTTGTGCTGCCGCCCGCTCCGCACGTTACGGAAATAAAATCGGGCTTTAACGAAGTCAACTCAAACGCAGTTTCGCGAACGCTATTTAAGCCGTCGCGTTTTTTTGGCGGAAAAATCTCAAACGAAACCGTGATTTTTTTTGAATTCAATTTGTCTATAATTTTCATAGGAATATTGTACTAAATATTTTTGATTTTTTCATTCATAGTCGAAAGGCGGGAACTTTTTTGCTAAAATCAAAAATTATGGAAATTACGCAGGAAAAAATCGATTCGCTTTTGGTGAACGAAGTCGAAATTATGAAAAAAATCGCGGACGAATTGCAAATCCGTACGCAACAAGTTAGCGCGGTGATTTCGCTTGTAAACGAGGGTTGCACGCTTCCGTTTATTGCGCGTTATCGCAAAGAAAAACACGACAATTTGAACGAAGTTCAGATTTCTTCGTGCGACCATTTGTTCAAAACGTACAAAAATCTCGAAGAACGCAGACTTGAAATTGTGCGCGGAATTTTTGCGCAAGGAAAACTCAATTCCACGCTTTTTGACGCGGTGATGAACGCAAAAACTCTTGCGGAACTGGAAGATTTGTGGTCGCCGTTCAAAAAGAAAAAGAAAACGCGCGGAATGGTTGCAATCGAAAAGGGGCTTGAACCGCTTGCCGACGAAATGACAGAACTTTCTGACGAGCAAATCGAAAAAAAGGCGCAATCTTTTTTGAAATCTGACGAAAATCCAGACCTCGCCGTTTTGAGCGTGAAAGACGCGCTTAATGGTGCGATGGATATTCTCGCAGAACGAACGAGCCAAAACACGGAAAATCGTGCGCGTGTCCACGAACTTTACGTTTCTTCTGGCGAAATCAAAACAAAGGGAATCGTCGCCGAAGGACAAACGGAAGAAGAAGCGCGAAAGTTGAGCAAATATCAAATGTATTGGGATTATTCTGAACCGCTTTGCGAAATTAAGCCGCATCGCATTTTGGCGATTAGCCGCGCAGAACGCGAAGGCGCGCTTTCTGTTTCGATTGACGTGCCTGTGGACGAGGCGGTGGAAATCCTCAAAAAAAAGACTTGTCGCCCGCCGTTGTGCGCGAAATTCGTAGCGACGAAGAAGACGACGCGGATTCTCACGGAATTGGGATTTTTTCGGAAAATCTAAAAAATCTTTTGATGACAAAACCGATTAAAGAAAGTCGCGTTTTGGGAATCGACCCTGGAATTAGAACGGGAACAAAATGCGCCGCGTTGGACGAAACGGGAAAATTTTTGGGATATTTTAAGATTTTCCAAGTTCAAAATCCCGCGGACGCATACAAACAAATAAACGAAGCAATCGACAAATTCGACATTCAAATCGTGGCGATTGGAAACGGAACGGGTAGCGCGGAAGTTCAATCGCTTGTGGCAAAAGTTTTGAGCGAAAATTATGCAGACGCGGACGTAAAATACACCGTAGTTGACGAATCGGGCGCGTCCGTTTATTCTGCGTCGCCCGTTGCCACGGAAGAATTCCCCGAACTCGATTTGACGATTCGTGGCGCGATTAGCATGGGGCGACGACTTCAAGACCCGCTCGCCGAACTCGTTAAAATCGACCCAAAATCGATTGGAGTTGGACTTTATCAGCACGACGTGAACCAAAAAAAACTCGCCGAGCAGTTGGACGAAGTTGTTTCTGGCGTGGTGAATCGCGTGGGCGTAAATCTGAATACGGCAAGTTATATGCTTTTAAAGTACGTTTCAGGAATCAATTTGTCGCTTGCAAAAAAAATCGTAAAATATCGCGACGAACACGGAAAAATCAAAAGTCGCGAAGATTTGAAAAAAATTTCGGGACTTGGACCGAAAGCGTTTGAGCAATGCGCGGGATTTTTGAAAATCCCCGAAAGCGCGGAAATTTTGGATAATACTTGGGTTCACCCCGAAAATTACGCCGTTGCCCGCGAGATTTTGCCGTTTGTGCGCGAAAAAAAATCGATTCCGTCGCAAACAAAACAGAATCTTTTGCAAAAATACGGCGTTGGCGAAACGACGTTCGACGACATAATCGACGAACTTCAAAAACCGAATCGCGATGCCCGCGATGGGTATCCTGCTCCAATAATGCAAAAGGGCGTTTTGTCGTTTGAAGATTTAAAAGTTGGCATGAAAGTTACGGGAAAAATCAAAAACGTTGTGGATTTTGGCGCGTTTGTGGACATTGGTTTACACGAAACGGCGTTGATTCACGTTTCGGAACTTTCTGACAAGTTTGTTTCAGACCCGATGGAAATTGTGAAAGTTGGCGACGTAAAAGAATTTACGATAATTGCGTTAGACCGCGAGCGCGAACGGATTTCGCTTTCGCTAAAAACGAACGCAAAACCAAAAAGCGAAACGAACGGCACAGGCACGAAAAAAATCGTCGTAAAAAAAACGCGCTCTGGTCCGCAAGCCCCCAGCGACGGCATGAAATACAATCCTTTCGCCTCGCTCTTAAAACGATAGCAAAAACAAACGCACGGAGGTTTTGAGTTCTCGAAACCACCTTTTTTTTCGCGGAGATTTAGAGAGCCTTAATAGGCGCGAAAAAAACGACGCAAATTCGTGCGAAAATTGAGTGCGACTACTTGTCGAAATACTTTTTTTTTACATAG
>CAJOEO010000006.1:0-6917 GCA_905233535.1 uncultured Treponema sp.
GAGCGAAAGCGATTCAATCGAAATCTTGGAAGGATTGAAAAATCAATACGAGACGTTTCACAACGTGGTTTACGAAAAAGACGTGATTCCACAAATCGTGCGGCTTTCAAAACGTTATTTGCCTGAGCGATTTTTGCCCGACAAAGCGATTGACATTTTGGACGAAGCGGGCAGTGCAAAAAAAATTGCTGGTAGCGAAAAACCGCCAGAACTTTCGGAAATCGAGAAGAGCATTGACCTTTTGACGAACGAAAAAAATCGACTAGTTGCGGGGCAAGATTACGAAAACGCGGCGGTTGCCCGCGACAAAGTGCGCGAACTTCGCGAAAAACTCGAAAAATTCAATGCGTTTTGGAAAAACAACGTTTTGTCTGAAAAACGCACGGTTTGCGTTTTGGACATTGAAAAAATCGTTTCAGAAATGACTGGAATTCCTGTGGAAAGGCTTGACGCAAACGAAACGGCGCGACTTGTTTCTATGGAAGACGAACTTCACAAAACCGTAATTGCGCAAGAAGAAGCCGTAAAACTCATTGCGAGCGCGGTTCGGCGCAGTCGTTCTGGCGTTTCTAGTCCGAATCGTCCAGTCGGTTCGTTTTTGTTTTTAGGACCGACGGGCGTTGGAAAAACTCAACTGGCAAAATCGTTGGCGAAATTTCTTTTTGGCTCGGAAGATTCTTTGATTCGAATCGACATGAGCGATTTTATGGAAAAATACACGTCTAGTCGGCTTGTTGGCGCGGCTCCTGGCTACATTGGCTACGAGGAAGGCGGCGTTCTTACAAATCGAGTGCGACAAAAACCGTATTCCGTGGTGCTTTTTGACGAAATCGAAAAAGCGCACAGCGACGTTTTTAATCTTCTTTTGCAGGTTTAGGAAGAAGGCGAACTTGCTGACAGCCTCGGACACACGGTGAATTTTCGGAACACGGTGATTTTGATGACGAGCAACGCGGGCGCACGGGAAATCAGCGCGGAGAAAAAACTCGGCTTTGCGTCTCTTTCTGGCGGTGTTCTTTCGCACGAAGAAATCCGCACAAACGCAATGGAAGAACTCAAAAAAATTATGCGTCCCGAACTTTTGAATCGAATCGACGACATAATCGTTTTTGACCCGCTTACAAAAGACGAGATTTCGCGCATTTTGAACATTCAAATTGCGGAACTTGAAAATCGTTTGGCGGAAAAGAAAATCAAAATCGTAGTGGAAGATTCTGCTCGCGAATGGCTTTTAAATCGTGGCTACAATCCAGAAATGGGCGCGCGTCCGCTTAGGCGAGTTTTGCAAAACGAAATCGAAGACGCGCTTGCGTCGTTGATTTTGGCGGGAAAATGCGGCGAGGGCGAAATCGTTTTTGTGGAAGTTGACGGCGAACATTTGTCGCTTAAAACAAAATATTCACAACCGATTTTGGAAAACGCGCTAGATTCTGAAAACGATTCGGAATGAAAATTCGTCGCAAAAATTTGAACGAATATAATAGACCTGTTCGGAAATCGGTCATTTCCTCACAGGTCAGTCAGTTTTCTCAGGCTGAAGCCTTGCGAAAACTGGTAAATTCAAAGTTGATGATTCGGAGAAAAAAATGAACAAAGCACTTGAAACATTAAAAGAGCGCGGATTTTTTGCGCAATGCACGGACGAAAACGCTCTTTCAAAAAAAATGGACGAAGGCGCGGTAACTTTTTATGTTGGTTGCGACCCCACGGGCGCGAGCCTTCACATTGGACACATGGTTCCGTTTTTTGCTCTTCGCTGGCTTCGAGATGCTGGTCATCACGGAATCGCGCTAATCGGAGGCGGCACGGCGCGAATCGGCGACCCGTCTGGCAAAACCGAAATGCGCAAAATGATTTCCTACGAGCAGATTGATTCAAATGTGCAGAAAATCAAAGCGCAGCTCGACAAGTTCATCGGATTTGACGAAAAAACGGCGTTCTGCGTGAACAACAAAGATTGGCTTGCGGATTTGAATTACATCGATTTTTTGCGCGACATCGGCTCGTGCTTTTCCGTGAACAAAATGCTCACTTTTGAAGCGTACAAACAGCGTCTTGAGCGCGGACTTTCGTTCATCGAGTTCAATTATCAGCTTTTGCAGGCGTTCGATTTTTATATGCTTCATCAAAAATACGGCGCGGCTCTTCAAATCGGCGGCGACGACCAGTGGGGAAACATCACGGCGGGCGTGGATTTGATTCGCAGAAAACTCGGCGGCACGGAAGAATCGAACGCGATTCACCAGTCGTTCGGCTTGACTTTCCCGCTGATTATGAGAGCGGACGGCAAAAAAATGGGAAAAAGTGAAAAAGGCGCGATTGGCGAAATGTTCCCGACAGCGATGTTCAAAAATTCTTCAAGCTTTTTACATTTTTGCCTTTGGACGAAATCGAGCAAATCTGCTCTGGCGACATAAATTGTGCAAAAGAGCGTCTTGCGTTTGAGGTTACGAAAATCATTCACGGAGAAGAAAAAGCGGTCGGTGCGCGAGAAGGCGCAAAGGCGGCTTTTTCTGGAGAGGGCGACAAAACGCAGCTTCCTACCGCGGAAATTTCGCGTGCGGAACTTGAAAGCGGAATCGGCGTTCTTTCGCTTTTTGTAAAAGCGGGGCTTTGCTCGTCAAACGGCGAGGCGCGAAGACTTGTTCAAGGCGGCGGCGCGTCTTTGAACGGAGAGAAAATCTCAGACGCAAACGCGAAAATCTCCAAAGAAAATCTTGACGGCGACGGCGAAATCGTTTTGAAAGCGGGCAAAAAGAAATTCGTCCGCGTGGTTTTCAATTAATTTTTTAGTTTGTCGAAAAATCGAAGCCGAACGATAGCGTTCGGCTTTTTTTTAAAATCTACCGTTCTAAAATTTCTTGCCTTTCTAAAATCCCATATTAAATAGACCGATATTGTATAAGACGATTTATCTTTATTGTGTCATTTTGAAAATGGGAGAGCCATGAAAAAAATTATTGTTGCGTTAATTGCGTTTTTTGTTTCGAGTTCGATTTGGGCAGGAACGCAAATGTCGATTCAAATTGTGCAGAATAATCCTGGTCAAACGAAAATTTGGGCGACAAGTCAATATTTTGAACAAGCGATGTTGGATTATTTTTTTGGACAAGGAAAAATTGTTTCCAATTCACCGATTTTTGTTGACGACGGAGATTCAAGAGCGCGTTCTTCCGACCTTCGTTATTCGTTGCTCGAAAATCAAAAAGGCGGAATGGATTATTTGATTCGGGTGGATGTGTTTTTTCGTACAACAAACTCCGCAAGTTCAGAACGTCCCGCTTTAAGCATGATTGAAAGTGTTTCTTGGAAAGTTTACGACGTTTTGTCTGGCGCGGAAGTTGGTGACGGTTCAATGAAAACGCAAAAAGTCGCAAAAGGTCGCGACAACGAATTGGGGATTGCGGAACTCGCTGAAAAAGTCGCTTATCAAGCGGCAAAAGCGTGTAAATAGTAGTGCGAAAAATCATGGTGGGGGGATTTTTAGCGAGATGAAGAAAATTATTTGTTCCGTTGCGACTTTGTTTGTTTTTGCAACAGGTTTTGCCATTGACGGACGCGCGGCGGTTGCCGAAAATGGCACGATGCCAAGTGGCGCATACGCAAAAGCAGTGGGAGGGTATCTTCCTGGCGACAGTTTAGTTGTAACAAATCCCACAAATGGCGCGTCCGTGGACGTTCTTGTGATTGGTTCAATCGACCCGTCCGACGGAATCGCCGTGATTCTTTCGTCTGAAGCAGCCGCTTCGATTGGAATTAAAAAAAATTCTCAAACAATAGTTCGATTAAATCGCAGAGTCGGCTCGCTTGAACGCGAAGTCGTTGGAAGCGCGACGCTAACTTCTGTTACGGAAACAAAAGAAGAAGAGCCGAAGCCAGCCCCCGCCGAAGAAGAAAAAGAAAACGCGGAAATTCCGTCGCCTGAACCGCCCGTCGATGAAGAGCCAAAAGACGACCCGCTTCTTTCTTCGAGCGAGGAGGAAGACGACGAAACGGAGGAAGTGGAAAATCTTCCCGCGGACGAGCCTAAGAAAGAAGAAAAACTCGCCGATGAAACGCCAATAAAAGACGACAAAAAAGAAATTCCTCAAAAAGAAGAAAAAGTCGATGAGTCGGAAATTCCAAGCGAAGAAGATTCTCCCAAAGCGGAAGAAAATGAAACGCCAAGCGACGAGGTTCTTCCAAAATTGGTATGCGATGGAAAAAATCGAAAAAGAGGAAAAATTACCTGACGCGGAAAAGATAGAAGACGGCGAAAAAGTTTCTGACGCGGACGTTTTGCCGAAAGACGAGATGAGAGTCGAAAGCGAAAATGAAAAGGCGGAAACTCCAAAAGTCGTTGAGCCGAAAACGCCTCAAAAAAATGAAAGAGATGTTCCGTCTGAAAAAATCGATGCAGAGCCGATTTCTTCGTATTCTGAAGAAAATGAAAAAGTCGAAAAGAAAGACGATTCTGAAAAAATCGTTCCTGAAGAAATAAAGGACGACGAGGCAAAAGCGGAAAAAATCGAGGCGGAAATTATAGAAAACGAACTTCCGTCGCCACCAAAGGAAGAAAAATTGCCAACTCCGTCCGAACCTGCGGAAGTGGAAAATGGACCTGTTTTTCTTGTTCCCGTCGGTCCAAAGCCGCCAGAAGGCGGGGAAAGCAAAAAGCCGTCTTCGCCGAAGCCAAAAATTCAAATCGAAGAAGAGGATTATGTGCCGCCGTCGCCTAAAGCGAATGAGCCGCCTGCCAAAAAGCCTCTTTCGATTCCAGAGGAATTTGTAGAAGAGTCTGTTCCTCAAACTGAAAAGAAAGAAGAAAGTCGCGAAGAGAAAAAAGAGGAAAAGAAAGCGGAAAAACGCTACGAGATTCCCGAAGAATTCGTTTCGGCGGAAGTTGTTCCTAAAAAAGAAAACGACGTTCCGAAAAATGAAACTCCAAAATCGAACGAGATTTTGGAAGAGGAGTTTGTGCCATCTTCTCGGTCTTCACAGCCTTCGCAGTCGAAAAATCAAACTTCGCCGAGTGAAAATGCTCCACAATCTTATTCTACAGCGTCTGGCTTGAAAGGCTACATCGTTCAATCGAAAGATTTGGCGAAAGGTTGGTACATTCAAATTGCTGTTTTGGAAAAGTTGGAGAGCCTTCAAAGCGTTGTCGTTCACGAAGCGGGAAAACGTCCACTCGCGCTTGTTCCAGAGGAGCGTGGCGGAAAAACGCGCTACAGAGTTTTGGTTGGACCGATTGCAGAATCTGAACGCCAAGACGCACTCAAAAAAATTCGTGCAGAAGGATTTTCAGATTCGTTTTTGCGCAAAATTGGCGATTGACGAAGACGAAAAAAGCGGGTATATTTGACAGAAACATTTTGGGGGTGCAACGGTTTCGACGACTGTGCTTGAGGCGCACACTGCATGTGGGAGTCAAGGTTCCCTGAACTGAGAAAAAAATAACTGCGATTTTCGAAAGAAAAGAAGAAGAGGTCGTCGAGGCTTCTTCTGCAGACGCTCTCGCAGCGTAAGTTGCTTGAGCCAGAAATCGTTCCGCGCTGTTCCTAGCGGGGCGAATTTCTGTTGCTAATAGGGACTTGCTTTGCGTCATTCATGGCGGGCGCAAGGGACTTTTAGTCGTGATACGGAGGAGACGCTTGCCGTGCTGCTACCTTCTCCCGACAACCACCTCGCACGGATAAACTTGTAGACGTGTGTGGTTTACACTTTCGGACGCGGGTTCGACTCCCGCCATCTCCATTTCCGCCTTTGGCGGATTTTTTTTTTGCTTTTTGCTATCATTTTTAAATCTAAATCATTTTTTTGGGGGCTGTATGAGTTTAATTGACGACTACAAGACTTTTCTTGACGACGGAAAAACCGAACGCGAATGTGTGGACAAAATCGTCGCGCTTGCAAAAAACGCGGGATTTCGCGCAATCGAAGAGTGCGATTCGCTAAAGGCGGGCGACAAAGTTTTTTCGGTAAAAATGGGAAAGGCGGTCGCGCTTTTTGTTATCGGTTCGCAGGATATATCACGCGGTATGAATATTCTTGGTGCGCATATTGATTCACCTAGACTAGATGTTAAACAAAACCCGATTTATGAGGATAATTTCCTAGTCTATATGAATACGCATTATTACGGCGGAATCAAAAAGTATCAGTGGGTCGCGCTTCCGCTTGCGATTCATGGCGTTGTTTGTCTAAAAAATGGGACTTCGGTGCGCGTGCGCGTTGGCGAGGACGACGGCGACCCCGTTTTTTGCATTTCCGACATTTTGCCGCACCTTGCGCAAAAGCAGATGAAAGAAAGCGCGTCGGAGTTTATTCCTGGCGAAAAACTCGACGTGATTTTGGGAAGCGGAATTCCTGAAAAAAAGACGGAAGACGACGACGCAAAAAAAGAAAAGAAAGAATCTGCAAAAAAGAAGATTCTTAATCTTCTCAAAGAAAAATACGGAATCGAGGAAGATGATTTTGGTTCTGCCGAACTTGAAGTAGTTCCTGCGGGCAAGGCGCGAGACCTCGGTTTTGACCGTTCGTTGATTTTGGCGTATGGGCAAGATGACCGTTCTTGCGCGTACACGTCTGCGCGTGCGATTTTTGAGGCGCAGGCAGGAGAGCGGACTCTTTGTTGTGTTTGTGTCGATAAAGAGGAAATCGGTTCGACTGGCGCGACTGGAATGGGAAGTCATTTTTTTGAAAATGCAGTTGCGGAAGTCGTTGCGCGTCTTCCAAGTGGATTTTCGGAACTTTCTTTGAGGCGTTGTCTTTCAAACAGTGCGATGCTTTCGAGCGATGTGAATGCGGCGTTTGACCCGATGAACGCGGATTTGTACGACAAGGCAAACGCGAGTTTCTTGAGCGGTGGAATCGTTTTCAACAAATACACGGGAAGTCGTGGAAAATACGGCGCAAGCGACGCGAATCCTGAATTT
>CAJOEO010000006.1:6930-42428 GCA_905233535.1 uncultured Treponema sp.
ATCAAATGGCGGAACTTGGCAAGGTTGATGTTGGCGGTGGCGGCACAATCGCGTTCGAGTGTGCAAAATACGGTATGGAAGTTCTTGACGCGGGAGTTCCCGTTCTTTCTATGCACGCGCCCTGGGAAATCACTTCGCGTATCGACATTGAGCAAGCATTCTTGGCATACAAGGCGTTTTTGACATTGAATTAACAATAAAAAACACCCGAGAAAATCGGGTGTTTTTTATTACTTAATTATTTTAAAATAATCGACATTTCCTTCTTTTTTTGTTTCTAAAATTCCATTTTCTTCTAATTTTTTAAATAATTGATTTTGACTTTTTACTTTTTTATTTTTATAAGAAAAAGTTTTTATAATATTTCTGATTTTTATACCAAAAGAATTACTTAAAATCCATGTATCTTTATCATAGGATTCAATAATTTCTTTTATACTTTGATATTCTTGTTCTGTGAAATCTAAATTTGCTAAAATTTTCTCAACTGTCGATATTTTTACTTTATTCTCTATGCTTTCTGTAAAATTATCTTCAATAACAAGTATTTTATCTGAACTGCTAGTAAACAAGTCTTTATTTTTGAATTCTTCTTTTGTTACAAGCCAGACATTTTTTCCATATTTTCGCAACTTATCCATTATGACTGTAAAATCCGTATCGGAAGTAATAAAAACATACAAATCAATATTTGGTGATTTTTGGTATAAACTTTCAAATGCTTCAACAGTAAGGATTAGGTCTGCACGATTTTTCAGATTTTTATCGGAAATATGAGGGGTTTCTCGAATTTCAAAATTTAAATCTTTAAGCTGTTCTCTGAAGTTTGATATTGCATTTGTATCCCCGCACGCCAATTTTATAGCAAAGACCGATTCAGAATTTTCAATATTCAATGTGATTGATTCCAGCAATTTTTTCAGATTCAACTTTTTATCAATGTTTTCTAAGTCAAAGTAAATTGCAATCGCTGTTCTCATTTTTCACCTCGTCTAAAATAATAGAACTTTTCATATATTTATACAAAAAACACCCGAGAAAATCGGGTGTTTTTTATTTACGCCGTCTGCTTTTCAATTAAAAGCGTTTGTGCATCTGGAATCTTCTTTGAATCAACGATTTCGCGCGTTATCGTAAGTCGTTTCTGACCTTTCACGCTCGGTGCTTCATACATCAAATCCATCAGCATTTTTTCTACGATTGAACGAAGTCCGCGCGCGCCCGTTTTCTGCTTAATCGCAATGTCGGCGATTTCGTCAAGCGCGTCGTCCGTAAACTCAATGTCCAAATCGTCAAGCGCGAAACTCGCCTTGAACTGCTTTGTAATCGCGTTTTTCGGTTCGGTCAAAATCCGCTTTAAATCGTCTTTTGTCAACTCTTTGAGCGCGACATTTATCGGCATTCGTCCAATCAACTCTGGAATAATTCCGAACTTTACCAAATCGTCGCTCGTACATTCGTTCAAAAGATTCATCTTCTGCTCTTCGTCCATTTCTCCGACATTTGAGCCGAATCCCATAGAATGGGCTGATATACGTTGTTCTATTATTTTATCTAGTCCAACGAATGCACCACCCATAATAAACAATATATTAGTCGTATCGATTTGGAGCATTTCCTGGTTCGGGTGCTTTCGACCGCCCTGTGGAGGAACAGACGCAAGCGTTCCTTCGATTATTTTCAAAAGTGCCTGCTGAACGCCCTCGCCAGAAACGTCGCGCGTAATGCTCGTGTTTTCGCTTTTGCGTGCGATTTTGTCGATTTCGTCGATAAAAATAATTCCGCGTTCCGCCGCCTGAATGTTGCCGTCCGCCGCGTTGATGAGTTTCAAAAGGACGTTTTCAACGTCCTCGCCAACGTAGCCCGCCTCGGTGAGCGTTGTCGCGTCCGCAATCGCAAACGGAACTTTGAGTTTTTCCGCTAACGTTCGAGCCAAAAGCGTTTTTCCACTTCCAGTCGGTCCAATCAAAAGCACGTTCGACTTTTCGATTTTCACTCCGTTTCCGTCCGCTTTTCCGCCAAGCGACATTCGTTTGTAGTGATTGTAAACCGCCACGGACAACGCTTTTTTCGCGTAATCTTGCCCGATAACGTATTGGTCGAGGTGTTCTTTAAAATCACGCGGAGTCGGAACGTCCGACATTTCAATCGACGGCGTGTCTTGATATTCTTGGTCGATAATTCCTTGACAAACTGCAATGCAATTATTGCAAATAAAAATATTGCTTTGTGGCGAGGCGACAAGGTGTCGTTTTTCGTCCGCTTCTTTGCCGCAAAACGAACAGCGGCTAACAGAACTTCTAAATCCCATACTTTCCCCCGTTACGCTTCTTTTGTTTTGTCGCGTTTTGTCATAACGAAGTCAACGATTCCGTATTCTTTTGCGTCCTGCGCGCTGAGATAAAAATCGCGTTCGATGTCGCGAGCAATCGTTTCTTCGCTTTTTCCCGTCTGTTCCGAAAGATATTTTACAGAAAGTTTTTTAAGTCGCACGATTTCTTTTGCTTGAAGTGCAATGTCGCTTTCTTGTCCTTGCACTCCCCCAAACGGTTGATGAATCATAACGCGCGAAGAGGGGAGGGCGTATCGTTTTCCTTTTGTTCCGCCTGCAAGCAAAATCGCTCCCATGCTCGCCGCTTGTCCCATACAAATCGTTTGAATGTCGCATTTGACGTATTGCATTGTGTCGTAAATGGCAAGCCCCGCCGTTACGCTTCCGCCTGGCGAGTTGATGTAGATGCTGATGTCTTTTTCGGGATTCTCAGATTCCAAAAAGAGAATTTGCGCTACAACCAAGTCCGCGTTCAAATCGTTGATTTCGCCGTCAATAAATACGATTCTGTCTTTTAGAAGACGGGAAAATATGTCGTAAGAACGCTCCCCGTTTCCGCTCCGCTCAATGACGAACGGAATATTGTTGTTCTGCTGTTCGTTCATGCAATCTCCTTGCGCTCGCCTAAGAAAAACGGAACGCTAAGCGTTCCGAATTCAATTTCTTAAAAATCTACTGATTTTTGAACAAATCGGCAAATTTTATATTTTCGCCTTGCGAAACCTTCACTTGAGAGAAGAGGTCGGCGTAAAGTTTCTGCTCCTTTGTGTCGTCAACCAAATATTCTCGCGCCTTTGGGTCTGCGTAGTGTTTTTTCACTTCGTCAAGCGAAATGTTGTTCTGCTCGGCGATTTCTTTGTACTTCGCTTCGATATCCTCTTCGCTTGCCGAAATGTTCTTTTCGCGCATCAACGTGTCCACAACGATTCGACTTTTCAAAAGTTTCTCTGCTTCTGAAGCCCACTGGTCGAGCATTGCCTGTTTGCTTTGTCCCGATGACGTTACCAAGCGTTCAAGTTCCGTTGCTGTTGTTTGGAATTGTCGCGCCATCATTTCCCAACGACCTTCAAGTTCCGCACGAAGCATCGAATACGGAATCTCAAACTCGTTCTTTTCCACAATTTGCGAAAGAAGAGAATTGACTTTGATTTCGTTAAGTTTTCTTGAAAGTGCGCGGTTGAGTTGTCGTTTGATGTCTTCTTTCAACTCGTCGAGCGTGTGGAACTTTTCGTTTACATCTTGCGCAAAATCGTCGTCCAATGCTGGAATTTCTCGCACTTTGACTGCTTTAACTGTAACCGAGTAATTCTTGGTTTTTCCTGCCAAATTCGCGTCGGAATCATCTGCGGCGTATTCTTTTTTAATCGCCTTTGTTTCGTCTTTTTTCATTCCAACGAGTTCATCGTCGATTTTGTAAACGTCTTCAGCCGTTCCCACCGTGAAAACAAAGCCGTCGCGCCTTGTTCCTTTGATTTCCGCGCCTGAATCGTCTTTTTCGATGATGTCAATAGTTACGATGTCATCTTTTGCAACCGTTTCGTCTTTTTTGTCGATTACAACGGCGTTTCGCTCTTGCAATCCTTTTAGTTCTTCTTCGACTTCCGCATCGCCCACAGAAACCTGCGGCTCTTTGATTTCGATTCCGTCAAAATTCTTCACTTCGACATTCGGAAAAACGTCGTAAGTAACCGTGTAAACGAGGTCTTTCGTCAAATCGAGTTCAGGCATCTTTTCAAGACGGGGCTGTGCGTAAGGAAGTGGACGATTTTCTTTTTCCGTTTCTTCCCCAAAAATCTCATTTAAAGAACGGTCTATGATTTCCGCGATTGTTTCGGATTTTATCTGCTCGCCGTATTTGCTTTCTAGCACTTTTTGAGGAACGTGTCCTTTGCGAAAGCCTTTGATTTGAGCATTCTTTACATACTGCGAAAGTGCCTCATTGTAACCGTCTGCAACGTCCTTTTTTGCGACTGTAACGGTTAATTTCACTGCTGATTTTTCGAGTTTCTCGATTTCTTTGGTGACTTTCACGATGAATCCCCTTGTAAAATGTAATAAAAAAAGCGATTCAGATGAAATCCAAATCGCCTTAGAGAGAGCGGGAAATGGGAATTGAACCCACGACATCCACCTTGGCAAGGTGGCGCACTACCACTGTGCTATTCCCGCAAAATAAAAAATTTGCATCTGTTATAAAATCAAATAAAAACGCAATACAGCGGGAAATGGGAATTGAACCCACGACATCCACCTTGGCAAGGTGGCGCACTACCACTGTGCTATTCCCGCGTTTGTTTGCGAGAGAAGGGATTTGAACCCTTACGCCGAAGCACTGGAACCTAAATCCAGCGTGTATGCCAGTTTCACCACTCTCGCAATTTTCTTTGTTAAAAGTTTCTTTTTGCGTCCGACACGAATCGAACGTGCAACCTACGGATTCGAAGTCCGTTGCTCTATCCAATTGAGCTACGAACGCAAATAAAAAGGGGTGCCTGGAGGGATTTGAACCCTCGACAACCAGATCCACAATCTGGCGCTCTACCCCTGAACTACAGGCACCGTAAACATGAGGAATAATATAGCAAAAATGTTACTTTTTCGTCAAGTGTATTTTTTCTAAAAGTCATTTTTTATTCAATTTTAAGTTAGTCAAGTTTTTGTGGGCAAATTCCGAAAATCTAGGGAAGAATTATATCCTTGAGGATTTTTTGATGGACGGCGAGATTGTTGATTTTTCATTTGATGATATGTTGGCTCAACTTGAACCGCCTGAAGACGTTTTTGAAAACTTAAATGAAAAACGCAACGATGAAAACGATGATTCTGGAGTTTCTTCGAAGAAACAAGAAAGTGAAGAAATTGAGGAGTCGGTTCAAAATGACGTTGATGTTTTAGAAGACAATTTGGACTTTTCGCAAATTGCTGGTGCGCTAGAAAATCCTGACGACATTTTTGGAAACGATGATTCTTCCTTAGAAGATGAGAAATTGGACGATTCCCAAGAGGTTGAAAAATCTAAAGATTTTGAAAATCCGAAAGATTTTCAAAATTCAGAAAATCTTTTGGAAGAATCGGATTCTAAAAAAGAAAAGTTGTCCGAAGATGAACTTCTTATAAAGAAAGAAAAAATCATCGCGGTAATGGAAAGCGAAAGCGATTTGCTCGACAAAATTCTTGAAGTACAGGGCATTCTTCATTCTTGTGTTCGTGAAAAAAATTGGGATTTGCTAAACGAACGACTAGAAGAATTGCAAAATCTTAGCGACGAATTTTCTTCTTTGGAAGAAGAACGCGAAAGTCTTTGCGAGGAAATCGACATTCAGCGAGATTTTGACGTTTCGCCCGTGCTTGTTCGTGTGCGTGGAAAATTGCAAAAGTCAAAAATCGAAAATCATGTGCTGAACGAGTACATTTCTACGACGCGGAAATTTTTGCAAGGTGTTTTTGATTCCGTTGTTCCGCAACGGCGAAATACGCTTTACTCTCGAACTGGAAAAATAATTCGTAATGAGCCGACTGCTGTTGCAGTGGACATTGAACTTTAATGTTTTAACTTTAATGTTTTAAAAGGAAAAAAGCGGAGGAAAATATGGCGAATTCGTTTGCAGGAATTGAACTTGGAAAACGCGCGTTGATGGCGAACACTCAACACATTTCGACGGCAGGTCATAATATTTCAAATGCGGACACCGAGGGGTATTCGCGGCAGCGCGTTCAAGTAAAAACGATGGATCCGCTTTATCGTGCGGATTTGTCGCGAGCAGAAACGCCTGGTCAAGTTGGACAAGGCACGACGATTGAAAGCGTCAAACGTTTACGCGACGAACTTTTAGTTGGGAAACTCGCGAAAAATACTATACAATGATTGAAGATATTTACAACGAACCCGAAGAAATCAGCGTTCGTGGAAATATGGACAGATATTGGCAGTCCTGGCAAGAACTTTCGATGTATCCCGAAAGTCAGGCGGCACGCCAAGCGGTTGTAACTCGCGGAGAATCTCTTGCGGAGTCGATTCAGCAACGATTCAAAAGTATGTCTGGTGTTGGCACACTCATAAACGGCGACATTGAGGCGACTGTTCGGCAGGCGAACAGTTTGACTCGACAAATTGCTTCTATAAACGAGCAAATCGTAAAAAGCGAAGCGGTGGGCGATAATCCAAACGACCTTTACGACAGACGCGACCTTTTGGTAGAAAATCTGTCAAAAATCGCAAATATTACGACGGACAATCGCGATAGCGACGAATTTATGGTTCATCTTGACGGACATATTTTGGTGCAAGGCAAAGTTTCTCGCGATTTTGGGCTTGAATCTATAACGGACGGCACGGGTTACACTCGCGTAACTTGGGGCGACACTGGCGAAAAAGCGGAGATTTCTGGCGGTTCGCTTGGCGCACTTCTTGAACTTCGCGACGAGGACGTTCGTTCTGAACTCCAAAGTTTGAATACGATGGCGATGAATTTTGCAGACCTCGTGAACGACGTTCACAAAAACGCGGTTGGCGCGAACAATGTTTCTGGAATCGATTTTTTTGTTCAGCAACCGTTTGTAACGAGCGTTGCGGGAAATTACGACCGCGATGGCGACGGCGTTGACGACCATTCATACATTTTCCGTTTTACAGGTTCGAATTCTCTAAATCCGCAGGAAAAATTGGGTTTGGAAGGCGAAATGACGATTTCTGCAAAAAGTGGCACGGTGAACGTTCCGTATCACGCAACGGATACAATCGAAGATGTGATTGCGCGAATCAACGATTCCGATGGAGAAGTGAAGGCGTATCTTGACAGAAACAGCCACCTCGTTTTGAAAGCGACGGCGAGTGCGGATTCTGAAAATCCTGATTTTGTTATTCGGCACGTTGAAGATTCTGGAATGTTTTTGACTGGGTATTCTGGAGTTTTGGCTTCGAGTGGCGCGGACGGTGCTTACGATTTTGCGCGCGCGGACGCGGTTCAATCTCTTCGCGATTCGGCGGAATTTTCTGTTGCGCCCGTTACAAATCCAGCGGCGTACATCGCTGTAAACGATGACATTCAAAAAGACGTTTTGAGCGTGGCGGCGGCGTATCCTGTTAGAGGAGGCGCAATGGTGGGCGACGGACGAGCGGCGGTTGAAATCGCTTCGATTCGTAACACTTACGTTATGATTGGAAAAGACCGCACGTTTGACGACTATTTTGCGAATTCCGTTACGAACGTCGGTTTGAAAGGTGAGCAGGCGGAGCAGAATTATCTGAGTCAAAACGCGATTATGAACGATTTGCGTTCTCTTCGTGATTCCATAAGTGGCGTAAACATCGACGAAGAACTTGCGGACATCATCAAATTTCAGCATGGCTACAACGCGGCGGCAAAATTCGTGTCGGTGATGGATTCTCTTCTCGACACGGTTATAAACCGTCTAGGAGTTTAGTCGATTTGGCTAAAAATCTAAAAAACTTTTGAGGAAAAACGAATGCCAACGAGAATTTCAAGTCAATACAATAATCGCCAAACTCAACGGAACTTGCGCAGGCAAGAAGTTGAAAAGGCAAAAATCGACAGCAAAATCGGTACTCAGTCAAGGATTACATCTTTGCGCGATGACCCGTTGGCTGCTGGACATTTGGTGAAATTTCAGTCGTTCCTTACGCGCGTGAACAATTTTGAAAAGAACGCGCAGACTTTGAGCGACAAATTTCAGTACCGTGAAAGTTATATGCAAAATTCTTTGGAAATAATGCAGCGCGTTCGAGAACTTGCTGTTCAAGGTGCGAACGGCATTTATTCTCCAGAAGATTTGCGAAATATGGCGGTGGAAGTTGACGAACTTTTGGGCGAACTTTTGCAAAACGCAAACGCCATTGGACCTGACGGAACATCCATTTTTTCTGGAACAGCGACGAATATTCGTGCGTTTGACGTTGATTTAGGTGCGGTTCGCGGTTCGACTTCACCTGTGATTGCGAATGTGCGTTATAATGGTTCGATTGAACAAAATCTCGTTGAAGTTGACGAAAATAAATTCGTTTCCGTTGACAATGCTGGAAGTCGGACGTTTTGGGCAGAAAATCAGCGACTTTTTGGCGGACGAAATGCGAGCGATTGGCAGGCTCAAGAGGATTCCGTGATTAGTGTTGACGGCGTAAAAATCAACGTTGACGCTGGCGACAACGTTTACGCGCTAATTTCCAAAATCAACGCTAGCGGCGTTTCCGCAAAAGCGAGCATCGACCCGATGTCGCACGGTCTTAATTTTGTAACGACCGATGCGCATCAACTTTGGCTTGAAGACGTTTCTGGAAGCGCGTTAAACGAACTTGGAATTATCAAAGATTCTAGCCAAAAACCGCCGTATAATTTGGGCGACAGCGTTCGACTTTCTGGTGGTTCGCTTTTTGATACGTTGATTGTTCTTCGCGACGCAATGTTTGCGGGCGACAACGAAACGATTGGCGGTCGCGCTCTTCAAGGAATTGACAGCGGAATTAACAATCTTGTGAATCGTTTGGCAAAAAGCGGTTCTCAATACGAGCGTCTTGAAAAAGACATGATTCGTCAGTCAGCCGTTGCTTTGAACGTAAACGAGCAGATTTCGCGCGAGGGCGACCTTGATTTGACAAAAGCGATTACTGACGAAAAAATGCTTGAACAGGCGCAAAACGCCACACTTCACACGGCTGGCAAAATGTACTCGTCTTCATTGTTGAATTATATGCGATAATTCATACAAAATGAGTTGGGATAGGGAGAAATATAAAAAGAATGGAACAGAATAAGGTAGAAGTAGAAACAAAAACGTTGGGACTAGTTGCGGTCGATTCCGATAAAATCATTGAATTTCCGCGTGGTCTTTTTGGGTTCGAGGAATTTCATCGTTACGCGCTAATCGAGGCGGAATTCCGCCCGTTTATTTGGATGCAATCGCTTGACGAAAAAAATCTTTCGTTTTTGTTGGTTGACCCGTTTACGATTGTGGACGGTTATCAAATCGATGTTGATGACAAAATGCTTCTCGAAATTGGCGTGGACAATCCCGCAGATGTTGTGGTTTACGCGATTGTAACCGTGCCGACTGACGGCGGACCTGTTACCGCGAATTTGCAAGGACCTGTCGTGATAAATCGAAAAAATCATCACGCTCTTCAAGCGATTCTTTCGGATTCAAAATGGACGACGAAACACAATATCGTAAGTGCGCTAAAGTCGCACGCAAAAAACTGAAAGGAGGCGAAGATGCTGATTCTTTCAAGGAAAGTTGACGAAAAAATCAAAATTGGAAACGACATTACGATTACGTTGATTGGAATTTCTGGCGACCAAGTGAAAATTGGCGTTGAAGCTCCAAAAAGTATAAAAGTTTTCCGTCAGGAAGTTTTTAACGATATTCAACGACAAAACAAAACTGCGGCGGCTGCAACGCCGTCGCTTGAGGCATTGTCTAAACTTTTGTCAAATTAAGAAAGAGAGGCGGGCTTTTCTAGCGAAAGTTCCGCTTCGCTTTTTCGTAAGTAAAGCGGACCGTCGTAATCTTTCAAAGGTTCTTTTTTTTGCAAAAATTGTTCCGACGCGATTTTAAAAATCGAATCCGTTGTTGCATTTTGAAATTTTGGCGTTTGAAAATTTAAATTCGGTGCGAATTTCTTTAATTCATCTGAAAAAATCTGTGCGTCAGAGCCGACTATTAGAATTTTTTGTTTGTCGTCTTTAACACTTTTTTTCAAAAAGTCCGCGATTTTATTTGCGTCCGTGTCAGATTCTGCAAAAATTTCGTTTTTTCCAAAATAAACCGACGCAAAAAACTGATTTTTCTTTGCGTCGATTACGGGAACGAGAAAAATCTCGTCTTCAAAAAATGGAAAAGCGTATACTTGTAACGATGAAACGCCGTAAATAGGCACGTTGTGCGCAAGTTCAATCGCTTTTAACGCGCTAAACGCGATTCTTAAACCTGTAAACGTACCAGGTCCTTTTGTCAGCGCGGTAAAATCCAAATTTTGCGCGCAAAGTCCAACGGCGCGAAGCGCGTAGTCGATTGCGGGAAGAAGTTGCTGCGATTGCTTTGCACCAATTTCCAACGTGATTGTGGCTCTTTCGCCGTTATTTTCCGCAGCGACTACCGTTTTTGAGGACGCGCAATCTATCGCAAGTGCTTTCATTTTTTATAAAATCCTTTCGTGTTGCCAATTTTCGATTGTGATTTTTCTTGCAGAATCTTCTATTGGTTCGATTTTTATGATAATCGTGCTTTCTGGAAGTTCGGACATGATTTTTTCGCTCCACTCGATAATTGTAACGCCGTTTGAATACATGAATTCTTGCGCACCGAGGTCAAAAAAATCTTCCGCGCCCGAAAGTCTATAAACGTCAAGATGATAAAGCGGCAATCTGCCTGAATACTCGCAAACCAAACAAAACGTTGGGCTTGTAATCGTGTCCGTTACGCCAAGTGCAAGCGCGATTCCTTTTGTCATCGTGGTTTTTCCAGCGGCGAGCGTTCCTTGCATCGCAATTATTTCGCCCCCCGTCAGCAACGAGCCGATTTTCTGCCCCAAAAGTTGCGTTTCTTCTGCCGATTTCGTTTCAAATGTCAACCGCATGGCAATTTTCCTTCGTCGTCCATCGTTAAAATGAACGTTTTTAGAGCAGATTTTACGGGAATCAGCGGATAATCCAAAACAGTTCCTGGCGCAAGGTCAACGTAAATTACTTTGTCGCCAAAAGGTCCTGTTTCTATTGTAAATGAAATCTTCGCGTCCACATTTTTTGAGAGCAACTCTAATTTTGCAACTCCTGTATAATTTCTTCTATAATAGATGAAATTGTCGTCGGTTTTGATTTCGTTCAATTCCAAAACTTTCATGAAAAAACCCCACTTAAAATTTCCTTGCATATTAAACGTCGTAACCAACAGCGACCGCTTGAATTCTGTTCGTAACTGCAAGGTCTATTTTCAAAAAGCGAACGTGAAGAACGTAAACGCTGTCTGCTCGTTTTGTTGTACGAACAATTTGTCCAATCGCAGAATCTTCGACTTTGCGATTCATTGCACCCTTTATAAAAATATACTGTTCGGGTTTTATCGCAAGTTCTGTGATTATTCTGCAACCGCCCGTCGAAACGTCTTCCAATGTTCCGTCGTGTTCTTTTTCGCCCACGTCGTAATCGGTTTTTCCGGCAACTTGTTTTGCTTTAACTGAAGAAAATTTGCATGGAAGTTGAAGTTCAATTCGTTCTGCCAATCGCTTTTGAAGCGGAACAACTTTGTCCGTGTGCATTGTTATAATTTGCTTTCCGTCGTCTTTTCCCGTCTGAAAACGCATAACTCTCGTTTCAATTTCGTAAGGCGCACCATCTTGCGCTTCAAAAATCAGCGTGATTTTTGAAAGTGCCTCTGGCATTTCTTTCATCTGCTCAACGGATTTCGGCACCCCAAAAACCATTCCGTCTGGAGTGTTTTCCAAAAGCGTCAATTTGTGATGGAAACCTTTTGAAACGGTGTAAGAAAAAGTCGTTCCCTCTTCGATTATTTTTGAATTTTTGATGATTGGGACTTGCTTGTACGTTTTCATCAATTTTCGCCTAAGCGCAAAGAGAATCGATTTTCGCTGTTCATCGCTCGATTCGTTGTAATTTTGGAATTTTTCCTTCAAAACAGAATCAAATTCATCGATTTCTTTTACCGCAAAACGCAAATTTGGAGTTCGATGTTCTTTACAAATCTCCCACAAAAGCGACGTTTCTTCTTTTGAAAGTTCCGACTCTTGAGAGATTACGCTAACGTCCTCTTTTGAAGTTGGGCGTTTTTTCTGCTTTTCTAAGTATGCTGGCGAACTCTTATATTTTACTACCTGTTTATATATTGAAAAAACACCAATAATTATGACTAAAAGTACAAGAAATAATACTATCCAAATAGTCCAATCGCCACCCGCTCGTGCGTCTAGCGGTGAACCAGAATTTGTACCGAGTAATGCGCCCATGATTTTTACCTCTTTTTAGAAATTCACTGTTTTTGTAACAGCGTCGGCAATCGATTCAATGCGCGGGCGAATTTCGTATTCCGCCAAATCTCCGAGTAGAACAGTGTCGCCCGACGAAATCGCCTGTTCAAAGTCGCTGAAAATCGGGGTGAAATCTTGGAAAAAGTCCGCAATCGTTTTTCCGTCGATTTGCGTTGATTGAAAAGCCTCGAATTTTTGCGGAAAAAATGCGGTTCGTTTTATGCTTTGACAAAATCTGTCCACGACTTCGGCAAGTGTCGCAATCACCAAATTCGCCACCTTATCGCGTCCGCTTTGAAAATCCGCAGGCAATTCGTCCAATTTTTCGCTGAGTGCGCGGAATGCGCCCGCCTCGTCCAAAAGTTCCTGCACGATTTGATTTTGCGTCAAAATCTCCAATTCTAATTTTGTGTCTTCGCACAGTGGCGCGGAATTTATCTCGTCAAAAGAAGATGCGTCTACCGTTTTTCCGTTTAGTGTAATTCCTACTGTCGTTGCGCCGTTTTTTTCAAATTCCGTTTCAAACGCTTTTAAAACGTCCCCGACCGTTTTTTCGTTTTCAATAGTAATGTCTATTTTTTGTGAATTAACGTAAAATTCCATTAAAATCCCCTTGAAAAGTCGCAAAATGCAAAGAACATTATACTACTGATTATCTCGATTTGTAAAACTGTTCAATGTGTTAGCCTGCGCGTTCAAACCGTTGAGAGTTCCTTCCATTTGCCCAAATTTTTGCCTAAGTTGCGCTTCTTTTACGTCCATTTGCGCTTCCAATTTTTTGATATTCGTTTCACTTGAGCTGATTCTTTTGTCGAGTCCCGACGTTTTTGTCGCGATTATTCCGCCAGATTGAACCCAACTTGAAAGTTGTTTGTCTATACTATACGCGATTCCTGAATCTATGATTAAATCGCCGTCGCGGTCAAAGCCAAAAATGCTTTTTATTTGGTCGAGGTCGTTTTCTATACTTGAGTCGAGTTTTTTCTCGTCGATTTCAAGATAACCACGCATTTGTGAAGCGTTTACGCCACCGCTGTTCCCTGACGCTCGGCTCGAAATTCCAATTTGCGCAAGCATTGTAATTGTTGCGTCATCTGACCAAGGATAATTTGCGTTTACAATCGAACGCAATGACGACTTTCCATTTGTAAGGGAAAAATCGCTCAAAAACATTCCAAGTTTTTTTTGAGCCGCCTCTTTTTCTTCGTCCGAAAGATACGTCAATTCTTCAATGATTTCGGGTTTGTTGTCGCTCAAAACGTTGATTTCGGCGATGACTTGGTTGTAATTTCCGACGAATTCGATTAGAGCGTCTTTTGCAGATTCTTTGTCGGGATTGATGTCGATTGTTGCCGTTTTTTCGGTCGGCTGCTTTACGTTTAGCGTAACGTGCGGAATTACGTCGTCGATTTTGTTAGTCGGGCGATGAATCGTGATTCCGTTGTAGCGAATCGCCGCGTCGCCCGCCACACTTACGGGATTTACTGGCGAATACGCAAGATTCTTTTTTTCGTCGTAAACAGAATACGATGTCATTACAATTTCAGAACCCGTGCTTCGATTTCTAACGACAATGCTTTCCATGTCGGGGTAGTCGCGAACCGCAAGAGAAATTGTTTTTTCGCCCGTTTGCTCGTTTGTCATAACAAGCGCGTCGCCGTTTGTGTCGATTTTGATTTCGCTTCCGTCGGAATTTCTTACGAAAAACTCAGCTCCGTTTTCGATTGGCTGGAATTCCGTTTGCACAATCGACGGAAGTTCCGTGTCGCTCGGCTCGTTCATAATTGTAACGTCTAAAAATGTCGCTTTCCCCGCATCCATTTCTGGTCGAGTTACTCGCCATTCGTTTAGGTCTTCTGTAATATCTTCCACGGCGTTCGTCATAAAACTAAAGTCGATTCTATTCGTTTCCGTTTCAAGAATGCTCGGGTCAACGGCAACTGAAAATCCTTGTCGCGGTGGAATAATCGTTCGATTATCTTGCGGACTCGCCTCTCCGTCTTCATTTTCCGCTTCGCTGATTGAAACGGGCTTTTTCTTAAACGCGGGCATTCCTTCAAAATCGCCCTCTGGAACGCCCTCTTCTTGAACTGGATTTGAAAAAAGAGTTGTGTCGTTTCCAAATTCTTGTAGATTTTTTCGACTTCGTTCCACGATTTTATTTTTGAGCGCGTAAGTAAGAGCGTCGTCTTTGAAAATCAAATTGGAATCATTGCCCGTTTTTAACGACTCGATTAAAAGTGATTGTTTGTCGCCGCTAACTCCGATTAGAGATGCTTTAATTGTGTTTGCGCTACGTTTGTTTAGTGCGGTTATAAAATCAGTAACTTTTCCGCCTTTCCAATTAAACGAAATCGTTTTGTCCCCAACTTCAAATGTATATTTTCCCTTTGGAACAACCGACGTTTTTTCAATTTCAGTTGAAAGAAATCTGTCCGCCGTGGCTTCTTTTAGAACATCGATTTTTATGGAATCGTAAGCGGCATCGCGTCCCGCTTCTGCTGTAATCGCGTCTTCGTCTGACGAAACTGCGAGTTTATTATTAAACGGATTTTCATAAGAATAGAGATTTTTTGAACTCGCTCTAAGCGTGGACATTTTTTGATTTACGCTTCGCCATGCTCCTTGTTGCGCTTTGTACTGCTCAAGATTTTCTTGCTCTCTCGTCAGCGGAATTCTCTCTTTTTGCATGAGCGCGTCAACATAGTCTTTTGTTTTGTATTTATCACTGAAAACTGGAATCGAAATGTCCGCCATCTTATTTTTTCCTGTTGATTGGGCGCATGGATTACGGTTCTATCGGGTTATGCCTCCAATCTAAGCATACCGCCAATCATCAAGCCTCCTCCGCGATTTTCTGTTAGAGTGGCAAACCGACGTAACTCTGCGTGTAAGTGTTGTTCTGATTCCGACGGAATCTCACGAATCACGGTGTTTGTATGCGGGTCTATCACCGCGACCACTAAATCCCCAGAATCCTCGTTTACAAAAAATCTTGTTTTCTGCCCGACTACAGTATCGGAAATTTTCTTGATATGCTCGATGTCTTCCCGCTTTTTTGCCAAATTCAAAGTAATATTCCGCGCGACGCTTTTTGCGTCTGCAAGTGGGCGGGGTTTATTTTGCGTTTGCGTAATCCAAGATGAATCTTTATTTGTAGAGCCGATTCCATTCATTAGAACACCTCGCAAGTAAAAAGGAGGAAGAAAGAGAGGCGCACCTCTTTCTCCCTTAAAGTTGACCAAAAAGGCGACATCCAGAAGCCTTTTCGTCATAAAATCCTAGCGAAGAAGTGCTAGAACATTCTGTGGTTGGCTGTTTGCCTGTGCGAGCATCGCAGAACTAGACTGTGTAAGAATCTGGTTCTTTGCAAATTCAACCATTTCCGATGCCATATCCGTATCTCGAATGCGACTTTCAGAAGACTGCAAATTCTCTGCTGCAATCTCAACACCGTTCGATGACATTTCAAAGCGATTCTGATACGCTCCGAGGTCTGCTCGCTGCTTTGAAACAATTTTCAATGCGTTGTCGAGTGTGCCGATTGCCATGTTTGCAGAATCTGGCGTAGTGAGCGAAATCTGTCCCTCTTCCACCTGTCCGCGCAAACCAAGAGCAGCGGCTGTCATCGTTCCAATAAAAACGCGAACATTTTGGTCCATGTTCGCTCCGATTTGGAACTGCATAACTTGCCCCGATGCCGAATCCTGTGCAAATCCACCCGTCAACAAATTGTATCCGTTGAACTGCGCCTGCGACGCGATTCTGTCAACTTCTGCAACAAGCGAAGAAACTTCAACTTGAATCTGCATTCGGTCTTCGTCAGAGTAAATGCCGTTTGATGACTGGACTGCAAGTTCTCGAACGCGCTGCAAAATGTCCTGCGTTTCCTGCAAGTAGCCCTCTGTCGTCTGAATGAACGACACGCCGTTCTGAATGTTCTCACTTGCCTGGTTCAAACCGCGAACTTGGCTGCGGAGTTTTTCAGAAACTGCCAAACCAGAAGCGTCGTCTGCAGCCTTGTTGATTTTCTCTCCTGACGAGAGTTTTTGCATACTGCCATACAACTGGTTATTGTTCACGCTAAGCGAGCGTTCCGCGAACATTGAACTCATGTTGTGATTGATAACCATAATTTCCTCCATGATAAACGCACTTTTTAAGCGCGTTCCTCGCCTGATGCGGATTTTGAGCGATATTTGCGCCTTTCGCTCAAAATCCAACTCCATTTCGGCAGGAACTGCCACTGGAAGATTTTTCCAATTGCCGTTTCTGCCGTCATCAAGCAACCTTTCAAAGAACAAAGACTTATGAATTCTAACTGTTTTTCAAGAAAAGTAAAGAGGGAAAGACAGAAAATGCAAAGAAAAAGCCCGCCTATCCCGAAAGAAAGGCGAGCCTTTTTTAAGTCCTAACGGCTACTATCTCAAGAGAGAGAGTACGTTCTGCGACTGGCTGTTTGCCTGTGCAAGCATTGCAGAACTTGCCTGCGAAAGAACCTGATTTTTTGTGAGTTCCACAACCTGCGATGCCATATCTGTATCGCGGATTCGGCTCTCAGAAGCCTGAAGATTCTCAGCGGCGATGTCAACACCTTTTACAGTGTGCTCAAGGCGGTTCTGGTATCCGCCGAGGTCAGAACGCTGTTTGTTGAGCTTTTTGAGGCTCTCGTCGAGTGTTCCGATTGCACGGTTTGCCGACTCTGGGTCTGCGAGAGAAATGATTTCCTCTCCAGCAACATCACGAAGTCCCAACGCTGCCGCTGTCATTGTTCCAACGAACACCTGGACTCTTTGATCCATGTTCGCGCCAATGTGGAACCACATTGAACCAGTTGCTGCACTTTCACCCTGCGCACGAGCAAAGCGTCCAGTGAGCATATTCATGCCATTGAACTGTGCCTGTGACGCGATTCTATCAACCTCAGCGACGAGAGAAGAAACCTCGACCTGAATCTGCATTCGGTCTTCTTCTGTGTAGATGCCGTTCGATGACTGAACAGCAAGCTCGCGAACGCGCTGGATAATGTCCTGTGACTCCTGCAAATAGCCCTCAGTTGTCTGAATGAAACTGATGCCATTCTGTGCGTTCTGTGATGCTTTGTTCAAACCGCGAACCTGGCTTCGCAATTTCTCGGAAACAGCAAGTCCAGAAGCATCATCACCTGCACGATTGATTTTCTCGCCAGATGAGAGTTTCTCCATATCTTTTGCGAGAACGTTCTGAGTTGTTCCGAGTTGGCGATTTGAGTACATCGCTGACATGTTGTGGTTGATGACCATAGTTTTTTTCCTCCGTGGAATATGGCTTGGACGGATTCCGTTCCGCCCTTTAGATTTTTGTAAAAGGACGCATCTGCATTACAAGGCTACATCTGAATCCCCTTACGTTTTCAAATGACTTATCAGGAAGCTTCTCCGAAGTTGAACCAGATATAATCATTCATTTATATTTTCGACAACACCTTTAGAAAACTTTAGAAAAAAATTAAAATTTTTTAAAATTTTTTTCTAAAGTTTTTCATTCTTCTTTTAGAAGTTTTGAAATCGCACGAACTGCCTTTCCGCGATGCGAAATTTTGTTTTTTTCCTCCGCTGAAATTTCTGCAACCGTGCAACCGTATTCTGGCAAAAAAACAATCGGGTCATAGCCAAAACCGCCCGTTCCCGCTTGTTTTTCAATCGATTCCACGAGTTCGCCTTCAAAAGTTTCTTGCGCAACAAAAAATCTGTCGGGCGAAAAAAGAAGCACAATCGAACAGACGTATCTGCATGAACGATTTTTTGAATTCGTTGCATTTAATTGTTCAATTAGAAGACGATTTTGTTCTGATTGTGCGATTTTTTTTCCGTCCGCTCTTCCGTGTGGCGCGTCCGCGCCCGCGTATCGCGACGTAAAAATCCCAGGCTCTCCACCGAGCGCGTCCACGCAAAGCCCAGAATCGTCTGCAATTACAGGCGCGTGTACGATTTCCCAAAGTGTGTGCGCTTTTATCAAACTGTTTTCCATAAAAGACGCGCCGTTTTCCACTGGGTCGAATTCAATTCCTTCGTCCGCTGGAATTTTAATTTCAACCCAGGGGAGAATTTCTTGCATTTCCTTTTTTTTGTGTTTGTTTCCTGTTGCCAAATAAAGTTTCATGCAAAAATCATAGCGGATTCGCGAATTTTCGTCATTCGTCGATTTCTTCACATTCGTTTTGGAAAATTTTGTGGAATTTTTCTGCGATTCCTTCATCTTGAACGTGCGAAATGCAGTAAGAAACTTTACGCGCGTTTAGACCTGTAACTTTTGCGATTTCCTCGTTTTTGGGCGAGCAAAGATAACGATACGAAAGTAAATCGTTTTGATTTTGCCAATTTTTCGTTTGATTTTGCATACTTTTGACGAGTCTTTCGTATTCTGCGCAATCTGCTTGCAAATTCGAAAGTTCCACGGCGTATTTTCGTTTGCGGAAAAACGCATTGTCGCGTTTGTTTACTAGTTTCGAGTGCAGTTCCGTCTTTTTTTCCGTTGTTGATTTTAGAATTTCCACCATCGAATCGATTTCTTTTTCCGTTTTTCCAGTGAAAGTCGCGAGATTTTTAATCGTTTTGTCGTCGAGCGAATAACACGATTTTAGAGCAAGCACAAGGGCAGTGTCTTTGGCAAGCCTAAGCGACGGCACACTCGTTTTGAATTGTCGTTTTCTTCCAAAAATCCGTCGTTTT
Source organism: uncultured Treponema sp. (assembly GCA_905233535.1). Taxonomy (GTDB): domain Bacteria; phylum Spirochaetota; class Spirochaetia; order Treponematales; family Treponemataceae; genus Treponema_D. The sequence continues at coordinate 25,967 of CAJOEO010000006.1, forward strand.
TTTACTTTCAAATCGATTTCCGCGCTTTGTGGGTCTGAACGGTAATCTGCGAAAAAAACGCTTTCAACTTCGCCTTGTTTTGCGGCGGTCTGCAAAAATTCTTCTTCGGCACGATTTTTTAAAGATTTTTTTCGCCAAGAAAGTTTGTAGAACGAAATACAATTTCGCACGAACGTCGTAAAATCCGCCTGTTTTTCGTCGAACGTGTAGAGTAGTCGTTTGAATCGTTCGTGGTAGCGAAGCAAGAATTCACTGAGCGAATCTTCGTCAAAAGAACTAAGCGCGAACTTTTCAGGTGAACAGTAAACGTTTGCCCAAATCGCCTTTACCGCTTCATCTTCCGTGATTTTTCCAGACGCAAACAACTGTGGAATTTCGTTCGTTTGGATTTGTTTCATTTTTTTTCCTCCGATTTTTACTTTGGGAAAATTCCCATCGAAGAAAATACAAGCAAAATCCGTGCCAAGTGGAATTATTGGAGATTTGGGGGTATTTTTTAGCGAAAAATGCAACAAAACTTGTTGCATTTTGTTGCATTTTTGTTAGAAAAATACGTTTTTGAATTCTAAAGTGATTGCTTTTACGATTTCGCTGACTCGACCTTCCGTGCTAAGTCCAGCGGCGTTTTTGTGTCCGCCACCACCAAATTTCGCGGCAATTGTGCTAACGTCAACGTTGTCGCGCGAGCGAAGTCCCGCTGTGCAAGTGGTTTCTGTGTCTTGTCGCACAAAAAGAACCGCCTCAACGCCGTCAACCGCAAGCAAAAGCGAATAGAGCGCGTCAGAATCTCGACCATCTTGCCCGAACGCCCAAGAATCTTTTTGCGTTTCATACGTTACAATCAATTTTCCGTTGTATTTTCGTTCCGCACGAGAAAGAAGAACTCCAAGAAGTTTTCGCGTATTGAACGCTCGTCCGCCAGAAATTTCGTCGTAAGTTTTTCGTGGATTTGCGCCCGCTTCAACTAGTCGCGCCGCTTGCCTAAAAACTTCCGCAGAATCTTCCGTCAAAAATCTAAAATATCCCGTATCGGTGGAAAGTCCCGTAAAAAGCCATTTTGCGACTTGGTTTGGCAAATCGCCGACTGTTTTTTCGTAAAGTTGTTGCACGATGCATGCAGTCGCGGGCGACGTTGGGTCGATTATGGAATTTTGCGTTTGTTGCGAAGTTTTGTGGTGGTCTACTATAAACGTGTCGAAGTCGTCGAGATTTCCTTCGATTTCGCCAAATCGACTTTTTTCCGAACAATCCAAAATAATTAACGCGGCGTTTTTCCTTTCGTCTTGCGAGATTTCCTTCGCTTTCGTGCTAAAAGAATCCGTCCAATTTCTGATTTCTGCGCGTTTAAAAGGTCCTGCCGAAAGAAGTTGGCACGATTTTCCTTTCGATTTTAAAAGTTCGCCCATCGCCAAACTCGAAAAAATCGCGTCTCCGTCAGGTTCTTTGTGCGAAACAACAAAAAAAAAGTTGTGCGACGACACGAACGCACAAAAATTTTCGATTTGTTCATTGGTTATGATTTTCATTTTGTTTTTCCCCAAAAAAATAGGGACTGCTGTAAAACGCAGCAGCCCCGTTCAACTTTTCGCCAAACGAATTAGTACTCTAATGTGATTGATTCTTTTTCGAGGTCGGAAACTTTTGTGTCCGAATCCGCAACCGTCCAATAACTACTTCGGCGTGACAACGGCATAGAAAGAACAACGTGGTCAAAATTTCCGTCGCGTGAGAAAACCGTGATGTACGGCTCAACACCTTTGTAAATCGGGCGGAACTGAAGTTTTTGCTGTTTTTTGCCGTCCATTGCGTACCAAGCCTTTGGAATTGTAACTTCCGCCATCTCGTGCGAATTCCTCTGGTACAAAACGATGTAGGCATCTGGGTGGTCGATAACTCTGTAAATGCGAGCATTTCTGTAGTTGAGAGCCGACATCTGTAGAGGATACTGGAAATCTTTGTGTGGTGAATCCACTCTTCCAGATTCTAGACTTTTCGCAGAATCCGAATCCTGAGCAGTTGCAGAAAACGCAATCGCTCCCGCAAGCAGTGCCGAAATAATAAGTGATTTTTTCATCTTGCAAAACTCCTTTTTGCTATACCCTTTTATATAAGGGCAAGCATGATTGCCTTTATTGTGTGCTTTCTATTTTCTGCTTCGTCCCACACTTTACTTGCGGAACTTTCAAAGAGAGAGTCAGTAACTTCCTGTCCCTTTACCGCTGGAAGGCAGTGCATGAAAATCGTTCCCGCTTTGCCAGTTTGAGCCATAAGTTTTTCATTTACTTGATACGGGGAAAGCAGTTTGGTTCGTTCATCTTTGAGCGATTCTTCGCCCATCGAAACCCAAACATCAGTATACAAGCAATCCGCCCCGTTTACAACAGAAATTTCGTCTGAAACTTCGATTTTTGCACCACTTTTCATCGCAAATGGTTTGCAGATTTCTTGAATTTCTTTTGGAGGGAAAAGTTCTTTTGGGCTGTAAATTGCAAAATCGATTCCGAGTTTTGCAGAAATTACCATTAGCGAACGAGCGACGTTGTTTCGTCCGTCGCCACAAAACGCCCACTTTAAGCCTTTTAATTTTCCAAAATTTTCTTTAAGAGTCATAATATCGGCGAGTGCTTGCGTCGGGTGAAAATCGTCCGTAAGCCCATTTATGACTGGAATTCCAGAAAATTCCGCGAGTTCTTTGACGTGTTTTTGGCTGAATCCGCGAAATTCAATCGCGCTAAACATTCTTCCCAAAACTCGCGCCGTGTCTTTTACGCTTTCTTTTCCGCCTAGTTGAATGTCGTCAGTTGACATAAAAACAGGGTGTCCGCCTTCTTCGCCGAATGCTGTTTCAAACGACGAGCGCGTTCTTGTGGAACGTTTTTCAAAAATCAAAGCGATTGTTTTTCCTAAAAATCGCTGATGGACTTCGCCTGCGTGCGCTTGTTTTTTTACCAAAAAAGCGTAATCGAGGATTTGTAAAATTTCCTCTGGTTCGTAGTCTAGCCAAGTAAGGAGAGAACGACCTTTGAACGGGGACTCGAACGGTTCTGTTTGAATTTGATAGGACATTCAAACCTCCTAGAATTAAAAGAAAAAAGCCGTCTGCGTCGGCAGACGGCTAAAATCTAGGGGCGATAGGACTCGAACCTATGACATACGGAATATGAGTCCGGTGTTCTACCAACTGGACTACGCCCCCAAGTGATGTCGTTTATATTACATGAATTGATTTTTTTTGTCAATATGTCAAAATTTGTTTTATAATTTTTCAATATTTTTTTGGAGGAAAAATGAAAAAGATTTTTTTGTGCGTTGCGTTTTTTTTGGTAAGTTTGTGCGTTTTTGCAGACCCTGCCGAAGGTTTTTGGATTAGTGTGGACGAAAATTCTGGAAAAGAAACTGCGGGTTGGCAGATTTTTCAAGAAAACGGCGTTCTTTGCGGAAAAATTCTTTCTGTTGCGGAGCAAGCGCAAGACGTAAAGGCGTTTTCGGCGACGGGAAAATCGTATAGTAATTTTTACGACGGCGTGGACATTGGAACTCTTTTTGTTGTTGGAACAAAATGGATTTGGGATTTGAAAAACTCGTCGAGTGGAAAGTGGTCTGGTGGTTTTGTAATTGACCCGCAAAACGGAAAACGTTACAAATGCGAAATCACTTTTAGAAAAGCGGACGGAAAAAAATTCGTCGTTGATACGCTTGAAATGCGCGGAAAAGTCGGTCCGTTTGGAAGAAGTCAATTTTGGAAAAAAGCAAGCCAAGAAGATGCTTCAAGTCTAAAATAATGGAGCGAAATTTTTTTTCATTAAAAAACGGCGGTTTTTGAATTTAAACCGTCGTTTTTTTTTCGATACAAAATGCAAAAAAAACACTAAATTCTTTTCATGCGAAATTACACAACAAACGCGCTAGTGCTTCATTTACAACGTCAAGGCGAATCGAATCGGCTGGCGACGTTTTTGACTCCAAACGAGGGAATCGTTCGTGCGACGATTTTTGGCGGGGCAAAAAGTCGATTGCGGTCGCTCGTTTCTCCAATGAACACGGGGCGGGTATGGGTTTCTAAAAAAAATAACGGAATGTCCGCGAAAATAAGCGATTTTAGCGCGGAAAAATGTAGACTTTCGTTTAGGGAAAGCCTTTTTAAGATGGCGCAGGCGGACGTTATGGCGGAACTTTTGATAAAAACGCAAGCCGCTGGAAGTCCTCAAAAAGCGTTCGTTTTGGCAAATGCTTTTTTGGACGGAATGGATTTTTTTGACGAAAACGAATCTCGGCGCGGATTTGTTCGATTTTTATGGCGATATTTGGAACTTTTGGGCGAACAACCTTCCGTTTTGGAGTGTTTTCATTGTGGTTCGTCGCTCGACGTTTTGCGTGGAAAAAACGGCTTTGAAAAGGTATCATTGAAAGGAGCATTCGATTGGAAAGAAATGGCTTTCGTTTGCGCCGATTGCGCAACGGGCGCAGGCGATTTTGAAATGATTTCTTCGCGTGCGCTTGGATATTTATACGCCGTGTCTTTTTTGAAGCCAAGCGAATCTCGTGCAATTTCAATCGACGAAGAATCGCTTGGCGAATTAAAACGATTTTGCCTCGCGCTTTTAGAACATTCTTGTGGCATTCGATTAAAAAGTCTGGAAGCAGTAGCAAATTTTCTGTAGAAATTCAATTTTTATAAGAGGAAATACAAATGAGAGCAGTTGACATTATTATGAAAAAACGCGGAACTCGTGCAAGCAATGCAAAAAATGAACTTTCTGCACAAGAAATCAAATTTTTTGTGGACGGATACGTTTCTGGTACGATTAGCGACTATCAAATGAGCGCGTTTTTAATGGCGGTATATTTTAATGGCATGACGTTTAAAGAAACGGGCTTTTTAACAGAGGCGATGTTAAATTCTGGCGACAGAATCGATTTTCATAAAAACGGCGAAAACGCGCAAACGATTTTCACGGATAAACATTCGACGGGCGGCGTGGGCGACAAAATTTCGCTTCCGCTTGCGCCGATTGTGGCTGCGTGTGGCGTAAAAGACCCGATGATGAGCGGGCGCGCGTTGGGACACACGGGCGGCACGCTCGACAAACTCGAATCGATTTTTGGTTACCGCGTGAATTTGAGCGAAGCCGAATTTAAGGCTGGAATTGACGCGGACGGATTTGCGATGATGGGGCAAACTCCAAAAATCGCGCCTGCCGACAAAAAAATGTACGCACTTCGCGACGTTACGGCTACGGTTGAAAGCGTGCCTTTGATTACCGCGTCGATTCTTTCAAAAAAAATCGCGGAAGGCGCGGACGCGCTTGTTTTTGACGTAAAATGCGGTTCGGGCGCGTTTATGAAAAATCAAAAAGAAGCGGAAGAATTGGCGACTTTTCTTGTGGAAACCGCAAAAACAATGGGCAAAAAGGCGAGCGCGTTCATCACGAACATGGATTTTCCTCTTGGTCGAACGGTTGGGAATTTCTTGGAAATCGAAGAAACGATTGATTGTTTGAAAGGCAAAGGTCCTGCAGACGTTATGGAATTGACGTATTGTTTGGGCGAGGAAATGCTTGTTCTTTCAAAAAATGCGACTTCTCAAAAAGATGCGCGACAAAAAATGGAAGAGGCGATTTCTTCTGGGCGTGCGCTTGAGAGATTTTTGTCGAACGTAAAGCGTCAGGGTGGCGATGTTGAAAAATTGATGAGCGAAATTGGAAAACGTCGAAGTCAATTTAAGGCGGAATTTGTTGCGCAAAAAAGCGGCTTTTTGTCTTTTGACGCATTCAAAATCGGGCTTGCGGGCGTAAATTTGGGCGTTGGACGAAATCGCGCGGACGAGGACGTTTTTGCGGACGCGGGAATGATTTTCAAAAGCCGATAATCGAACTTTTTGGAAAAAATCAGGAATGTTTGGCGGGCGCGTTAGAAATTTTGTCCGATGCAACGGCGTATTTTGACGAAAAAATCGAAGAAAAACCGTTAATCATCAAAAAAATTTGCTAGGAATTTTTTTCGGTGTGTGAGCAAATTCAAAATCGAAAAAAATTGAGGGGAAAATGAAAAATTGGAATAAACGGCAGGTTTTGCGCGAGGACGTTTTGAATCTGCATGAAAAATACGGAATTGACGCGCTAACCGCGTCGATTCTGGTTAGACGAGGCATTACAAAAGGAAGCGATATTCAGTTTTTTTTGGAAGACAGCGTGCGATTTATGCACAGTCCGTTTAAGTTTGCGAACATGGAAGACGTTGTTGACCGCATTTTTCAGGCAAAAGACGAGGGCGAAATCGTTTTGATTTTTGGCGATTCTGATGTGGACGGAATTACGTCAACGGTCGTTTTGTTTGACGCGCTTTCGGCGTTGGGCGTAGACGTGCGGTGGCGGCTTCCGAGCGGAACAGACCCTTACGGCTTAAACACGCGGGCAATCGACGACTTTGAAAAAGAAAACGGCACGCTAATAATCACCGTGGATTGCGGAATTTCAAACGTTGCAGAAATCGAATACGCTTCGCAAAAAGGCATGGACGTAATCGTTCTTGACCATCACAATCCGCCAGAAATTTTGCCGTCGCCTGCGATTATAATCGACCCAAAATGCGCAGATTCGGGTTATCCGTTCAAAGATATTTCGGGGTGCGCCGTGGCGTACAAAGTTTCTAGCGCGTTGCGATTTGCGCAAACGGAATTGTACAAAAACGAGGTCGCTTTAATCGTGGCGAGCGAAGAAAAAGACGGTTCGATTTTAATTAACGCGCTAAAAACGCAAAATCTTGTGGAAAAAAATCGACTTTCGATTTCGGTACAACCTGGTACAAACGTTTTTGAAACGAATTTGCCGATTTTTTTGCAGGGGCAACAACTTTTTGCTTGGGATTGCGCACAAACAAAAGCTCTTTTAACAAAGGCTTTTGGAAATGGAGCAGATTTTCAACTTGTGGATTTTAGAAATCAAGTTTCAAAAAATTGGAAATGGGCTTCAAATCTTTCGATTTCCGCGCTTCGTTCAAAATCTCGGTTCGCGCTCTATTATAAGGAAGAAAATTGCGATTTGATGGCGTTTTTCAATTTTTTTGTAACGTATTGCGGGCAGATGGTTTCGCAGTCGAACAAAAATGCGCTTGCGGACGAGCGCGATTTGCAACTTGTAACGCTTGCCGCGCTTGCGGACATAATGCCACTTTTGGACGAAAATCGAATTTTTGTAAAAAACGGAATCAAATCTTTAAACGAAATTGAAAAAGTCCGCGAAGGCTTGCGCGAATTGCTTTCAATGCAAGATTTGCTCGGAAAACGAATCACGTCTTCCATTCTTTCTTGGCGCGTTGTTCCCGTTTTGAACGCGACGGGACGTTTACGCCAGCCAGAAATCGGTCTTCAACTTCTTTTGGAGAAAGATTCTCAAAAACGAATTGAACTTGCCGCCCGAGTAATCGAAATGAACGACGAGCGAAAACGTCTTGGCGCGGAAGCCTGGGAATATGGGCGGGCGCAGGCGGAAAAATCGATTTCGGAAAATGACGGAAAACTTTGCCTTGTAATCGACGAGCGAATAAATCGCGGCGTTTCTGGAAACGTGGCGGGAAAACTCGTGTCGGTTTTTAACGTGCCGTCAATGGCAATTACGACTGTTGAAGACGTTGCGATTGGTTCGATGCGAAGTTGCCGTTCGTTTGACGCGACGGCGTTTTTGGACGCTCTCGACAAAAACGAGGGGGGCGAAAACTTTTTTTTGAGCCACGGCGGACACAATTATGCGGCGGGTTTTTCGTTCAAAAAAGAGCGAATGGCAGAATTTCGCGAAAAACTTTCAAAACTAATTCCGACGATTCAACTTGGCGCGGACGAAAGCGAGAATTTTGACGTTGATGCAGAAATTCCAGAAAAATTCCTCACGCCAGAAATTTTGTCGATTGTCGATAAACTTGAACCGTTCGGCGAAGCGAACCGCGAAATTTTGTTTATGAGTCGTTCGCTAAAAATCGACGATTGCCTTGTCGTCGGAAAAAGCGAAAAGCAACACCTAAAACTCACGTTTGAATGTGGCGGCACAAAATGGCCTGCTATGATTTGGGGCGGCGCGGAAATGTTGCACCGCGATTTTGACAAGGGCGAGCGCGTGGATATTCTTTATCATGTTGGACGCAATGTTTATCAAGGCGTTGAAAAACCGCAATTAATCGTGGCAGATATTCGCCGTTCGATGTAATTTTGGAGGAAAAATGAAAATTTTTGTGCATATTACGCTATTGATTTTTTTATTCTGCTCGTCGATTTTTGCAGAAACGCAAGATTTTTCGATTTCTGGAAAAAATGCAACGGCGTTTTGGCAAAAAAAAGTTTGCCCAGGAGACGCGGTTTTTGTGCGAATTTGCGCGGATAATTCGATGCAAAATTTGAGCGGATTTCTTGAAGTTTCAAAAAACAAAAAGCAAATCGGAAAAACTCCATTTTACGAAATCCCCGATTCGTCTGGAAAAAATCGAAAAATGCTCCTGGCGGGTATTCCTCTTTCGTCGTATCTTACGGCGGGTAGCGCGAACGCGATTGCGCACGTTTTTGTGGGCGAAAAAGAAAATGTCGTGAATCTTTCGCTCGACGTGGTTTCAAAGGAATTTGTGAGCGAAACGATTCCTCTAAACGCGACGAATACGGCGATTCGCACAAACGATTCTGACGAACGTTGGAAGCAAATCAACAAATTGAACAAAATTTTGGGAACGCGAAACGAAAAATCGGTTTATTCTCTTGAACCGATGACACCTCCCACAAAAGCAACACGAAGAACGTCGTTTTTTGCAGACCGACGAATTTTTGCCTATTCAAACGGAAAGTCGTCCACTAGTTTGCATTACGGAATCGACTACGGCGTTCCCACGGGAAGCGAAGTGCGTGCGTGCGCTGCTGGCAAAGTTGTTTTGGCGGAAACGCGAATTACGACGGGTTGGTCAACCGTAATCGAACATTTGCCAGGGCTTTACAGCCTTTATTATCATCAAAACGAACTCAAAGTCAAAGTTGGCGACACTGTGGAAGCGGGGCAGTTGATTGGGCTTTCGGGCGCGACGGGGCTTGCGACAGGTCCACATTTGCATTGGGAAATGCGACTAAACATGGAAGCGGTCAGCCCCGATTTTTTTACTGGAGATTTTACGTTCGAGAAAGCCGTAGAGAACCAGTAGTCGGGTTTAGATAAATTTCGTAAGTTTCCCGAGAAACGATTGCAGAAAGGTCAAGCGAAATTACTTTTGAACGCGACGAACGAAATTTGGAAGATTGCCAAACCGCAAACGTCGCGAGCGAAAAAAGCGCGTGCCTTTCTGCAAAACCCCAAGAATCGTCCAAAAACGCGCAAACGTCATCGTAAAGATAATATCGAGGAAGCGGCGTTCCGCGATAAGTGCGCGATTTTCCAAGCGGCAAATATTGTTCCGCGCAAATATTCAGAGGAAACAAAAATTCACGATTTCCAAACGCCGCGCTCGTAAATTCCACAGAAAGAACGTTTCCGCTCCAAGAACGGTCTAAAACGGCAAATTCTCTGCCGCTCGTGTCCAAAAGCGCGAACCGCGCGCTCACCGTGTCAAGCGATGTGCCGTAAATTTCAACGCGCATAATTGCCTGTTCGCCCAAATTCGGAACGTGTTTTTCTGCAAAAAAACATCGCGCAAACAAAAAAATGTAAAACGACGCAAATCCAAGAAAAATTGCCAAAAGTGCTAGCGAAAAAAATCGCAAAATCTTTATGGTTTCGTTTTTCACATTTTTCCTTTTAAAAGTGCGAGAAAATCATTTTCGTCGATAATCGGGATTTTGTATTTTTTTGCCTTTTCGTTTTTTGCCGAACCGCTATTTTTGTCGTTCGTAACCAAAAAACTCAAATCTTTTGTAACACTCGATTTGCACGAACCGCCGTTTTCTTTAACGAGCGATTCCGCATCTGCGCGTTTCATTGATTTTAGTTCGCCCGTAAAACAAAACGATTTTCCAAAAATCGCGTTGTCTTTTTTTTGCACCGTTTCGATTTCGATGATTTTTTCAAAGACGAGTTTTTCCATTTCCGCCCGATTTTCCGAAAGCCCGTCCACGACCGTGTTCGCCATAATCTGCGCAAATCCTTTGACGTTCAAAAAATCGTCCGCCGTTGCGTCAAAAAGTTTTTCAAGCGTGTCGAATCCAGCGTCTACTAGTTTTTGAACGACCGTTTCGCCCACGCCTTCAATGTCAAAACCCGCAACAAAAGTCGCAAGCGAAAGGCGTTTTCGCGCGTGAATCGAATCGTAAACTTTTTTCGCGCCAAGAGAATCTTTGCCGTCAGAAATCGATTCTTCGTTCAAAAAATACGGCACAAAATCGTTTTGCGAAAGCGAATAAATGTCCAAAATCGAATTGATTTTTTTGTCAGCAAAAAGCGAACGAACTAGCGTGTCGCCAAAATCGCGAATGTCAACGACGCTAATCCACTTTTGGATTCGGTGCAGAACGCGCTTTGAACAATGCTCGTTTGGGCAGAAAAGCCGCGTCCCCTCGTCAACAAGCATCGCGCCACACGTTTCGCACGTTTTCGGAAAATCCACGTCGTGCATTTCGCCGTCGCCGTCTTGCGCTTCCTCGATTTTTGGGATAATTTCGCCGCGTTTTACAACGACAATTCGACTTCCGATTTTTAGATTTAGATTTCGAATCGTGTCGGGATTTGCAAGGCTTGCGCGACTGACCGTCGTTCCGTTTAACTGTACGCTGTCAAAAATACCAACGGGGGTATACGTCGCCCCCGATTCGCTCCATTCGACTTCTCGCAAAATCGTCGTCGCTTTTTCAAGCGAAAACTTAAATGCGATTTGTCTGTCGGGACGATTTCGCCAAGCGTCTTCCATATTGATTTTTCGTTCTTTTATTACGAGTCCGTCTATATCGTATTCTAATGAAACACGTTTTTTATCGATTTCTTCACGATATTCTATGACTTCTTGCGCATTTTTTTTTATAACAAGTGGAACTGTATTAAAACCGCATGATTTTAGCCAATCGATTTTTTCTTCTTCGTCCGAAAAAAATGAATTTTGATTCGTCGAAAGCGCGTCGTAAACGATTAAACGCAGATTTTCCGCGCCTTTGCCGTCTTTTCGTTTCATAATTCCGTTTGCGGCGTTTCTACAATTCGCTTTTGTCGCGTAAAATTGCGCGTGAACGGCTTTTGTCATAATCACTTCGCCACGAACCGCTCCCGTAAAATCGATTTTTTTTCCGTCCGAATCAAAAAGCGCGGGAAGAACACCAGACATTTTGCGAGCATTTTGCGAAATGTCGTCGCCAATCGTGCCGTCGCCCCGCGTTACCGCACGCACAAAATCCCCGCCGTCGTATTGCAATTCAAGCGATGCGCCGTCGAGTTTGTATTCCACGAGATATTCTTCGTAGTCGTGATTTTTCGCCCATTTCAAAAATTCGTCGCCGTTCGCTGCTTTTTCTTGACTTCCCATCGGCATTCGGTGGCGCGTTTTTTGAAAATTTCCAGAATCCGCGCCGACTTTTTTGAGAATCGCGTTTTTGGGGTCGAGTTTTTTGAGTTCGTCCCAAAGCGAATCGAATTCCGCGTCCGAAATTTCCGCTTCACCGTTGTAATAAGAATCCTGATATTTTTTTATGAGTAATGTAAGGTCTGATATTCTTTGTTCTTTATCTGAATCGAATAAATCCATATTTTTCCTAATTTTTGCCCGAAAAAACGATTAGATTTTTTCAAACATAATTTCCGTAATTGCGCGGTTTGCGTCCAATCCTTTTTGTTCAAAACGAGTTTCTGGTCGCCATTCCTGATGGGGCGCAAAATGCTCAAATTTGTTTTTTAACCCCGCCGTTTTTGAAAGTTCTTCAAGCGCGAACTCGGCGTAAGGCAACCAATCCGTTACAAAATAAACGTATCCGCCCGTTTTGAGTTTTTGCGCCAAAAGGTCTGTGCGCGGACGCTGTACAAGGCGACGTTTGTGGTGGCGTTTTTTTGGCCATGGGTCTGGAAAAAAAATGTGAAAAGCGTCCACGGTTTTGTCGTCCACCATTTTTGTCAAAACTTCAATCGCGTCGTGCGCCACAATTCTAACGTTTTTCAAATTCCGCGCACGAATTTCGCCGAGCAGTTTTCCAATTCCAGGTTTGTGGACTTCAAGCCCAAGATAATTTACGTCGGGTGTATTTTCCGCAATAATCGCGGTCGCTTTTCCCATTCCAAAACCGATTTCGATTTTTACGGGATTTTGATTTCCAAACAACGATTCAAAATTCAATTTTTCGTTTGAAAATTCCACGCCCCAAATCGGCAAAAGTTCAGAATAATCGCGTTTTTCCGCTTGCGAAAAATGCCCAGAACGAATCACGAACGTTTTAATTTCGCGTCGATTTTCTTCCAAATTTTGCGTTTCGTTTTTATTTTCTTCCATAAATATTCCAAATTATTCCGTTTTGTTTTTGTGGATTTTTTCCAAAGGAAAAAGGCAAATCACGCGATTTTCTTTTGAAAAAACGACTTTTCTACGACTTTCCGCCGTCGTTTGCGATTTTTGAATGTCGTCGTCAGTTTCCCATTTCGATTTTCCCAAAAAAATTAGTTGTTGAGAAGCGTCGTAAAGCGCGAGAAATTCTGTGGAATCCAAAATCATTTCTTGAACTTTTGAAAGATTCGCGTTCAAAAGCGATTTTTCGTAAGAAAATTCAAATTCCGTTTTGACGCTGTTTCCCGCGGAATCCGTGTACGTTAAATCGTAAATTCCTTGCGAAAACGAAAATCCTTCGCGCGGAAAAATCCCTTTTCCGTAAGCAAATTGTTCGCCGTTTGCAAAAAGCGTTTTTGGATTTTCAATCAGCCAACAAAGTCCGTCGTTTCTGCTTTCAAGCAAAATCGATTCAACTCGCGCCGCTTCGCTTGTGGTGCGCACAAAAATCGAAAGCGACGATTCAGGAAGCGAATCGTCGTTTTTGTAATTCAAAACGAGAGAAGGCTGAACTTCCGCCAAATCGGGCGTTGAATCTGCGCACGAAAAAAGAAAAAGCGCGCAAAGGCTTGCAAAAAAAAGCAGTGCCTTTGACATTAGAAATTAAAAATTAAATTGATAACTGTTAAATCGTTTGACATCGGCTGGTTTACGATTGATTCAAACTTGACGTTTGCTTTTTTGCACGATTCATCGAGGTAAGAAAAATACATCATGCCCAAATCCATGCCCGAGGACGCGTTCGGTTCGTCGCGGTAAAAATCTACGATTGACCGTTTTTTTGTATCGTTCGACATTTTGTCCGAAACGGTGTCTTTCATCAGTTGATATTGGTCGTCTTTGTTAAAAAGCATTATGTGCAGCCGACCTTGTTTTCCAATCGCCGCGCTTCCGCCGCCAAGTTGCCAAGAAATCGTTACAAGTTCGTGTCGATTTTTTAATTCCGCAAAAAGTTTTTCGCGAATTTCTGGATTCAAAACGACTGAATCGGTGTCTTCTATTCCGTTGTAGAGTATTTTTGCAACTTTTCGAAGATTCGTATTTTCGTTGTTCGTAACGAGTTCCATCAAAAGAAGCGAAATGTGGTCTGCAATCGAAGATTTTTCCATGTATTCTTGCAAAAGATGGCGAATGCTCAAATTTATCTGCTCGAATCCTTCTTTTTGAAAAAATTGCGTGATGACGTGCCAATTCATTAGTCCAAGTCTGTTCAAAAATTTCTCGGACATCAAAATGTAAACGTTGCGTTCTTCGGGCGAATACGATTGATTCGTCATAATCGCTTTCCAAACTGGTTCAAGAATCGATTTTTTTGCCAACGCCACAACCGTCTTTTTCTTTTCGAGAATTGGGCGAAGTTTTGCGTCGGGGATTTTTGTGGATTCGTCGATTAGACTTCGCGGATTCGCGCGGTTGAATTTTACAACAACGTCGCACTTTACAAGCGTGGAGTAAAGAACGCGGTCAAATTGTTTGTACAAAAGCGAATAAACGATTGTTTTTGACAAATCCATTACATCTTGTCTGAATGCCGTTAATTCCGCCATCGAAACTTCGATTTTTGAAATGTAATCGAGCATTACCATGTCCTGCACGGACTTTGGCGAAAACGGGTTTATAGAAATTCCTTTTTCGTCTTTGCCGTCCGCCATGTGAAATCTCGTCAAATTTATGTTGTGTCCAAGAAAATGCGAAGTTCCGCCGTCGGAAAGAATGACTTTTAAGGGTAAGTTAAGTTGAAATTTTTTCCCATTATCGCCCATTTTTTAACCCCGTCTATTTTATTTTGTGTAAAATAATACACCAAAAATCGTTAGTAGACAAACTATTTCAAGGCGCGAAAAATCGCCGTTTGAAGATTCTTCTTTGCGGTTTTCGGCGATATAATGAAAAAATGTTTTTTTCGCTGCGCCGACTTTTTGCAGTTGCGATTTTTTTTCTTCCCGTGTTTTTTTCTGCTCAATCGAATACGCAATCAATCGAAAATTTTATCTCGAACGTTCCGATTAAAGCAAAATTGATAAAACAAGAACTTGCGCAAACTGGTGGCGACAAATTTCCGTCAAACTTTTTTATCGATTTTGAACAGAATACGAAAAACGACGGCGCTGGACGAAAAACGCTCGTTCTTTCGTTTTTGCAAGAAGACGTTTTTTTGCGCCAAGACGAATTTGCTGACCTTTTGCTAAGAATCGAAAACGCGCAAAAAAATTGTCGCGTGCGCGTTCTTTTTACCGCGTTAGATTCTACGATTTTGCCAAAACCGTTTTGGCATGGTTCTGCCGTTTTTGCCACAAAAATCGACGACGAAGAAGACGTTTTTGTTCTTTCGATTTCGTTTCGAGAAGATTCGCTTTCTTGTCTTTTGACGGGGTGTTTCGGTTCTGCGAGTCCGCTGTGGCTTACAAAATTTTGCGCGGATTCGTTTTCGTCTTCGCAAATTCCGTTTGAAATGCCAAACAAAATTCTTTCGCTTTACAGACTTGGCGTTTTAAAAGGCGACGAAAGAATGTCGGCGTTCATTCACGCAAAAATTCCTGCGGTCGCGTTGGAACTCGGCGAAAATTGGATTTCGTTTATTTTGACCGCCGTTTCGCTTTATGAGCCGAAAATTTCTAGAAGTTGGGACACGCATTATTTTTTCATTCCGCTTTCGTCGTTTTTTCGGTCGGTTTGGCTAGACGAAAAAGCGTTTTTGGCGATGACGATTTTGGTGATTGCGTTTAGTTCATTTTTGTTGTGCGGATTTTCGTTTATCGGGCGAACGGCGAGCGCGTACAAACGCGATTTTGTAAAATCTTGGTATCTTTTTCCGTTTATTTTTGCGACTTGCGTTTTTGCGTGCGAATTTTTCCAGCGCGTTTTTCCCAAAATCGTTTTGTCTGTGGAGTTTTTGCAAAATCTTCCGCCTCTTTTTTTGATTGGCGCGAAAATTTCCGTCGCGATTCTTTTTGTGCAGTTGATTTTTGGAATAATGGAGCGGCTACATTTTTCCGTGGTGGCGTTCGTTTACGGATATTTTTGTTCGATTATTGCGATTTTTTCGATTTTGGTTTTTAGCGCGGTGGATTTGCTTTATTTTGTGGCGTTTGCGTTTGAATTTTTGATAATTTTTTTGTTTCGTCCTGCGCGACGCACGATTTTTATGATTTTTGCGATTCTTTTTTTGCTTGTGCCGTTTTTTCCGTACGCGCTTGAAATGGCTTTGCTTGCGGACGATTTTATGCTAGAAAAAATCGCGTTTTGTTCGATTTGGGGAAACGTCGCGCTTGCGCTTACGCTTTTTCCGATTCAGATTTTTTGGCAGCGCGTTTTGGTTCGTCTAAAAATCCGATTTGGGCGTTACGGCTTAAAAAGCGTTTTTTCTTCGATGATTTTGATTTTTTTTGCGATTTTAATTTCGACTTTTCCGATTTTGATTTCGTATTTTTTTCAAAAAAAAGTCAGAATCCGCCACGTTGAACAAAAACCGATTTTAATGGAAGAAATCAAAGAAAACGACAAAAATTCGCTTTCCGCCAAAATTTCCAAAACCGATTTTCACGGACTTTCCACAAATCACATAAAAATCCAAGCCGAAAACGCTCTTAGAATCGAAGTCGAATTGAATTCTCCCGCCTCCGCGCCACTTTACGAATCGACGTACAGTTACGAATTGACGGGAAACGGCGAAGCGCGTTTTTTGCTTCCAGACAATCCGCCTTCCGCCGTTTCAATCGATTACGCTTGTGCGTCTTCGCAAAAATCCACCGTAAAAATCAAAGCGTATTTTTTTGACGACGACGATTTTCGTTTTGAAGAGCGCGTTCTTTTTGTGGGAAACGAAAAATGAAAAGATTTTTTGCGATTTTTGCGATTTTCGTTTCGTTTTTTTGCGCAAGTGCGCTTCCGCGTTTAATGCCAATCGAAAACGAAAGCGAATCGGACGGCGCGGGCGCGATTGTGTTCGACTCGTCAAAACTTCCGCCCGAAAACGCCGACGACA
>CAJOEO010000007.1:0-20047 GCA_905233535.1 uncultured Treponema sp.
AAATCCCATTTCTCGAACGAGTTTTCGCATTTCGTCCAAATGTTCCGCAGAATTTTCTTTTTGCGGACAGAGAATATAATTTCGTCCAATAAAAAAGTCAGCGTTGCTCGCGCCGTAACCTTCTTTTTCGCCACCTGCCATTGGGTGTCCGATTATAAAATCCACGCCGTTCGGAAGTTTTTTCAAATCGCGTTCAAAAATGCCTTTTACGCCCGAAATGTCCGTAACGACGGCGTTCGATTTAAACGATTCCGCGTGATTCAAAATGAATTCCAGCGTCATTTTTGGATAAAGACACACAAACACAAAATCGCTTTTCTGCAAAAGTTCGTCAACGTCGGAAAGCGCGAACGATTCGTCCGCAACGCCGTCCAAAACCGCCTGCGACAAACACGCCGTGCTTCGATTGCTCACCAAAATCCGCCCGCGCCCGCCACAAATAACGTTTCTGCGAATCGATTTTGCAATCGAACCGCCCATAATTCCAAGTCCAACAATTCCGTAAGTCAAATCGCTCAAATTGCGCATAAAATTTCCTCTTTGTTAGATTTTGTCCGCTTTTTTCAAAAGGTCTTCAAGCGTTTTTCCGTCGACGGGATACGCGGAAAATCCAACGTAAACATCGTCGTTTTTGAACAACGCTCTGATTCTTTCCAACATCGATTGATAATTTGTTCCCGTGTTTTTTCCGCGAAAAATCACCACAAATTCACTGTCGCCAAATCTTGAAATTATGTCTTCCGCCCGAACCGAAGAAAGCAATTTTTCGACCAGGGCGGAAACGTGTTTTTCGTCTTTTGAATCAATAAAAACTCTGCAAATCGCCACGCGAGAATCGTTGCGAGCGGCGTATTCGATTTCTTTTGAAAGAACAAAAATCGCAAGTTCGCGCGAATAAAGTCCAGTCGTCGGGTCGATTCCAAGAACGTTGTTGTTTTTTGGAACTGCGAGGAATTTCAAAACCAAAATAGAAAACGCGGTCGAAAAAAAGACAAGCAAAAGCAACAACAGAGAAACTAAAAGAACGAATCTACCATCAAACCATTGTCCGTCGGGAGAAAGCGCGAGTTTCCAAGACGAATTTTGAATCGAAATGTCAGTTATGATTGGATTTTTGAGAGAATTAAAATCCACGCCCCAAATTGGAAAAGAAGAACCGCGTCCGTCGGTTTTGTAAACGGAATACAAAAATCCTTTGTCTGA
Organism: uncultured Treponema sp.; assembly: GCA_905233535.1. GTDB lineage: Bacteria > Spirochaetota > Spirochaetia > Treponematales > Treponemataceae > Treponema_D. The sequence goes on from CAJOEO010000007.1 coordinate 1,204, forward strand.
AATCGTCAAAAAATCCACACCTTCAAAGATTTTTGAAACACGAACAACGACGTTCACAAATCCCCAAAAGTTCGTTTTCCAAATATCAGAAAAAAGCGGCAAACGCGCTTCAATGACTTTTGCGTTTTGCGAAATCGAATAAGGACCTGCCACAAGCGCGATTCCCAAGTCGCGAGAACGCTCCGCTTCGCTTGCACGCTCTTTGTCAGAAAAAATGTCAAATCCAACGAGTTTTTCGTTTTCGCCCTGCGGAACAACCTGCGAAATCACGCCGTTCGGAGCGAGTTGAACGCAATCGGCAATCAGGTGTTCGTGCAGAAGTCTTCGTGCAAAATCTTCAAAATTCTTTGAATCGCCTTCGTCTTTCTGCACAAATTCCGCGATTGCTTCATTTATCAAAAACGTTTGTCCAAAAATTCGTTCAATATTCGACGCACAAATATAAGCGAATTTTTTTGCTTCAAGTCTGCGCGACCTTTCACTCGAATTGATTACGGAAACAAGAATACAAACTGAAACAAAAACAGATAACGAAAAAATCGACAAAACAATCGTTAGATTTTTCAAAAAAACTCTCTTTTTTTTATCCGACAAGGCTTTCATACATAAAATGATAGACGCTTTTTTGTGAATCCGCAATTCCGACGTTTTGTGGTTTTGAAATTTTGACTACGCCCAAATGACGTTTGATTTTTGAGCGTAGTCGAATCGATTTACAACGTGCGCCCTTCGACTGCCGCGTATTTTCCAAGAATCGTGGAAAGGTCGGCAAATTGCGCGGGCGTAAGCGATTGTTCGCCGTCGCAAAGTGCGCGTTCGGGATTATTGTGGACTTCGATTATTAAACCGTCCGCGCCAACTGCAACAGCCGCTTTTGCAAGTGGCGGCACAAGCGAGCGAATTCCGCAAGCGTGGCTTGGGTCGATTATAACGGGAAGATGCGTTTCTTTTTTCAAAAACGGCACGATTGAAAGGTCTAGGCAATTTCGCGTGTAAGAATCGAACGTGCGGATTCCGCGTTCGCACAAAATCACGCGCTCGTTTCCGCTCGCCATGATGTATTCCGCGCTCATCAAAAATTCTTTGACGGTCGCAGAAAGTCCGCGTTTTAGAAGAATCGGTTTGTTCAATTTTCCGACTTCTTTTAGAAGGTCGAAATTCTGCATATTTCTCGCGCCAATTTGAATTATGTCAACGTCGTCAAAAAGCGGAATTTGATTGATTGCCATTAACTCGGTTACGATTGGAAGTCCCGTTTCTTTTTTTGCGATTTTCAAAAGTTCCAAACCTTCCGCGCCCAATCCCTGAAAACTGTACGGACTCGTTCTCGGCTTAAACGCGCCACCACGCAAAAACCGCGCACCGCTTTGTTTTACGGCGCGCGCAACTTCCAAAATCTGCGCTTCGTTTTCCACGGAACACGGACCTGCCATAAGCGACACGGTTTTTCCGTCTCCGATTTTTGAAGAACCGACGCAAATCACCGTGTCCGCGGGGTGAAAACTTCGGCTTGCCTGTTTGTATGGTGCTTTTACGCGCTGCGCACTTTCCACAAAATCGTACGCCAAAAATTCTTCGGGTTCGATTTTTGAAGTATCACCGATTAAACCAAGAACGGTCGCACTTTTTCCGCGCGAAACGTGAACGTCAAGGTTTCGACTTTTGAGCGAATCCACAAATCCTGAAAGTTTTTCTTCCGCAACATTTTCTTTCAAAACGACAATCATAATTTTTTCCTCGTAATAGAATTAAGATTTTGATTTCAGGAAAAACGAAAACCGTAAAAAAAAGGGCTTCCCTCTGGAAGCCCTGAAATCCACAGCAAAAACTGCTCAAATCAGCGAAAAATCGCCAAAACTTCCATACGGTCGAGAGAAGCCCTTGTCGTAATAATAGTACGCCTTAAAAGAGAAAACTGAATCTGAAACCGAATGGATTTTCATAACAAAAACGATTTTGTCAAAAAGATTTTTATTTGTCAATATTTTTCAACTTTCGTTAAACTTAAGAATTTTTTTTCATCATTTATCGAAAATTATGCTATTCTTTATATGAAAATCTTTGGGAAGGATATTTTATGAAAAAACTGCTTTTTTCTTCGATTTTGACAATTTTTGCTTTTTCTTTTTTTTCGTGCGACAAACTTTCTGATTCCGAAAAAAAATCGCTTGTTCCGATTGAAATTTGGTACAGCCCGTATTCAAGCGCGGACGCGCCTCTTCCGTCAGATTGGTTCGGCTTTAAGAAAATCGAAAACGATTTGGGAATTAAATTAAAGGCAGTGCCTCTTCCGTCAAAGCGCGAGGAACAAGCCGAAGTTTTGTTAAAAGCGGCGCGTTCTAATTCTTTGCCAGATTTTTTCATGGTAAACCGCGAACTTCTCGTTCAACTTGTAAAAGAAAACAAGGTTGCGCGACTAGATTCGATTTTTCAACTGATGCCAACTCGAACTCGACTTATGTATACTGGCGAAGCGCGAAAAAACGGAATGTTTGACGGTTTGACTTACGGACTTTCGCAAGTTGGAAGCATAGACAAAAATGAAGGCGTTTTGATTCGCAAGGATTGGCTCGACAAACTAGGGCTTGGAATTCCAGTTACAACCGAAGATTTTTTTAACGTGATGAATGCGTTTACGTTCAACGACCCCGACGGCAACGGCAAAGACGATACATTTGGCTGGGGCGCGTTTATCGAAATCAACAATCACGAAGAAGGACTTGGACGGCGTTTTTCTCCGTTTTTTGGAGCGTTTGGCGTGGCAGGCACGTTCAACGCAACGCGCGAAAAAACGGGACTTAACATCAAAAAGCCAGAATTCTACGACGCTCTCGATTTTGTTCGCAAAATGGTCAGCGCGAAAGTAATAGACCCAAACTGGACGGCGTACAAAAAAGACGATTTTAGAGAGGCTTGGAAAAACGGACGATTTGGAATGATGCGAGAACAAAATGCGGCGTTCGCACTAGAAACGAATTACCGCCCGTTCGACGAAAAATTCCCAGACGGCGAATGGATTTTGATTGACCCGCCGACAGGTCCAAAAGGCAAAAAAAGCGTCGGCTGTTACACACAAGCGTATAGAACTTTCGCCGTTTCGCGTCGCACTGCGGAACTCGGCAAACTTCCAGTTTTGGCAAATCTTTTGGAATGGATGATGACGGACGGCTACAACATTATTTGCTACGGCGAAGAAAACGTGAATTTCCGCGAAGACAACGGCGAAATCACGACGGAAGGACTTTTTGACCCCGCACTCGCCTACACGCAAAAGGCGGCAGCCCCGCTTTTGCAACTTCGCAATTTGGTTTTTTATGGCAGCGACGAAGAACTCAAATCGCGCTACCCGACTTGGAAATCGCAAAACGGCAAAGAAATGAGTGCGCTAAAAATCCTTCGCGAAATGCAAAAATGCGAATGGACTCCTTCCGTGGGCGTTCCGTCTCCGTCGCAAGAAGTCAAAATGCTTTACGAGCAAGGCGTTTTGGATTTTGTAACTGGCAAGCGAAATCTAACGCGAACGAACTGGACGGATTGGCTTTCGGAATTTAACAGACGCGGTGGCGAAGAATGGAACAAACAGTGCTTGGATTACGTCGAAGCGAATAATTCATACATCGATTAAAAAAAATGCGGTGGTTTCGAGTGTCTCAACCACCGCGTTTTTCTTTTCAACTATCGCGATTTTTCTTTTAAGTCATCGTTTTTGATTTTCGACAATCTTTTGATTTCGACTTCGCTCAACCACCGCGAAACCAACGAAGTGCCGAATCTAAAAAAGGCGACGCGATTCAACGTAAAAGCGTTTTTCGCTCGCCTCGCCCATGCTGAACGATTTTCGCGGAAGAACGCCTCGACGCGCAATCGTTTGGAAAAACGAATCTTTCGCGATTGGCGGAAGCAAAATCGCCGTTTGATTTTTTGTTTTTCCTAGACGAATCGTGTCTTTCGTGCCGTGAATGTAGTCGATGTCTTCTTTTTTGCCACCGTTTTCACAAATGAACTCGTCAAGCGCGCTTTGCAAAGGCGCAATCGCAAGGTCGCGATTTTTTGTTTGCAACGCAAAAAATTTTCCGTCCGCGCAAAATCCGTAACGCGCCCCGTCCGATTTTTCTTCCACAAACGCACAAAGTTCTTCTTCCGTCGCAAATTCTTTCCTTTCGCCGTCTAATTTTTTTTGCAAAAAATCAATTAGAATCTGACTTTCGTGATTCAAAACCACGCGATGAATCGGCTCGAACGTTAAGCCCGAATCGTAAATGTTCACGATTTCAACGAGGGCGAAACGCACGCGACTGTTTTCTTTTTCTGCGTCGGACAAATCTTTTTTGTACTCGTCCCAAACCGCTTTTGCCGTTGCAAGCGAATGATTTCCGTCGCCCACCGCAAACAAAAACACGCTTCTGTCGGATTGCTTTCCGTTTTCCGCCAGATTTTTTATCGCCTCGTCAAAAATCGCCTCCGACTCTTCGCCGCAAACGCCCCAACCACAAATCGAACCAGAGCCGTGCATGAGATTTCCAGAATAAAGCGGAGGATTTTTTTTGGCGACTTTTTCAAGCCCGCCCAAAAGAAGATTTTTTGAATCGTCGGCAAGAAGCATGATGTGCGGAAGTTCCAACGCCGCGCCTTTTCGGATTTTCATTCGCGGAGGAAGTCGCTCAGGCACGGTCGCCTCCGTCGCACGAATCAACGACTTTGAACCAGGTTTCCATTCGTAATCTTCCAAATCAATCGCCACAACAAGACCACGCCGAACGCGCCCAAATTCCGTTGTGCGTTCAACGTAAACGGCGGCGTTTTTTTCATCAAAAATCCCGTTTTCTAAATACTGTGTCATTGTATCGTGGATTTTTTGAATTCGTGCCTGCTCGTTTTCTTTTCCAAGATAAACTTCAGGAAAAATAAGATTCAAAGAAGATTCTTTTCCGTTCGCGATTTCTTCCGTTTTTTTCCAGTAATCCGCGTCTTGTGTATACTGGTCGCACGCAATCACAGACCAACTTTCAAGATTTAGTTTTTTAGGGAGCAGAATTTGCGGAATCCGAACCCCATATTTTTCAAATGTTTTCATAAAAAAAATTATATATTACGAATAAAAAATTGTCATTTTGAAAAATCCACAGCGGTTTTGAGAGCCTCAACCACCGAAAAGAACGCGAGGGTTGAATGCAATCGAAAATATTTTTAGACGCGGGAAAAAGACGAGGCGACGTTTAATTCGCTTCGGTATTTTGCGACAGTTCGGCGAGCGATTTTTATTCCGCGTTCGTTCAAAATGTCCGAGATTTTTTGGTCTGAAAGCGGTTTTTTGTCGTTTTTATGTTCCAAAAGGATTTTTTCGATTTCGGCTTTTACGCCTTCTTTGCTCGCGGGCGGAGCGTTTTCGCCAACCAACGAATCAAAATGAGCGCGACGCACGGTTTCTTCGTTTACGGCATTCGTGAAAAAATGCGAAAGCGGAAAAACGCCCCAAGCGCACGACAAAAATTTGCCGTTCGCCATGCGCGAAATCGTGGATTCGTGAACGCCAATCGCGGCGGCAACGTCTTTTTGTCGAAGCGGAACTAAAAATCGTGCGCCCTGCCGAAAAAACGCCGATTGCGCCAAAACGATTTGCGCTGTCGCTTTTAAAAGCGTCGATTCGCGAAATTCCACGCCGTCAATGAAAGTTCGAGCGGAAATCACGGATTCTTTTGCGAATTTTTCTTCCGCTTTTTCTTGTTCCGTGTTCGCGGATTTTTTGAAATTCAAAAAATCTTCAGAGATTTTTAAGATTGGAAGATTTCCTTTTGCAAGCGAAATTTTAAACGAACCTTTTTCCGTGGAAATTAAAACCGAGTTATCCGCTAGGATTTTCGGAGAATCGTCTTCCGTTTTTTCTGCAACTTCTTCCACAAAAACGTCTGGAAGCGCGAAATTTTCCCCAGAAAAACCAAATTCGCGCGCGGGGTGCGGGTCAAGCGTGCGAATAAAATCGAGAGCGATTTGTGCGTCTTTTTCCGTAAAATCGGGCAAAATTTCTTTTTTTTCGGAATCGAATTCCAACTTTTTTTGTTCTGCAAAAAATCGATTTGCTTTTTTTGCGATTTTTGACGGAATCGGCGGGTCTAAAAAATCAAAATGTCCGTTCAAAATAAAAAGCGCGGAATCTGGCGCGTTTTTTTTGTCTTTCGCTTGAACTAGAAGACTGTGTATAGTATTCGTAACACAAACGCCAACGGGGTCTAATTTTTGAACGATTGAAATGCAATGCTCCAAAAACGATTCGTTCGGGCGCGGATTCATTTTGTCGAGGAGCGAAACGGGGGCTAAAATATGATGCCCTTCGCCGTTGAGATTTTGAATCAAAAGCGTGCAAAGTTCACGTTCGGAATCGGAAAGATTCATCGCGTTTATTTGATGAAAAAGATGGTCAGAAAGGCTTGTGCGTTTGTCAGCGTTCGATTCAAGCGCATTCAAAAAATCGTCGCTTGCCTTTTCGCCCGACGCGCTCGTGGAAGAATAACGTTCGTAATCGGAAAGGCGCGAAACGGCGTTTTTTTGCGTCCGCTCGATTCCGTCTTGAAATGGGTCGTCCGCAATTTCTAGCGCGGGATTTCGTGAAATCGCCGTGTAAATTTCTTCGCGAAGTTCTGCCACTGGAAGCGAAAGCAATTTTAACGAAAGTTGTTGTTGCATTCCCAATTTCATCGTTTGAGAAAGTTGCATCGATTGCTTTGCACGTTGCGCTATTTGAATTTCGCTCATTTTTCCGATTATACCACGATTTTTTCGCGCAACCGCAGATTTTTTAATTCAAAATGAACAAAATAAATCGAAACCCTCCGCGTTTCCGCCACGACCAGCGCGGATATTCTAAATCACGAATAAAATTCTTTTAAACTAAAAATCTTTTTTCAAAATCAAAAAAAAGCGTGGTATAATCTAAGAACGAATCAAGGGTGGTTCGGCGAATTAAAAAATTCGCATTTTGCTGTTAAAGGAGTTCTAAAATGACTAAATCGATTAGTGCTGTAGGTTTTGAGCTTGAAGAAAAACAAAGCAACATGATTGAAAAGAAAATTGAGCGTGTCAAATATGCAGAAGACCTTATCGTAGATTTGATTATGCGTGTAAAACACGATAAAGCCTACGTTTTTGACACCACAGTGAATTTCCGCTGGGGAGCGCAGGCGCACGTTTCCGCCGAGGATTTTGATTTTGGCGCAGCACTCAACAAAATGATGGACGTTTTGGACGTAAAAGTCAAAAAGGAAAAAGACAAGGTTCAAGATAAAAAAGCGTAAAACTCCTCGTAAAATGACTTTGTCGCTCGTTCGATTTTTTCGGACGAGTTTTTTTTTGCTCTTTTGTTTTCGCTTGTCATTGGTCGTGCAAATTTTTCGCAAAAATCTACGCTTTTCTACTTGTCAAACAAGTCGTTTGTGTGTATAGTAATCAAATGGCGGAAAAATCTTTTTCAGTTCTTGATTTACTAGACATCGAACTTGAAGGACGCAACGCGCTAAATCTTAGGTGCGTGGGTGGCAGGCGCGGACTTGTTGCAAAAATTTCCGTTCCTGACGCGGTTCTAACGGGGCTTGCGCTAACGGGTTTTTACGAAGGTTTTTCGTCGGACAGCGTTCAGATTTTTGGAATTCAAGAAGTCGCTTATCTTTCAAAAATGGACGAAGAAAAGCGAAATGAAGTTTTGAGAAAGATTTTTTCATTTCACCCGCCGTGTTTGGTTTTTGCGCATGGAATTTCGCCAGACGAAGATTTTATTCGAGTGGCAGAAGAAGCACCTTGTGCGGTTTTGCAAACAAATCTTGAAGCGACGGATTTTTGTATACGTTTGATGCGTCTTTTTTCTGACGTTTTTGCGCCAAAGAAAACAATGCACGGCGTTCTTTTGGAAGTTTGCGGAATTGGCGTACTTTTGACGGGACATTCTGGCGTTGGAAAAAGCGAATGTGCGTTGGAACTCGTGGAAAGAGGACACCGACTCGTTGCTGACGACATCGTGGAAGTTAGATGCGTAAACGGAAATTCAATTCTTGGACGCGGTGCAAACGCGCTAATCAGCCACCACATGGAAATCCGCGGGCTTGGAATTATCAACGTTTCGCAACTTTACGGCGTTGGTTCGGTTCGCGACCAAAAAGAAATTCAACTAGTAATAAAACTAGAAGAATGGAGTCAAGCGAAAATATACGACCGAATAGGAACGGGCATTGATTCTGTGGATTTTTTTGGCGTAAAAATTCCAAGCATTTTGATTCCTGTAAAACCTGGGCGAAATCTGCCAATCATAATCGAAGCGGCAGCCATGAACGAACGTCTAAAACGCAAAGGCGTTGACAGCGCACGCGATTTCAATCAAAACGTCTTAAAATGGATTGAAACAGGCGAAGCGCGTAGCGCGTATTATAATGTTGACGATTCGTACTAGTTTTTTGTATACAAACGGAAAAATCCGTTTTATAAAAGGATATATTATGATAGAAAAAATTTTGATGGTCAAAAATCGTGCAGGAATTCACGCACGCCCCGCCGCGTTGATTGCACAGACCGCAAACAAATTTGCTTCCGAAATTATGATTCGCAAAGAAGACATGGAAGTGAATGCAAAATCGATTATGGGCGTAATCACGATGGGCGCGCTTTACAACACGACGCTCACGCTGATTGCGGACGGCGCAGACGAAAAGCAGGCTGTTCAAACAATTTTCGCGCTTTTTGAAAGCAAATTCGACGAAGATTAACACCTGTCAAAAAGAGAGTTTAATTTTAGAGAAAACCAAATTACAAGGAAGGATAAAATGAAAGAAATTACGAACAGACAAAAGGAAGTGTTGGACTTTATTTCCACGTTCATCAAGGAAAACGGCTACCCGCCAACAGTTCGCGAAATCGGCGAGCATTTTGGAATCTCTCTCCGCGCGGTTCAAGACCACATCGCGGCGTTGCAGAAAAAAGGTTTTCTCTCACAGAGTCAAAAACGCGCGCGTTCTCTTAGCGTAATTGACGGCGTACAGCGCAAAGACGAAACAGTTTGCATCAAAGTTCCGTTAATCGGCACTATCGCGCCAGGAAAATCGCTTTTGAACAAAGACAACATCGACCGCTACATTTCTCTCCCCGACCCGTTTGTAAAGTCGGGCAAATCGTATTTTGCAATCCGCGTAAACGGAATGAGTATGAAAGACGCGGGAATCATCGAAGGCGACACGGCAGTCGTGGAACTTTTGGAAACCGTAACCGACGGACAAATCGTCGTTGCAATCGTTGACGGCGCAGTCGCGATTCGACGCTACTACAAAGAAACGAACGGCGTTAGACTTCAGGCAGAAAATCCAGAGTTCAAACCGATTTTCAGCGAAGACGTGCAAATAGTAGGCGTTCTTTCGTCAATTCTTCGCGCGTACTAATTTTCATTTTCGATGGGACAGATTTTTCTTTTCCTCGGACCTGAAATTGGACAAAAAAACGACGCGATTTTACAAATGCGAGTCGAAATGGAAAAAAAATTCGGCTCGCTTGAATTTCGCTCGTTTTTTTCGAGCGAGGACAAACTTTCCGACGCGATTTCGCAACTCGAAAATTCGTCGCTTTTTGGAGGCGCGACACTCGTCGTGATGAACGGCGCGGAATCGTTCAAAAAAAAAGACGATTGCACAATTTTGGAATCGTGGAAAAATGAAAAATCTGACAACGCTCTGATTTTGACGAGTGAAAATTGGAGCATTGACGCAAAAATCGACAAAATCGTTCCGCAAAAAAACAAACGAGTTTTTCGGGAACTTTCCGAACAAGGCAAAGCGGAATTTTTGCGGACGTTTTTCAAAAAAGAAGAATTGGAAATCGATTCGGACGCAATCGCGTTGATTTTGGAAATGCTTGAAAACGACACGCAATCGCTTCGCGATGAATGTTCGCGCTTCAAGTGGTGTTTTCAAAAAGGCACGCACATTGGTGCGTCGGACGTTGAAAAGATTTTGGCGCACAACCGCGAAGAAAATGCGTTTACGCTTTTTGACGCGATTTCAAAGCCAACGCAAAATGCGCAAACGCGCCTTGAAAACGCGCTTTTAATTGCGCAAAAAATCCAACTTACAAAAAATGCAAGCCCCGTGCTTTTGATTGCGGGGCTTGCTTCGTGTTTTAGAAAACTCGCGCTTTGGCACTCACTCCACGCAGAAAATCCTTCAATCGACGATTTTAATCTGAAAAAATATGGATTTTTAGGAAAATCGATGTGCGCACAATACGCACGCGCCGCGCAGATTTGGAATTATTCGCAATGCGCCGCCGTTTGTGCGTTGCTTGCCACCCGCGATTTAGAAATGCGCTCACTTGGTAGCGCGTTAAACGCTACGCAAATCTCGCTTCTACTCTACGAAATTGTGGTAAAAAACGGCAACCCTATTTTAGTCTACGAGTAAATCAAAACGAAATCAGACTATCGCAGTGAAGTTTACAAAAATCGACTTTAGGCAATCGTCGATGATTTTCGCGCTTACAAAGTAAAAGCCACCTTTGTGCCGATAATTAAAATTATGCTTATCGTTTCGCTCGGGAAATCCCCGTCAAACGCGGTTTTTGCCGCGCTAAATGCGTTCCTTCTTCCATTTGAAAAAAATTGTGTGTCGCTCGTTGATAGAATCCGCCGTCGTGAAGTTTCGATTTTTTGTATACTTAACACACGAAGAGAAATCATTGGCGTTTTTACCTATTCATCTGGCGGGCAAATTCTTCATTGTATTCCAAGTGCGGTTTCGCATTACAGCGAACTTTTGGCGATTCTGCGCATTTATTTTGAAAACTTCGATTTACATTCGCTTTTTAGCGTGATTGGCGACGAAGCGGGAACGAATCTTTTGCTTTCGGCGATTTTTCTTTCTACGAAAAAATTGCCCGCGTCAAATCAATCGTTCTTTTTGATGGAATACAAAGTCGGCAAAGAAACGGCGGGCGACGGACTAAAAATAAATGCAGTTTGTAGCAACGGAAAACAGGCGGTTTACGCGGCAAATTGTCCGCTCAATTTGCTTGACGCACTTTTGCCGTTGCAAGAAGCCTACGAACGCGAAGAAGTTTTGGGCGACGGACAGGCGTATAGTCCATTGCGTTCAAAAGTCATTTTAAAAAAAAGCCTCGCGGAAAAAAACGTCTACGCGGTATTTTTTTACGAGCAGATTGTTTCAAAAGGTGCTATAAATGCGACAGGTCAAAACTGCGTTCAACTAGGTGGCATTTTTACCGCGCCAGAGTTTAGAAAACGCGGATTTGCCGAGTTTTTGATAAAACAAATCGTCGCAGTAGAACGCAAAATGGGAAAACACATCGTTTTATTCGTAAAACCAAAAAATGTCGCCGCGCTGACGCTATACAAACGTTGCGGATTTTCAAACTTTGGCAGATTAAAAATCTCGTATTTTTGATTTTTCAAGAATCAGAACAAAAAAAATCCCGCGCTTTTGCACGGGATTCGTTCAAGGCATCTAGCAGAATCGAACTGCTGCGTAGCGGTTTTGCAGACCGTTTCCTTACCACTTGGATAAGATGCCGTGAATAAAAGAGAATATATCCGATTTTTTGCGCAATGTCTAGTAGCAAAGCGGATTTTTTTGATTCAATTCGCTATACTTTTTTGAATCGTGAAAAAGTTTTTTTGTTTTCTCATATCTTTCTTTTTTTTTACTATTTCTTTGAATTGTGAAGTTCCGAAAAATGCCGACTTTTGGAGCGACGTTCCGAACGATGAACTCGCTGATTTTCTTGCGGATTCGCTTGACGACAGCGAACTTCTTTCGCAGATTTTGATGTTTGGTTGGGCGGGCGCAGAGCCGAGCGACCTTTTGAATCGTTGGATTTTGGAACGCGGTTTGGGTAGCGTAAAAGTTTTTGGCTGGAACACCGACGACACAAATCAAGTGGCGCGTTCCGTTGCCGAGGTGCAAGAAAAGGCGCAAAAACGGCGTTTTAAAATCCCGCTTTTTGTGGCAACCGACCAAGAAGGCGGCTGGATTCGGCACGTTAAGGGCGACACCACAGAAACTCCTGGTAATATGGCAATCGGTGCGAGTGGAATCTTATATGATTCGTATATGAGCGCGTATTATATTTCAAGAGAATTAAATGCACTTGGAATAAACATGAATTTCGCGCCAACAGTGGACTTATATACAAATTTACAATCATCTGTAATTGGTTCGCGTTCGTTTGGCGAGGACGCAAAAACCGTGGGCGAACTTGGCGTGGCGTTCATGCAAGGTTCGATTGACGCTGGCGTGATTCCAACTGCAAAACATTTTCCTGGACACGGCGACACGTCGCTAGATTCGCACGGAAAACTTCCAGAAATCGAGGCGGATTTTGAAACGCTCGAAAATCGCGAGTTGATTCCGTTCAAATATTTGGTTGAACAAAAAATTCCAGCCGTTATGAGTGGTCATCTTTCGTTTCCAAAAATCATAGCAAACGGCGAACCCGCATCTCTTTCGCACAAATTTTTGACGGAAATTTTGCGGGAAAAGTTGGGATTTAAAGGTCTCATAATCACGGACGACATGATGATGAACGGCGCGACGATGTATGCGGGAAGCGTGTCGCAGGCGTTCACGGCGGCAATAAAAGCAGGCAACGACATAATTCTTTCGTCAACGACAGCCGAATTAAACGAAAATCTTTGGACAAAAAATCTTTCGTTAATGCAAAGCGACGAGGAATTTCGCCAAATCGTGAAAAATGCGGCGCGGCGCGTGATTTATGAAAAACTCGTTTATTTTAAGGGAAAAAACGCTGCCCCTCTAAAACCCGACCAAGCCGAAGTTTCGCGCCGCGTTCCAGACAAAGACGGGCAAGCGTTTTTTTTGTCGCAGGCGTGCCGTTCGATTACGCTATACAAACGCGGAGATTTTCCATTGAAACGCAAAGAAAACGAGAGAATTCTTTTGTGCGGTCAAAAAGAATTCGAACCGTTTTTTAAAGAAGCGCGAAAACGTTACGGGCAAGATTGCGCACAATTTCAATTCAGTTATGAATTAGGTCCAATCGAAACGGATTGGATGGGAAATCACATAACGGGAATCGCGGAAAGTTACGACACGATAATTTTCTGCGTGGCAAACGAGCGAAGCGCGCAAATCGCACAAAGACTAAAACCGCTCAAAAAGCGCGTGATTATTTTGTCGGTTTTAACGCCCGTTCCCGTTTTAGATTTTGATTGGGCGGATTCGATTTTGTGCGGCTACAGTTATTCGCCGTTTTCGTTCAAAGCGTTGTTTGGCGCGTTAAACGGCGAATTTGCCCCACGCGGAAATCTTCCAATCAAGAAATAACGAAAGTTTCGACTTAAATCAAAATGTACGCGATTTTCGGCGGAAAAGTCGTTTTTCTGATATAATTGAGAGAAATTCATTTTTGGAAGGGAAAAAATGCTTTCGGATATTGAAATTGCGCAGAAAAATAAACTTGAACCCATAGTTGATGTGGCAAAAAAAATTGGAATAGACGAAGATTCAATCGATTTATACGGACGATATAAGGCAAAACTCACATTTTCTTCGCTTAGATCTCTGCTCGAAAAGGCAAAAAATCCAAAGAATCGCGGAAAGCTCATTTTGACGACTGCGGTAACGCCGACCCCCGCGGGCGAAGGAAAATCCACGGTTTCGATTGGGCTTGGCGACGGCTTAAACCGAATCGGAAAAAAAGCGGTAATCGCTTTGCGTGAGCCGTCTTTAGGTCCGTGCTTCGGCGTGAAAGGCGGCGCGTGCGGCGGCGGATTTGCGCAAATCGTGCCGATGGAAGACATAAATCTTCATTTTACGGGCGACATTCACGCAATTAGCGCGGCGAACAATTTGATTGCGGCTTTAATCGACAATCACATTCACCAGACGAACGCGCTTAGAATCGACCCGCGCACGATAACATGGAAGCGCGTCGTGGATTTGAACGACCGCGCTCTTCGAAATGTAACGATTGGTTTGGGCGGGCGGACAGACGGCATTCCGCGCGAAGACCATTTTTGCATTTCCGTGGCGAGCGAACTTATGGCAATCGTTTGCCTTTCGACTTCGATTTCGGATTTGAAAAAACGAATCGACGAAATCATAATCGGAGAAAGTTACGACAAACGCCCCGTTAAATTCGGCGAACTCAAATGCACAGGCGCGATTGCCGCTCTTCTTAAAGACGCGATTAGACCGAATCTCGTTCAAACGCTCGAAAAAAATCCCGTTTTTGTTCATGGCGGACCTTTTGCGAACATTGCGCAAGGCACGAACTCGATAAACGCGACGCTTTGCGCTTTGGCAGCGGGCGATTATGTTGTAACGGAAGCGGGATTTGCGGCGGATTTGGGCGCGGAAAAATTTATGGACATAAAATGCCGCACGGCAGGAATCGCGCCCGACGCGGTTGTAATCGTGGCGACGATTCGCGCCCTCAAAATGCACGGCGGAATGGCAAAAGCCGACCTTTCTGCGCCGAGCGTGGCGGCTCTTCAAGCGGGCTTTGAAAATCTTGCAGTTCACATTGAAAATATCGCAAAATTCGGCGTTCCGTCGGTTGTGGCAATCAATCGGTTCGTCACGGATACAAACGAAGAAATCAATCTTCTGAAAGAACTTTGCGCAAAAAAAGGCGTGAGCGCGGTTTTGTGCGAAGGCTGGGAAAAAGGCGGCGAAGGAATGGAGGAGCTGGCGAAAGTTGTTTCGGAAACGGCGGATTCTGGAAAAGCGAATTTCCGCTATCTTTACGAATCGAGCGCACCGCTGGCGGACAAAATCCGCACGGTTGCGCGTCAGATTTACCGCGCAAAAGATGTGGATTTTTCGCCTGCCGTTCAGAAAAAACTGCGCGCATTTGAAGAAATGGGCTACAAAGATTTGCCCGTATGCATTGCAAAAACGCAGAATTCGCTTTCGCACGACCCAAAATTGATGGGCGCACCAAAGGATTACATTTTTCCTGTGCGCGATGTGCAACTTTACGCGGGCGCGGGTTTTGTGGTCGCGCTTGCGGGCGAAATTATGACGATGCCTGGGCTTCCGCGGCTGCCTGCGGCTCTAAAAATCGATGTTGACGACGACGGAAAAATCACGGGGCTTTTTTAATGTTCAAATTCTTTTTGAAGAAAAATTTTGCAGACGGCTGGGACAATTTATTCTTTTTGATTTTGATGAACGCATTTTCGATTCTGCTCGTCCTTGCCGTTTGGTTTTTGTTCCCAATTTTTTCAAAAATTCACCCCGCCCTACCGACTTTGAGCCTAATCGCGTTTTCGTCGATTTTGGCGACGTTGATTTTTGCCTACGGAGCAGTTAGCGCGAAAATCGCGAACTTTGACGCTGGCGAGATTTCCATTTTTTTCCGCGCGTTTTTGTACGTTTGGAAAATCTCCATTCCGTTTGGTGCGCTTTTGTCGATTCTCGTTTTGTTCGTTCGATTCGGAATCATCTATTATCTTTCGCTGGGCGGCGTGATTGGCACGATTGCCGTTGGACTTTTGGGCTGGTTCATGCTAATCGTTTCGATTTCGCTACAATGGTTTGTACCGCTTTATTTTTTGCAACGCGGAAACAATTTCAAAAAATGCCTAAAAAAATCGTTCATCATTTTTTTTGACAACCCCGCGTTTTCGTTTGGCGTTTTTTTGTACAACATCGTACTTTTTGCTTTTTCGTGCGCACTTTTTTTGATTGCGCCAGGATTTGCGGGCGTTACGCTTTCGTCCACAAACGCGCTTCGCTTGCGACTTTACAAATACGATTGGCTAGAAGAAAATCCCGAATTGCAGAACGACCGCGACAAACGCGCTGACGTTCCATGGGACGAACTTCTCGCCGAAGATAAAGAAACACTAGGTCCAAGAAAATTGAGTTCCTTCATTTTCCCCTGGAAGTAATCGCAAACAAAAAACACACGGACAAAAATCCGTGTGTTTTTTTTGCAAATTTTAATGCTTTTATTGTGCTTGAAGATTTGGAATCGTGAATTTTGCGTCGTCGCCGACAATCTAAGCGATTTTTGAATTCCCGATAATATCGCGCCTTGCGTTATTGAAAAATTCCATATTTTGAAGATGATTTTTCCTTCTGGCGAAAAAATCGTCGAAATCAAAATAAAAATCCAAAGTGAAATATGCGGCAAAAGAAGAATTTTTCGTTTGCACGCCTTTTGCGTTAAAAACGCTGCCACAAAAATTGCCACAAGAACAGGAATGTTTTTTATAAAAAAAACGCTCGTGCTTGCAAAAATAATTCCAAGCGCAAATAAAATCTGGCGGAAATCCGTTTTTTGTTTTTCTTCAAAATCTGTTTTTTCAAAAGGAACGGCGTTTTCTAGCGAAATTTTCTCGCTTAAAAACGCGGTCAACATTCCGCTCGCCGTGTTAAAAATGAGCATTGGTCCTAAAAGAACAAAAGTTCCGCTTCCAAGATAAATCGAACAGCAAAAGATTTGAACAAACGCGCTCATCGCAGACGCAAAAACAGAAATTCCATAAACGGAAAAGATTTTTCCGCCACACTTTTTGTTCAACAAAAAAAGCGCGAACATAAAAATCGAACTTACCGCGCTTTGTGCAAGCGAAACAAAATAAAATGCTTTTAACACAGAAAGAATCATAAACGCGCCAAACGGAATTTCGCCCGATTTTAATGCAAGCAACGAAACCGTGTTGCCAAGTCCAAGCCTAAAAAACGGCGTAATTCTTGGAAGAGCCGTTTCCGCATAAGAAAAAAGCAACGTCAATGCTGAAAGATATGCGATTTTGTTTTTTTGCCTTTGCTTTTTCTCAAAAAGAAAATCATTCTGAAACGGCATCAAATTCTCCATTATCTTCGAGCGCGATAATCACATTGTTTGGAAGACAAACCAAAGTGCGACTCCACCCTTGATGAACGCAGATTTTATTCGGGCAAGCAGAATCGATTATGCGGATTTTTCCGTCGTTTATTTCAAAAATCGTTTCACCCGCCAAACCGAGAACTTTATAAACGCCGTTAGATTTTGAAGAATATTCGTAGGAAACGCCGTTTGCTTTTACAGAAACTTTTGAAGACGAACGAAACGCATTTTTTAAAGACAAAAAAACGCCCAAAAAGAGCGTTAAAAAAATAATCACAAAATCAAGCGCACAAAATTTTTTCATTGCATTTTTTTAGCAAAAAAAAAACAAAAAACTCAATTCGCAATTTTTTTCAAAATCTCCGCGTTTTACAAAACGCCGCCTTCAACGACGATTGAATCCGCGTCGCTTTCTTTTCCGTACACATCGCGAAGAGTCGCTTCGTAGTCGGCATGAAAGAAATTTTCCTTCCGATTACGCAACATTCAAGCGCGGACAATTTGATTCCAAGATTCGGAAGCGCAAAATAAAGGAAGAAAAGCTGAATCAAAAGCGGCGTGTTCCGCGAAAGTTCCACATAAAAATGAACGATTTTTCGCAAAACGGGGATTTTGTAATAACGCACGAACGCGCAAAAAAGCCCCGCCGCAAACGACAAAATCACGCCCGCCGCCACGATTTGCAAAGTAAGAAACGCCGCCTGGCAAAAAAGCGGAATCACTTGTTTTATAAACAGAAAATCCATAAAAATAAATCCTTGTTTTCCTATCAGATTAGTAGATTTTATATTTGCTGTCAATTCTTAAGGATTCGCAAGATTTTTAAGATTCCGCGTGAAGATTAAATTCTGTATAATCAAAAAAAAGGAATCAAAATGGTCATTGTACTCAAAAAAGACATTCGCGCGGACGAAAAGGACAAAATCAAGCGGATTCTTGGCGCGAAAAATTTTCAGTTGAAGGAAGTTCAAGGCGAGGACGCTACGATTTTGGCGGCGGTTGGCAAATTGTCGCTGGACACGCGCGAAATCGAGATTTTGCCTGGCGTTGAAAGAGTGATTCATATTTCAAAGCCGTACAAATTGGCAAGTCGCGAGTTTAAGCCGAACGACACAATCGTGGAAATCGAAAATTGTCGCTCGCAAAAAATTCGCGTGGGCGGAAGCCGCGTGATTGCGATTGCAGGTCCATGCGCCGTTGAAAGCCGCGAGCAGATGCTGGAAATCGCGCAGGCGGTCGTAAATTCTGGCGCGGTAATGCTTCGCGGTGGCGCGTACAAACCGCGAACGAGTCCGTATTCGTTTCAGGGTTTAGGCGAAGAAGGCTTGAAATATTTTGGCGGTGATGAAAGATTACGTTGACGTTTATCAAGTTGGCGCAAGAAATATGCAGAATTTTGAACTTTTAAAACGACTCGGCGCAATCGGAAAACCCGTCATTTTAAAACGCGGAATTTCTGCAACAATCGAAGAATGGCTGATGAGCGCGGAATATTTGCTTTCTAGCGGAACGAACGACGTGATTTTGTGCGAACGCGGAATTCGCACGTTTGAAAACGCCACGCGAAACACGCTTGATTTGAGCGCGATTCCAGTTTTGCGAAGCATGACGCATCTTCCAATAATCGTTGACCCAAGCCACGCTCTTGGCGTTCGCGACAAAATTCCTCCGATGGCGTTGGCGGCTGTGGCGGCGGGCGCGGACGGAATCATCGTGGAAGTTCACCCGCACCCCGAAAACGCGCTTTCGGACGCGGCGCAAGCGTTGTATCCTGCGCAATTTGAAAAAATCATGCGCGACATTGAAGTTCTTGCCCCCGTAATCGGAAAGCAAGTGGCGCACATTCGTTCTCTTCCCCCAAAAAACGAAATTCTAATGGGAACAAAAATCGCAAGCGCGGGAAAAATCTCCGTAAAAAGCGACGAATCTTCGCCAAAATGCCTTTTTTGCGGCGAAAAAGGCGCGTACGCAGAAATGGCGGTGGAAAGATTTTTTGACGGCG
>CAJOEO010000007.1:20060-33838 GCA_905233535.1 uncultured Treponema sp.
GGCGTGGTTGACGGAAAAGCGGAATTCGGCATGGTTCCAATCGAAAATTCCACGGCGGGTTCGGTTTACAACAACTACGACAATTTGGCGCGGTTCGAGGACGTTTCAATCGTGGGCGCGATTACGTTAAGAATCGAACATTCACTTTTGGCGGTAAAAGGCGCGACGCTCGAAACGATAAAAAATGTCTACTCGCACCCGCAAGGTTTGGCACAATGCTCGAATTTCTTAAAATCGCACGAATGGAATCAAATCGACACGGTTTCCACGGCGAGTGGCGCAAAATTCGTGGCGGAAAAAGCGTCAACGGAAAATGCCGCCGTTGCAAACGCAAGAAACGCGGACATCTACGGCTTGGAAATTTTGCATCAAGGAATCGAAAACAATCCAAACAACTATACACGATTCGTAATCATCGCGGCGAATCATCTTGAATCAAAAAACGCAAAAATCGAAAAACCGAACATGGCGACTTTTATGTTCAGCACAAAAAACGAGGCAGGCGCACTATACAATGCACTGGGCGTTTTTAAGAACGCGGGACTTTCGTTAAATCGGCTTGAAAGTCGCCCAATCGCGGGAAAACCGTGGCAATATTGGTTTTATGGCGACGCACAAATCAGCGACAAAATTGAAAATCCCAAAAATTACGTCGAAAACGTCATGGACGAATTAAAAAAAGTGGCGACCGACGTTCGCATTTTGGGAATTTATAAGGAGGAAAAATGATTTTTGGAAGAAAAATTCATCTTCGTTCGATTGCGGCTTTGATTTTTGCGGCTTTGATTTTTGCAAGTTGTGCAACTACAAAAGAAATCGGCGAAATCGAAAAAATCAAGCAGAACGGCACGATTTTTATTGGAACGACTGGCGATTACAGACCGCTTTCGTTTAAGGAAAAATCAGGCGAATATTGGGGATTCGGCATTGAACTTGCCGAAAAAATCGCTTTTCGTCTGGGCGCAAAGCCGCAGTTTGTGCAGACTTCTTGGAAAACGCTTAGTGCCGATGTTTTGGAAGAGCCGCAAAAGTTCGATTTTGCAATCGGCGGAATCACGATAACTGACGAGCGAAAAAAAACTATGCTTATGTCCGACGGCTATCTTGCAAACGGAAAAACGATTCTTTGCAGGCGCGAAGACGCGCAGAAATTCAATTCGCTTGAAGACATCGACAAAAGCGAAATCCGCGTGATGGTAAATCCAGGCGGGTTGAACGAAAAATTCGCGAAGGCAAATTTGAAAAACGCGCAGATTTTGATTCACGAGCAGAACGAAGAAATCCCGAATTTGATTGCCGAGGGAAAAGCGGACATTATGATTACGGAAATCACCGAAGCCCCGTATTATGTTGCGACAGACGAACGGCTCGCTTCTCCGCTTCTTGAAAATCCGTTTACGCACGGCGAAATCGGCGTGCTTGCAAAAAAATCAAAATCCGCCCTCGTCGATTTTATCAACAAAACAATCGCGGAAATGAAAAAAAGCGGAGAACTAAAAACGCTCTGCGAAAAATATTCGCTCGTCTATGTATACGATTCAAAAGAATGACGGCGTTTTCCGCGGTGGTTGAGCGAAGTCGAAATCACGAATGAAAATATTGTAGAATATCAAAAATTTTAAGGAGAAAAAAATGGAACAGCGTTATGTTTTGTCGGTCTTGGTTGAAAATCACGCGGGAGTTTTAAGCCGCGTTTCGGGGCTTTTTAGCCGACGCGGATTCAACATCGACTCGCTTACGGTTTGCGAAACGTACAATCCAGGACAAAGCCGAATGACGATTGTTGTGAACGGCGACGAGTACATTTTGGAGCAAATCGAAAAGCAACTTTCAAAACTCGTGGAAGTAATTTCGATTACGCACTGCAAAAAAGAAGAAACGTGCGAACGCGAAATGGCGTTGATAAAAGTCAGCGCGAACGGAGGCGCACGCGCAGAAATTATCCAAGCGTGCAACGTTTTTCGCGCGCACGTCGTTGACGTTTCGCCGAATTCCGTCATCATCGAAACGACGGGCAGCGAAGACAAACTTTCTAGCCTAATTCGATTTTTAGAGCCGTTCGGCATTTTGGAACTCGTCAAAACGGGCTTGACGGCAATGGGTCGCGGCGACGAAGTAATGAAATAATTTTTACGATTGACGATTTCGTTCAAAAACGGTGGTTAAAACCGCCGTTTTTTTTATAAACAGATATTCAAATTCTATGGTATCATTAAAAAATTGAATTATTTTCTGTAGTCTAATGAAAATATCAAAATCAATAAAATCGGAGGATTTTTTATGAAAATCAAGAAAAAAAGTCGATTTTTAATCGGCGCGTTTTTTGCTACAGCGATTTTTGTAAGTTGTGCAAGTTCGCCCGAAGTTCCTACAAATACTTTCGACGATGATATTGCTCTAATATTGCGGAATTTTGTGCCATACGAAGGATTTGATGATTTACCCGAATCGTGTAAACTTGCAGACGGACAAGCCCCGCGCGTAATTCCGTCAACGGGAAAAGCGGTCGCGTCAATGCGAGAACTTCAGCAAAAATTGCAACAAATCGAAGACCAAAATTTTTACCGCGCTGTCGGCGAAATGCGCGGTTCTCAACGCGATTCAATCAAATATAATTCTGTACGGAAAGTTTTGCGAACGACGTTATGGCGGCGTGCCAAGAACTCAAAATTGGGCTGGCTCTTTGGGAAATCACAAAAGAGGACGAAAAAACAGAATATCACGCGGGAACATACACCCCAGGGTATTATTCTGGAAACGTTTGGATTTCTGGACGAAGCACACCAGGCTATACAACCACATCGTACAATCGAGAATGGATGGCGTATTTTTTGACACCGATTCCAAAAACGGACAAAGACGCTTGGATGTTGGGCTTAAACGTGCGCGATTTGGAATACGAAGACCGCGAACGCCTTTCAAGAAACACGGGCGTTTTGGTTACGAACGTTTACGACGGACGACCCGCATTTAACGCAAACGTTCGTCCCGATTACGTTATTACGGGCGTAAACGGCAAAACAATTTCCACGATGGAAGATTGGCTTCGCGAAACGCAAAATATCAAAGCGGGCGAACCCGTAAAATTGACGACTGCGCATTACGGACACGGCGATTATTTTACGGAAACGATTACGCCAATCGAAATTCCGCCAGAAGAAATCCAAGTTGCCGTAAAAGACGCAAAATCCGTGGCGGGAATCGGCAACGAAATGGTTTTTGTGGAAGGCGGTTCTTTTTTGATGGGCGACAATTCGGGGTCAGATTACGAAATTCCAGTTCACAAAGTTACAGTAAATTCGTTTTACATCAGCAATCACGAAGTTACGCAAGCACAATGGAACGAAGTTATGCTCGAAAATCCAAGTTATTGCAAAGGCACGCGCTTTGACGAGGCGTGGCAGCCCGTGGAACGAATCACTTGGGAAGAAGCAATCGATTACTGCAACAAACGCAGCGACAAAGAAGGTTTAAAACGCGCATACAAAAAACAAGATGGCGTTTTGACGTGCGATTGGGATTCCGAAGGCTACCGACTTCCAACCGAAGCCGAATGGGAATTTGTGGCTCGCGGAGGCAAAAACGGCAAAGACACAAAATACGCGGGTTCAAATAGTCCAGAAGATGTTGCCTGGTTTAATATGAGTTTTGCGCGAAAAATTATGCAAAAAAATCCGAACAAACTCGGAATCTACGATTTGACGGGCAACGTTGCCGAATGGTGCTGGGACCGCTACGGCGAAAAATATTACGCAGAAAGCCCCGAAGAAAATCCAACAGGACCGAGAAGCGGAAAAGAGCGCGTCTATAGAGGAAATTATTTTATCTATACAAGACAACACGATATACGTAAATCATATTATGAAGTTCGTAGATATAAAAACGTTGGACTTCGCGTGGTGCGAACAGTAATTCCGCAAAATTCAGAAAATCAAGCAAACTAAAAGGAAAAACGGTGGTTAAAAAACCGCCGTTTTTTTGTTTTTCCCGCCCCGTTTTTATTTTTCGCTCAAACGGATAAAATCGATTTAGATTCTATAAAAGGAAAAAAGATGGCTTTCGTAAAAAATATATTTGACAAGAATTTTATTGAATACGCAAGTTACGTCATTCGCGACAGGGCAATTCCCGACATCGAAGACGGCTTAAAGCCCGTTCAACGAAGAATTATGCACACGCTTTTTGAAATGGACGACGGACGTTTTCAAAAAGTCGCCACGGTCGTTGGGCGCGTTATGAAATATCACCCGCACGGCGACGCTTCGATTGGGGGTGCGCTCGTTGTTTTGGCGAACAAAGAATATTTTATTGAAAAACAAGGAAATTTTGGGAATATTTACACAGGAGATTCGGCTTCTGCAACACGTTATATTGAATGTCGAGTAAATCCTCTTGCAAAAGATTTTTTGTATAATCCGAACGTTACGAAATACGTTCCAAGTTACGACGGACGCGCGAAAGAACCCGTTGTTTTTAGAGCAAAACTTCCGCTCGTTCTTTTGACGGCGGCGGAAGGAATCGCCGTTGGAATGAACACAAAAATTATGCCGTACAACATTCGCGAAGTGATTGAGGCGGAAAAAAAATGTTTGAACGGCGAAAACTTCCACATAGACCCCGATTTTCCGACGGGCGGACTTTTGGACGTTTCAAATTATCGCGACGGTTCTGGGAAAATCGTTACGCGGGCAAAATTCGACCTTTCCGACGAAAAAAAAATCGTGATTACCGCCCTCCCCTATCCAAGCACCACAGAATCGCTGATTTCGTCGATTGAAAACGCGGCAAAAAACGGCAAAATCAAAATCTCCGCGATTCACGATTTGACTGCAAAAGACGTGAACATCGAAATCAAACTTCCGCGTGGCGTTCGTGCCGAAGACGTTGTGCCGTCGTTATACGCCTATACAGATTGCGAGCAATCCGTTAGCGCGAATATGCTTGTCATCAAAGAAAATATGCCCGTGCAGGTTACGGCGACCGATGTCATTCAATTTCACGCAGAAAAACTCAAAACGATTCTAAAAGACGAACTCGAATTTGAAAAAAACGCGCTCACCGAAAAACTTCACCAGCGGACGCTTGAACGAATTTTTGTAGAAGAGAGAATTTACAAAGAAATCGAGCAGCAAAAAACGCAAAGTGCCGTCATAAAAGCGGTTAAAAAAGGTTTTGAAACGCACAAATCGGAATTAGTGCGCGAACTTTCCGACGAAGACATCGAAAAATTGCTTTCGATTCCGATTCGGCGGATTTCGCTTTTTGACATGAAAAGAAACAAAGCGGAAGTTACGGCGATAAAAAAACGCCTAAAAGAAATCGCGCGACTTTTGAAAAATCTTACCGAATATGCGATTTCGTATCTCGATTCAATCGAAGAAAAAATCAAAGAAGCAAAAATCGACACAAAACGAAAAACCACCGTTAAAAAATTCAACGCGGTTGACGCGCGCGAAATCGCAAAACGCACGCTTTCGCTTCGCTACGACGAAAAAGGCTATCTTGGAACGGCGGTTTCTTCGGGCGTGGAACTGATGAAAGTCAGCGAGTTTGACAAAATTATCTGCATGAGAAAAAACGGAATGTACACGGCGACGGACGTTCCTTCAAAAGTTTTTATCGACAAAGACGCTTGGTTTGTGGGATTTGCCGACAAAGAAGAAATCTCGAAAATTCTTTTTACGGTGATTTACAAAGACGAAACGGGAAAAGCGTACATAAAACGCACGCGGATTCCAACGTGGATTGTGAATCGCGATTATTTTATTGCGGGCGACGACGCGGAAATTCTGCACGTTGACACGCGGGAAGAATTTTTGTTTTCGCTCAAATTTGAAAAAAATAAACGATTCAAAAAATTCAACACTCAAGATTTTGAAGAAAAAGGATTAAAAATGCAGGGAATCAAAATTTCAGAAAAAAAATGCGAAGACATCAAAATCGAAGACGCAAAAACCGCGCCGATTGTGTTTTTCGCAGAATGAATTTTTGAAAAGCGCAAAAAATTTTTTGAAGGAAATTATCGATGGAAAAATTACATTTAAAACCGCTAAAAACAAAACTCGTTTGCGTGGCGAATCAAAACATGGGAAAAATCGTGTATTCGCTTTTTTTAATGACAATTTTGCAAACAATTTTCTGCACGGCGTGCGTTGCGCCAATCTTAAAAGGCTGGGTTCGCCCCGCCAGTTTTGAAGCCCTCGCGCTTTTTGTTGTTTCGGCGATGATTTGGTTCACGTTTCAATTCGGTTTTCAGACAATTTTAATCAAAATGGTGCGTGGCGACTTTGTAACGTTGGGATTTTTGTTTTGGGGCTTCAAAAAACCGCGCCTTTCGCTTTTTGTGGTTTTGCCGTTTGCGTTTTTTCTTTTGGCATTCACCGCGATTTTACGATTCTTTTTTTCGACGTTCTTAACGAATTTTCAAGAAATCGAACCGAGCAAAATAAACGAACAACTTTTCGTTTTTGTTTTGCCGTTCTTTTTGTTTTTTGTGGCGTTCATAATTTTGATTGCGATTCCGTTTGCGTTTGTTTTTCTGCACAAAATCGACAATCCGCACAAAAGCGCGATAACGTCGTTTTTGGAATCCGCAAAAAAAATCGTCGGAAAAACGAGTTTTTTTCTTGTCGCTCTCGCAATTTCTGCGTCTTGGAAACAGATTTTGATTTCGCTCGTCGCGTTTTTTCTTTCGATTTTGTCGGCGACAAACAAAGTCCGCGTGCTTTCAATGATTTTTGATTTTGTGTACATAATCAATTCCACTGTCGCGCTCGCAAAAATTCATCTTTCCGTTCCAATTTTGTACGACGCGATTTTTCGCCCAAGCAAAACAGGAAAAATTCTATATTTGGAAGTTTGATGATTCGACTGAAAAAGGAAAAAAATGCTTGTAATAAAAAAATGTGCGCAAAGCGAACAAATAATCAAAGGCTCGCGATTTTTGGCGGAATCGTTTGTTGTGGAAACGCAAGCGCAGGCGCGCGAAAAGATTTCGGCGCAAAAAAAGAAATACGCCGACGCGACGCACGTTTGCCACGCATTTGTTTGTGGAAAAAACGGCGAAATTTTGGGCATGAGCGACGACGGCGAGCCGAGCGGAACGGCTGGTCGCCCGATGCTAGACGTTCTAAAAGGCAAAAACTGCACGAACACGCTTGTAACCGTAACGCGCTGGTTTGGTGGCACGCTTCTTGGAACTGGCGGACTTGTAAAAGCCTACGGCGACGGCGCGAAAAACGTGCTTTCGCAAACGATTTTTGAAGAATTCATCGAAAAAACGGATTTTAAAATCGAATGTGGCTACGAAAAATTGAGCGTCATCAAAAAAACGATGGAAGATTTTTCGATTTTTGATTTGACGGAAGATTTTGGCGAAAAAATCACGATTCGCGGAAAAATCCCAAAAATCGATTTTGACAATTTTTCTAAAACGATTTTCGATAAATCAAACGGAAAAATCCCCGTTTTGTCAGAATAAATCGCGATTTTTGATTCGACAAAAAATCCCGCGTTCAATAGCGGGATTTTCTTTTAAGACTAAACTTCAATTTTCAAATTCTTTATTCGTCCAAGATGCGCAACGTTATTCGTAACCAAAACCGCGTTATTTTCAAGAGCAATCGCACCAATAAAAATGTCGTCGTCCTCGATTACTTCGCCCGATTTTTTCAAATCCGCATAAATCTGCGCGGCAATTTCAAGCGTAGAAGTTTTTAATTCTGCAATACCCAAATATTCTGCAAACGCCAAAAATTTATTCATTTTTTCGGTCGCGCCACTTGCAATCAATCCACGCTTTATTTCGTAGTACGCGATACTAGGAATTAAGATTTTATCATCATTCAATGCAGCGATTTCAAAATGTTTTAAAACCATTCTATTGCCTTTCAGATGATAACTTATGATATTAGTATCAAGGCAATAAATCATATTTTTATTTCCTTAAAATTTATTCCATCTGAAATCGATTTTTCGACTAATTTTGATTCGCTCTCAGAGAGAATTCCAAAAACCGAATGTATTGCGTCCAATTTTTCTTGGATTCTCGTCGTTTTTTCGCAAGATTCTGGAATCTGCACAAAAACTTTTTGATTCACTTTTAAATCCAACGGTTCTAAAACGCGCACCGCAGTTCCGTCAAAATATCCTTCAACAATCATTTTTGCCTCCTTTCAATCGCGATTTTTGATTCGACAAAAAATCCCGCGTTAGATAGCGGGATTTTCTTTTTACAAATCGTCTTCGCCACAGGTGCTACACGAACCAGAACACCCCGAACAACCTCCGCCGCAACTTGAACAGCCGCCACCACAGCCTTCGTCTTCAAATGGCGAAAGTTCAAGTTCGGTCGGTTCGCGAACGTCTACAACGTCAATGTCAAAATGCAACTGTTTTCCAGCCAATTCGTGATTTCCGTCAATCGTGATTTCGTTGTCGTCAACCGCCGTAACGCGCACCAAAAAAGGTCCTGTCGCCGTTTCCGCCTGAAATTGCTGACCAACTTCAATCGGCATCGTCGCGTCAAAACGGTCGCGCGGAACGCGCTGCACAAGCGATTCGTCGTATTCGCCGTAACCTTCAGCCGCTTCCACAACAACGTGGCGTTTTTCGCCCGCCGTAATTCCTTCGATTTGACGCTCAAGCCCAGGAATCAACGTTCCCGTTCCGTGCATATATTCTAATGGCTCGCCTTCAACAGAAGAATCAATTATCTCGCCATTAGAATCCTTTAGCGTATAATGGATTTTCACCATTTTCTTAGACGCGATATTCATAAAAACCTCCAATTTTCTAAAATGTCGCAATTTTCTAATTCTACTAAAAGAGTTTGCGCTCTTCAACGCCGATTTTTTCTGCGCGTTTTTCCCAAAAGGACGCTTTCCAAATCTTGCCGCCCGATTTTTTGCAACGCCTCGCGGACGAATGGCGCGTTTTCTGCGCGATTGAATTGCAAAAGCGCGCGTTGGAGTTTTCTTTCGTGCGCCCCACGCGCAACGTAAACTCGCTCAAACGTTCCGTCTTCAAGTCGATTTCGTGGATTTAATCCTGTATAGTACATACAAGTCGAAAGACTGCCTGGCGTGGGATAAAAATCTTGAACTTGGTCTGGCACAAACCCCGTTTTTTTCAAATAAAGCGCGACTTCCGCCGCCTCCACAAGCGATGCGCCAGGGTGAGACGCGATGTAATACGGAACGAGAAATTGATTTTTTCCTTCTTCGCGGTTGATTTTTTCGTATTCTTTTGCAAACGATTCGTAAACTGCGTGCGTGGATTTTCGCATCAAACGCAAAACTTTGTCGCAAACGTGTTCGGGCGCGACTTTCAACTGCCCCGAAATGTGATGTTTCACCAATTCGTGAAAAAACGTTTTGTCGCTGTCCATCATCAAATAATCAAAACGAATTCCAGAACGAATAAAAACTTTTTTTACGCCAGGGATTTTTCGCAATTTTCGCAAAAGTTCAACGTATTCTTGATGGCACACGCGAACGGCTTTGCACGGCGACGTTCCCAAACAATCGCGGTCTTTGCACGCGCCGCGTTCTTTTTGAAAAGCGCAAGCGTCTTGTCGAAAATTCGCAGTCGGTCCGCCAACGTCGTGAATGTAGCCTTTAAAATCCGCGTCGTGCGTCATTTTTTCGGCTTCGCGGACAAGGCTTTCCGCGCTTCGCGATTGAATCCGTCGTCCTTGATGAAACGTAATCGCACAAAACGAACACGCGCCAAAACAACCGCGACTACTTGTCAAACTAAACTTGACTTCGCTCAACGCGGGAATCCCCGTTTTTCCGTTTTCCGCGGGAACGTCGTACATCGAATGCCATTTTCGCGTAAACGGAAGTTCGTACACAGAATCGAATTCTTGCGTGGAAAGCGGAAACGCGGGCAATTCCTGCACCACAAAACGCGATTCCACCGCCTCCGCAAGAATCTTCGAATTTATCGCGTCCGTGTTTTGTTCTTGCAAAAGATACGATTCTGCAAAAAGTCGTTTTCCTTCGTCCGTTTGCGCCGCAACGTCCGCGTGGCTTGGAAGAAAAATCGCGTCGGAAGGAATTTCGTCTTTTTTGGACGTAAACCAAACCGTGCCACGCACACCGCGGATTTCGCGCACGCCAACGCCATCGCGCAATTTTTGCGCAATTTCCAAAATCGACCGTTCGCCCATTCCGTACATCAACAAATCCGCCTTGCAATCAAGAAGAATCGGACGGCGAACCGTGTTCGACCAATAATCGTAATGGCTCATGCGCCTTAGGCTCGCTTCAATTCCGCCCACAAGAATCGCAACGCCTTTGTATGCTTCGCGGATTTTTGTGCAGTAAGTAATCAAAGCGCGGTCGGGACGTTTTCCGCTAACGCCACCGTGCGCGTAAACATCTTGGGAACGCGGTTTATTGTTTGCAGTATAATTTGAAACCATAGAATCCATTGCGCCCGCGCTGACCAAAAATCCCAATTTTGGTCTTCCAAAAATCTTAAAACTTTCCACATTTTTCCAATCGGGCTGACAAATCAAACCGACGGAAAAACCGCGCGATTCCAAAAGCCGACCTAGCAACGCCGTCGCAAACGACGGGTGGTCAACGTAGCCGTCGCCCGAAACAAAAACAAAATCGACCTCATTCACGCCACGCGCCTTGAGGTCTTCAATCGAAACGGGAAGAAAATCATTTTGCATACGGGAATTTTAGCAGATTTCAAAATTCTGTAAATATAATAATTTTTACATATAATTCTTCTAGTTAAAAACTAAAATTTACTTTATAAAAAAATATGATTTTTTTGCAAAATCAAAAAAGAAAACCGCAGATTTTAAAAAATCTCACTTTCTCGTCTAATGCGAATTTTGTTTTCTATACCAAAAAAAAGATTTTTGTTGCAATCGCGTTTTTTTTTGTTTCGACGATTGCAGTCAGCGAAAATTTTTCTTTTTCGATTACGCCGATTTTTGGAAAAACGAGCGGCGTTCTTGAAGAAAAAATTTACAATTCTTCAAAAAATCACGAAATAATCAGCCTTTTGGAATGGGAACGCGACATTTTTTTTGCGGGACTCGACCAAGAAAGTTCGGCGGGATTTCAGCATAAAATGCCAAACTCGCTTGAATATTTGAACGAAACGGCGGATTTTAGACTTTCGCCAAAAGAAAATCGAATCACGTCGTCGAGGTTTTCAAGCGAAGGCTCGCTTGCAATTTACCGCGATTGGTTTTCTAACAAATCAAAAAAAATCGCAAACCGAACGTTTAGAATCGCGTCAAAAAATCCGTTCAAAAATTCACTCGGCGAAATACGCGACATTGACGTAAACGAATTTTTGAAAAAAACGAACGGCACGAAAAACGAAATTATGGTCGAAGATTCGGGCGAAATCAAAACGGAAAACCGAAAAAAAATCTTTTTGGAAGAATTTTCAAAGGCACGAAAAGACAAATCGTTTCTTTTCGAGATTTTTCCGACAGACAGTATTCTATACAAACGCGAATCTGACGAAAATCGACGGCGGGAAATCTTACAAAAAATCGACGAAAAAGCAAAAGATTTGGAGGAGCGGATAATGCGTCCGTTTTTAAAGCGATGAATTACACCGAAATCCAGGCGGCAAAAAACAACAGCGCGATTCCTTTTTGCAAAAATTTTTCGCTTCATTCAAAATACAATCCCGAACGCGAGGCGGCGCAATTTGCCGCGACGATTTTGGACGGACGATTTTTTGTGGTTTTGGGATTGGCTGGCGGCTACCACATTCGCGCAATTCACGAACGATTTTCTTGCGCAAAAATCGTAGCGATTGAACAAACGACGGAAGATATTTCGTTTTTGAAAAAAATCCCCGAAGTTTCAAAATTGATTTGTGAAAATTGGCTGAAAATTTTTACGATTGACGAAATTCAAGAAGAATTAAAAAAATCGTATCGTCCTGCCCTCGACGGAAATTTGACGATTATTCCGCTACGCGCTTGGGCGAGCGCGTTTCCTGACGCGGAAAAAAAAGCAAAAGAAAAAATCAAAATCGCGCTTGAAGAAATCAGCGCGGATTTTTCTGTTCAAAGCCATTTTGGAAATATTTGGCAGAAAAATATTTTTTTAAATCTAAAATTAAGCGAAAAAACGACGGACGCAAACGAGCGACTTTCAAAAATTCCGTTTGAAAAAACGGCTGCAATCGTTGCGGCAGGTCCAAGTCTTAACGAAACCATAAAAAAAATCGAAGAAAATCGCGAAAAATATTACGTTGTAGCAACGGACACCGCATTTAGAGCGTTAAACGCGCGAAAAATCTTTTCTGACGCGGTTGTAAGTGTAGACGGGCAACTCGTTTCATGTGCGCATTTTTTGCAAAGTCTTTCAAAAAAAACGCTTTTTGTGTTTGACCTGTGCGCGAACCATTGCGCTGCCGCTCGCGCCGTAAAAGTCGGGGCAAGCGTGATTTTTGCGCAAACGGGACACCCGCTTTCGCAGTACGCGAACAAACAAAATTCGTTCATTCCACTTTTTGCGGGAAGCGGAACGGTTACAATCGCGGCGGCGCATTTTGCGATTTTGGCAGGATTCAAAAAAATCGAGTTTTTTGGAGCGGATTTTTCGTACAATCTTGCACCGTATACACGCGGAACGTATTTGGACGCGCAATTTTCACTAAACGAATCGCGATTTTTTCCACGAGAAACGGCGTTCGATTCTTTGATGTTCAGAACGGAATTGCAACCGCAAAAAAATGGAACAAAAACAACAAAAATCCTTTTATCTTACGAAAAATCACTTTTAGATTTTATGAAAAATATGGGATTTTCTGCGGAAAAAAACGAAAAGACAAAAATTTTTTCTTCAAAAACAAATTCGCCAAATTTTCCGAAAATAAATCAATTCAATTTTAAGAAATTTACTGAATATTATAGGAGAAAATTGCAAAATTTTAACGAAAACGAAGAATCGGAAGAACTTATGACACTTTTACCGCTTACGGCTTGGGTAAAATCTCATAATGGAAACGAAAGCCCGCTTATTATTGCATACAATAAAACAATAGGATATACTAATAAACTATGAAACCAAAATTATTTTCAACAATTATACCAACAATCAGTGTGATTTTATTCGCAATTTCTATGGCGTATTTTTGTTCTGGAGTTTTCAAAGAAAAAAAAGGCGCATATTCTCCAGAAAAAAGATTTGACATGATTTTTAACGCGGTTCGTCAGTCGGTGGAAACAAAAGAATCAAAAGCCGATTTTATGCAACGATTTGAAAATTCGTTTGGAAGCCTGTCGGATTTTGCATCGTTGAGCCTTTCCTTGAATGACGCGCTCGTTTACAACTATACAGCAAAAGATGCCCCGACAAAAACCGCCACGTTCAACGAAAGCGAAAATGTCGATGATGTTCACATCGTTCTTTCTGC
Source organism: uncultured Treponema sp. (assembly GCA_905233535.1). Lineage (GTDB taxonomy): Bacteria > Spirochaetota > Spirochaetia > Treponematales > Treponemataceae > Treponema_D. The sequence continues at coordinate 33,471 of CAJOEO010000007.1, forward strand.
GCAAATCAGCAAAACGCAAAGAGGAATTATTCACGCGCACGCGCGACTTTCATTCATTTTGATTTTGGCTGGCACGATTCTTTCGATTATCAGCCTTTTTTTGATGCAGAATGAAAAAGAAAATACGCCAAAAGCGCGACCAACCCCGCCTCCCGTTCCACAAAAAAGTGAAGAAAACAACGAAATCGAAGATTCGTTTGACAGCACGGAAGAAACGGTTGAAGAAGACGAGGTTTTTATCGACGAGTACGCGGACGACGAAACGGACATTGTGGATAAATCCGAAATCGAGGAAGAGGAAATTTTTGAGGAAGAAGCGGAAGCGGAAGATTCTGAAATTGAAGAAGAAAAGGAAATCGACCAATTTG
>CAJOEO010000008.1 GCA_905233535.1 uncultured Treponema sp.
GTCCACAACAAGAGCGCGAATGTTGTGCAGTTCCACAATTTTCGGTCGCGGAGCAGATTCGTCCTGCAAACGAAAATCCACGCGCACGATAAATTCGCTTCCTTTGTCTTTTTCCGTTTTAACAAAAATCTCGCCGCCCATCAAATCCACGATTTTTTTCGTAATCGCCATTCCAAGCCCCGTGCCTTGAATTCCGCTGACGGTGCTTGTTTTTTCGCGTTCAAATGCGTCAAAAACGTGTTCCGCAAATTCCTTCGACATTCCGATTCCGTTGTCTTTTACGCGGATTTCGTATTTTGCCGTTCGATTTTTGCCGTCTTTAGAAGCCTGCGAAACTTGAGCCACGCGCACGGAAATCTTCCCGCCGTTCGGTGTATACTTTACAGCGTTCGACAAAAGATTGAGCAGAACCTGATTCAAACGAAGACGGTCGCAGAAAATATTTTCGTCGGTTACATTCAGCGCGTCCATGTGCAGTTCCTGCTGCTTTGACTCCACCTGCGCCACGATAATCGTGTTCAAATCGTGGAGAATTTCCGCAAGATTGCACGGCTCTTCGGCAAGTTCGATTTTTCCGCTTTCGATTCGGCTCATTTCCAAAACATCGTTTATGAGCGACAAAAGATGATTCGACGAAACTTGAATTTTCGTAAGATATTCTGCGATTTTGTCGCTTTCGTTTTGGTGCTGAAGAGCGAGATTCGTAAAACCGATTATTGCGTTCATCGGCGTGCGAATGTCGTGGCTCATATTCGACAAAAATGTGGTTTTCGCTTCGTTTGCGTACTGCGCCTGCGCCAGCGCGGACGAAAGCATTTCGTTCTGCTTCTGCTGCTCGCGAATCACCTCGGTCGTGTCGCTTTTTAATAGAAGATAAAAGTTCGCGTCGCGGTCAACCACATAAAACATAAACCGCTTGTTGAAAATCTCGCCGCCGATTTCGCAAACCACATCGACCGTGTACGATTCTTCTTTTTCAAGTTCCGATTTGATTTGTTCGGGGCTGAGCGCGTTGTAAATCGATTTTTTGTCTTCTTCCGTTCCTCGAATCGCTGGATACACTTGATTTTTAAGATAATCCAAATAATTTCCGTTGCGGTTGTGCGGAAAAATGCTTCCTTTTTTAATATTCGCCTCGTCGCCGATTACAACGCCGTAACTTTCGTTTACGATGTAGCACACCATATCGTATTGTTTTGAAAGAACTTTGTTGTTCAAAACTTCGGAAACTCGCTGGCTGTTGTATTCCGTTTCGATTCCAAGAACGATTACATCGCCTGTAACGGGGTCTTTTCGCATTGTGGCAGAATATTTGATGAAGCATTGCCTGCCGCTCTGCCTGTGCGAAAAAATCACGAGAGAAGTAACGCCTTCGCCGCGATAATATTTTTGTCGGAGCGTTTCAAAATCAAAAGTCTTTAGATAATTTTTGCGGTCGCTTTCAAGCGGCATATTTTCAAGGCGAGTTTTAAAAAGTTCCTCGATTGGCGCGCCCACTTTGTCGCAGTCGTAAAGGTCAGTTCCCTGCACATTTTCCACAACGCCTTTCGTTAGATTTGAGCGAAGCGCGGCAAGGCTTTCGTCTGCAAGCGCGTCTAATTCCTTGTTCAATTCCTCGTACATCACCTGCGTGCGAATCTGGCTGACTTTCAAATCGCTCACATCAAAATACGAACAGTATGCGTATTGAACGCCTCCTTCTTTTATAAAAGCGTAGTGAATGCAAACATACAATTCGTGATTTTTCATCGTGTTTTTGCGGATTGTCAGACTGTTTGTGCCGTCTGGCGCGACATGATGGCGAAAAAGATACGCCACATCTGCGCGGTCGTCTGGGTGAATAGTGTTCATCGTGCCGCCGTATTCCGCCCGAATAAAATCGTCCTGCGAACCTTCCATCATCTGACAGAATTCGTCGGAACACCAAATCGGATAATATTTTCCGTCAGGCTCAACTCGCATAAGAACGGCGTTGTTGTCAAGCGTTTCAAACAATCTTTTAAAAAATTCGGGTGAATGGTGAAGCATCGGGGAACTCCCTAAATCCGCAAACGGATAAATTAGAGATGTTCGGAAACTTCCGTTTCCGAATCATCAACTTTGAATATCTATTAGACTGAAACTTTTTCAAAATAAAGCGCATTATATCACGATTTTTTTGCTTTCCGAAATAAAATTGTGTCTTTTGACCTCCGCCGTTTTTAGATTCTGAAAGGTTTAAAATAGAAGAAAATCGAACAAAAAACCGCCCCCGATTTTTCGGAAGCGGTTTTGTTTGCGCAGATTTTCTACAAATTGAATTCGCTGTAAAGCTGTTCCATGTACGCGCTGTCGGAAAACGCCCGCTTTACATCATCATCGCGCCCTTTGCTGTAAAGCGCGGTCATCAAACTCGTCATTCGGTTCGTCGCAAATGCAATTCCTTCGCTTCGGCCGCGTTCTATTCCGATTGGAATTCCCTCGTTCCGTCCAATCGAAATTCCCTCGTTCCGTCCGCGGCTAATCATCTTTTGAACAAACTCGCTCATTTGAAAGCCTCCTTTTTCCCGCTGTGTTTCTACGATAAAATCGCGCATTCCGTCGAATATGTCGTCGTTTGAAATCGCTTTCAATAAATCGCAGATTTCCTCCACATATTCGATTTTCTGCCGCTCCCATTCCTGCGCTTCGCCGACTCTCACTGCGCGCAAATATTCCGCAACGATTTTAAAATCTCCTCGGAACGAATTGATTTGCTCGTCGGTCAGCCAAGCCAGATTGAAAATGTTGAGCGTGTAATCGCTCACGAATTTTTCGATTCGGCTGTCGATTTCAAGCGATTCCTTGAGCGACTTTGGCGTTTGCCACTTTTGTTCCGTGCCGAAATAAAGCACGAGCGTTATGACTGGATACTGCCTGCCACTTTTTGCCTGCTCGCGATACGACGCGCCGTCGTAGCCAATCACGCGAAGCGGCATCGTTTTGTCGCGCTTCGTCTGATTTTCAAGCCCAAAAAGGCTTAGGCAAATCGTGCCGCGATTCCATTTTTTTGCCACATCGCGCTCCTGCGCCCGAAGATTGCCTTCCGCCGCCTTGTACTGCGAAAACGACTGCGCGTCTGTCAGTTCGTCTGCCTTTACGACCTGTTCTCCGCTGAACAAAAGCGCGTTCAAAATATCCGCAAAAACATCATTGTGCGCAAGCAATGTTTTTTGCGTTATGTCCTGCTCTCCCATTCCTCTAGTATAGCAGATTTTTGCAAAGTTTGATTTGTGGTTTCAATTTTTCTTAATCGCAGAATTTGAAAATATAGTTAAATAGACAATTTTATCCGCTGAAAATCAAAAAAAATTGACTGATTATGTCAAATAGACTATAATTCGATTGGGAAAGCAACCTATACACGGCTGTGAAAAGCACAGCAAAATCTTACAAAGTGAGGTAAAGCCTATGATTTTTAGAAAGAAAGGTTCGATTGTGGCTGCAATAATAACAGCCGCGGTTTTGTTCATGGGAGCTTCGTGCGACCCCGACCCCGAAAACAAAGTAATAGAGCAAGAGGTTGAAACTGAGACAGGTGAAATTGATTATGCCGATTACACCTCTTCAAACGGTTCTTTGCATATTAAAAACAATGCTTCTAAAAATATGGTTTGTTTTTATGGTCAGCCATCAGCGGGACATTTGATTGGAGGCGTAAAAGCAAATGCAACAACTTGGTTAAAGAAAGATTCTTCAATCTTTACCGAAACAACGGATTTTATGCTCTATGTCGTAACTGAAGATGACTATAAAAAATACTATTCATCTTCTCCAACAACGCTTGATGCTTCTCCGTATACGATGATGTACGCCTTTTATAATACGAACTCCACAAATGAACAGGTGTACAACATTTCAAATGTAATGGGCGGAAGTTATGCAATTAAAATGCAGAACGGAACAGATTTTAATGTGGAGCTTCGGAACAATAGCATAAGTGGGGAAACCATTGGTTATATTGGAAAACAGACATTTAACAAGACTTTCCATGTTTCTAATGGAGACTACTTACTTTTTCCAGTGTTCAAAAAATATGACAGCAATATAGGTGAAATTGTATCGACATATCCAAAATATAAAACAGGTTCTCTTCAGGGAAAGGCAAAAAGTTTTAGTTTTTCTCTCGATTCAGAAACTACAAATGTTGAATTTAATGCGCAAAATTGGGTAAGTGACATCAATTTCACGCCAAGTGCTGCATATATCAAGATTATAAACAGTGCTTCGGATTCTGGTGTTCAATTTTATACAGGTGCAAATGCCTCTGCTTATGTGAACTCTTTGGGTTCAAAAAATATCAACACAGGAAAAAGCCTTACTTTTGCGATTACTATGGATAAGTTGACGGATAATACCTACGAAGATTCTATTACTACTTCGCAGTATAGGGTTGGTACAGAAAGAACAACTGATACGACTTGCGCATATCTTTCGGGGGATTCTTCTACGCAATTTACTTACAAAGCGGGCTACTTGTACACATTTACGATTACAGGTAACCAAAGTGATGGTTATAAAGCAGAAGTCAAGACAAAAACTGTTGATGGTGAAAAAGTTGTTGATGAACAAGAAATTGATTGGTCTAACTAAATTTTAGACATGGCTAATTGCTTTGCGCTTCACCGTTTTTAGCGGTGAAGCGTTCTTTAAGAGGTAATATGTTGAAGAATATTTTTTTGTTTTTTACATTTTTATTATTCTCAATCATTTCTTGTTCACCTCATCCTAGTCCTCAAGAAGAGGAGGAAAATGAAGATGTGCAGTATTCTGATAAAACATATATAAATTTTAAGAATAATAGTGCTTATTCTGTAGCAATATATTACAACGACAATCCAAATTACAATGATTCTATTTTTGCTACAGTAAATGCCAATACCGAAAAAAAAGTTGAACTCAATGATAATATCATAGGCGAATCTACATTTTATTTTGTATACAATTTTGATTTGGGAAATGGGGAGGCGGTTTTTCCTTATTTTTCTTCTGATTCGTCGATAAATCATAAATCCGCGAAAATTATAGAGAACACAATCACAACAATTACTATAGATAATATTACTAAATGCAAAACGAAATCTGCGTTTCTACTTTTGGAAAATCAAACGACTTCTGATATTTATATAAAAGTCGGGAATATCATAATAGAACCGTATAACGCAAGTGATAAACTTGTTGCACAAAGTCATTGTGCAGTTTATCCGATTGGCGGCGAAAACGGAGATTTTGAACTAGAGGCGGTTTCTCTTGCAAAGATTTGCGTAAACTCAAAAGAAATCGACCTTCCAGAAATAGATTATGAAGCGGGAAAAATTTATTCTGTTGTAGTTTCTAATGACGAAGCCACGCTAAAATCGATTTCTCCGTTTGATGTGGACACGCAAAGGCAGATTTGGACATCTGAACCGATTTTGTCAAAATATACAGTTGACTGCGTGCGCGGCGCATACGATGTTTCGGACGGCTCATTTTTTGCGGGCGCGGTGAAAAATCGTTCAAGCACATTTTATATTCAATCATTTGATGTGTACGGAAATCCCAAAAAATCGGGCGAATTTACAATTCTTGAAAGCGATGTAGTTTCTGTTTCTGTGATTGACGCGCTTCAATGTTCAGATAAAGAATATCTTTTGCTTTTGCGCGGTTATACAGATTCCAGCGACAGCGATTCGTATCCTACAAACTCTTTCTTTTATCTTGGAAAATTCAATATCAACACAAACGATTCTAAAATCGTGAATTTGACTGGATTTGTCCAAGATGCCCAAGGATTGAGTTTTGAGAATTTTTACTTTTACGGAAATCTCGTAAAAGGCGCGATTTGCGAAATTTCTTCTTCAAAATTTTCCGTCTGTGGCTCTGTTTTTGATTTAGATGGAAAAATGCATTATTTTGCGGCAATCGCGGATTTTTCTTCCGATTCGCCAGAAATTTCTTCGCATTGGGTGAGCGACGATTTTTGCGAAGAAAATGTTTTACGAACTCTTGCTTCATCGTATTTTGACGGCACGAATTTATACGCCTGCGGATTTAACGATTTTGACGGGAAGTATTCAACTTTGGTTCATAAAGGCGTGATTTACAAATTCAATTCAGATTTGTCTTCGCACGAGGAAATCCGTTCAATCGAAAAATCGCTTTTTTTTGGAATCGTTGGAAAAAACGGAAAATATTATGTTTGCGGCGAAGCAATGGGGGCGGCAAGCAACAACGATTTGTACGGCTGTTTTTTGTCTTCCGACAAGATTTCTGAAAGTCCCGTTAAATTTTCTTCCACGAAAAAAAATGCATGGTTTACGCAGATAAATTTCACAAATTACGGTCTTGTTATGTGCGGCGTTAATTCTGAAGATACGGCGGGAGAAATTACAAGCGATGCGGACGGAATTCTTGTGTGTGTTTCTTCTTCGGGTGAAAAACTTTGGGAAAACGAATATTCATCGTATTACAGGGTTGTAAGTATGGCAGAAAACAAAATTGGCACTCAAGTTTTGCATTTAAAAACAAAAACAGGAACGAACAAAATTGTCAGCACGGATTTGCTGGGAAATGCAATTCAGTAAGAGGAGGTTTATTATGAAAAAGAATGTCTTTTATAAAATTTTGTGCTGTTTCTTTTCCATTTATGTCGCGCTTTTTTTTATGGCATGTACTCCAACCCCTGACCCCATTGACCCAGACCCTGAACCTTCTCCGACTGACGAACCTGTTACGCAGTCTTCTGGAATTTTGGCGGATTCGTACTTTTGGGGAACTTGGGTTCGCATGGACAACGGAACTGAATATCAGTTCAAAGAAAGAAGCGTTGAATACAAAGGAAGCAGTTATAGAAATTCCAGCGGAAGCGCGACTTATCTTAGCGTAGAAAATCTCGGAACTTTCCAAAAAGAATCGGAATCCGTTATGGTAACAGATTCGATTCCGATGTTCAGAAAAGGCGGAACGAATTTGGAATATTCCGTAAAAGTTGTGGGATTTTTGAATTCTGCATCAAGAGCGCCTATTTCTAGCGGCGAAACTGGAATTTCAAATGTTGAAGTTAGCGGCAAACCAAAAGATTTCGATTCTTCAGAAAGCGAAAGCAAAGCCACAACGGATTCTAACGGAGAAGCAAAACTTATTGCGGCGCGTCCTGGCGAACAGACTGTGCGCGTTACAACGGGCGACAAAACGCAAACGGCTCACGGTTTGAATGTTACAAGAAACGGGGCAAATGTCGGAAAAATCGTTTTAGACGAAGATGGCGTAAGCCTTAAAGTTACAGTTCCTCAACTTGAAAACCAAACATATTTTTATGCAGGCAAAAATTATCAAAATCTCGGAATCGTAATAGAAAACACGGGTTCTGCGGATTGCGGCACTTCTCATGTTATTTTGTCGTCGAACAACAGTGCTGTAACGCTTTCGGGGCAAACTGATTTTTGGATTTCAACTTTAAAGCCTGGTGTGCAGAAGAATGACAAATCATTTAATTTGCAAATTGGCAGTTTTTCAGAGCCTTATATTGATGTGGAAATCAATGTGAATATTTATATAGGAGACAAAGAGTGGAACGATTTAATTTCGTTCAGAGCGTTCCGCGGACAAATGCCGATTACAATTTCCGCAAAAAGCATTGAAGGAAACCAAAACGCGCGATTAAAAGGATTTTTGATTTATCCAGACAAAAACCACAAATATTTTTCAATCGCGAACAATAGTTCTGCAAAATTGTATGTTCCAACATTCAGCAAAAATTACGGCGACGAATTTATGATGGTATTTTGCGGAGCGGCTACAGCGACTTCTCTAAAAGACAGTACAGAAATGCACTATTCCGTTGCTTTTGATACAGAAACGCCAAGAAATATTGTTACAACAGGCATCGAGGCAAATCAATATAAAAATTATGGCGAAACACTTGGAGGAAATAATACAGAAAATTCCGCTTATGATATTCAAGACGAAACATCTTTCCAGGCTGTTTTGCATGATAAAGACATTGATTACTACAAAATAAAAGTTGAAAGCAATTCCACAAAATATTACGGGGCGGAATCTTCGTATAATCTTACTGCTTCCAGCATTTCGTACAATGAAGTTACATTGAAATGGGATTTGGCAAGCGGAATCGAAGACAACAATGTTTACTTGTATAAAAACGGGAGTCTTATCGCTAGTGGCATTTCTTCGTCGTCGTATACTGTAAAAAATCTTTCAGAAAAAACAACTTACCAATTCATTCTCAAAAATGCGTATGGCGATGACCTTTCTTCTGCAAGAACCGTTACAACAACGGAAAAACCGTCGTTTACAATTTCCTGCACAAGTTACACAGAATCGACTGCGACAATAAAAGTTACCAACAACAAGAGTTTTGGCGGCACTTTCTATCTCTTTAGAAACGGATATTACGGCAATGTTTCAAGATATTTGGCAGGCAACGGCTCTGATACATTTACAGTTACAGGGCTTTCAAGAAACACGAACTATACATTTTATTTAAGTACAGCGTCTTCTAGTTCTAACAAAGTTTCAAATGAATGTTCCATAAAAACTTGGGCAGCAGCCCCAGTTTACGGCAATCCAACATTGCGGATTCCTTCTGGTGGAGTATCAACTAACCAGAGCGGTGGAACTGCATTCTATAATTATGAATATTTTTGGACATGGGAATCTGTCGTTTTAAATTGGACGAGTGTAACAGGTGCAGAAACGTATAAAATCTATAGATATTACACCACTTCTTCAAACAATTACACGGCATCTCAAATAATGTCGTATGGAAGAGTTATTGCAACGATTTCTGGATTGAGTTACACGGATTCGGGAATATCAGGAACAGATGTTAATAATAATGTTCATTATGTTGTTGTGCCTGTTGACGGTGCAGGTGTTGAAAAAACTGCTAACGCAAGTAATGGGTTTTATATTGAAGCATATAGTATAAATTATGATGGCACGGTTTCTTATTATTCTGGTAGCGAATAATGAATTTTTAAGGAGGAATCTTATGAAAAAGTTTTTGCTTTGTTTTTTGATGTGTTTATGCGCATCGCTTTTGTCTGCAAATGTTCGTTCATTGCTTGTGGAACAAACCGACGACGATGAACTGACGGTTTCTTTCAGCAGCACATACGATTCCTGCACGGTTCATTTGCGCAAAAACGGCACGGCAAATTGGAATTCGTTTTACTGCTCGTACGGCGGCGGCTCGCTTTCAATAAACGGGCTTTCAAAAGGAACTTACGAAATCAGAGTAACGCCAAAAGACAGCAGATATAACGAAACTTCCAATGGAAAATCGTGTATGTATTCCGTCGTTTCACGGTGGGAATCAAGAGAACGGCGCAGATTCAGATAATAGACCTGGTGAGGAAATCGGTCATTTCCTCACCAGGTCAGTCAGTTTCCTCAGGCTAAAGCCTTGCGAAAACTGATTTCTTCAAAGTTGATGATTCGGAAACTTCAGTTTCCGAACATCTCTAGTTACTATAAGAGGAGAGAAATATGAAAAAATTATTCTGCATTGTTTCTTTGCTGTTTGCATTTGTTGCAAATTCATTTGCCGAATGGAGTTTTTTTATACCGATTGGATTCAATTATTCAAATCAGGCTTTTGAAGCGGATTCAAAACAAAAAAATTACGGCGTAGACGAATATTTTTGCGATATGGCGTTTTATGCAGTAACTCCGATAGGTTTTACATTCGGTGGAAAATTCGACATCGGCGGCGGAAGTTCAAAAGATTTATACGCAGACGATTCTGTCAGCGGGCTTGCTTTGATTTTTGGTCTTGACCTTGGCTGGACCTTAAAAACAAAAAAATTCGCTCTTACATTCTGCGGCGATTTTAGCATTAACTATGACAATTTTAAGAAAAAGCAAAAATCTTGGACAGAAACAACAACTGGCTGGGGATATTCGTATGATACCGAATATACTTCGGCATGGAATGTCGATATATTCTCGTATTCGCTCGGCGGAACGGTTTTGGCGTTTTTGACTCCCTGGAATATTTTTGGATTTTATGCCGCGTTCAATGTTTCAAAAGTTTTGGGCGGAAGCCTATCATACGGAAAAGTCGGTTCTGAAACTGACTACTACGGAGACCGCAGAAATTACGGCACTACAGATGAAAAATATTCTTTGAATGGCGACACAATTTATAATATTACTTTTGGAATTGTTTTTAGAATTTAGAAATTTCCGTTAAAATACAGAGGATTTTTGGAGATGTTGCAGAAAGTATGCTGAAAAATTGGCTGTCATTTTCGTTTCGGATTCGCTCAACGAACTTCTTAAAGCATACCTTTCGTAATATCTCCAAAATTCGAGCGGGAAATGCAAACAGAGGAGAATTAAATGCCCGAAAAAAAATCGATTTCCCAAAGAATATTTGCGGCTTTGTGCGCGGCGTTCGGCGTTTCAATTTCGCTTACAGGTTGTCCGATGTACGGTCCTGCGCCAGAGCCAGAAATGTACGGTCCTCCCGATGTAACTGTAAGTGTCGCGCAAATGTACGGAATCGTAACGGAAAAGTCAGCAGGCACAAAACTTTCTGGAATAAATGTGAAAGTTCTTCTCGGCGAAACAGAAATCGCGTCCACGGTTACCGATTCAAACGGAAACTATTATTTTTCGCTTGAAAAATTCCAAAAAAACACCGAATACACAATCGTTTTTGAAGACAAAAGCGGAAAATACAAATCCGTTTCGCAAAAAGTCAGTTTGGATTCTCTTTCTGTCGGCAAAAAAATCGAAGTCGCGCTGGAAAAATCAGAATGAAAAAAGAAAAACTTTCGATTTCGGACATTGTAAAGCGGGAAATTTTCAGAAAATATCGGATTTCTGAAACGAAAAAGCACAATTTGCACCATCTTTTTTGGGAATGTACGCTCCGATGCAATTTGAATTGTCTTCATTGCGGTTCTGATTGTTCGGCGGAAAATTCCGTTCCCGATATGCCGCTTGAAGATTTTGTGGGCGTTTTGCGAAAAATCAAACAAAATCTGACGGAAAATCAAAAAATTCTTGTGTGCATTACTGGCGGTGAGCCTCTTCTTCGCACGGATTTGGAAAAAGCGGGCGTTGCGATTTGTGAACTTGGGTTTAATTGGGGGCTTGTTACAAACGGGCTTTTGCTTACGCGCGAACGGTTTGATTCTTTGATTGCCGCGGGAATGTGTACTATAAGCATCAGTTTGGACGGATTTGAAAAAGAACACACATATTTGCGCCAAAATCCGCAAGTTTTTAAAAACGCCGTCCGTGGAATTGAATTGTGCGTTTCTTATCATCGCGATTATCCGAGAATGCTTGCATACGATGTGATTACTTGCGTTCATCGCGGAAATCTTGCCGTTCTTCCCGCTCTCCGCGATTTTTTGATTGAAAAAGGCGTTATCGGCTGGCGAATCTTCTCGATTTTTCCAAGCGGACGCGCCGCAAAAAACGATTTGGCACTTTCTGCAAGTGAATATCGCTATCTTTTGGATTTCATCGCAGAAACAAGAAACTACCGCACATTTAGCGGAAAATCGATTCATCTTGAATATGCCTGCGAAGGATATTTGGGAAATTACGAATTGAAAGTGCGCGATAATTTTTTCTTTTGCCGCGGCGGAATCAATGTCGGCTCGATTATGTGCGACGGCTCGATTTCTGCCTGCCTTAGCGTGCGAAGTCCCGCGTTCATTCAAGGAAATATTTACAAAGACGATTTTATGGACATTTGGAACAACAAATTCCAAAATATGCGCAATCGTTCCTGGGCAAAAGTCGGAAAATGCGCATCTTGCAAAAATTGGCGTTGGTGCGAAGGAAACGGGCTTCATCTTCACAAAGACGACCATTCAGAATGTGCGCGATGCAATCTGCAAATGATTGAAGATTTGGAGGAAATATGAAAATCTGCAAAAGAATCTGCGTTTTCGCGCTTTCTCTGCTTGGACTTTCTGCGTATTCAAAAGATTTGCCGCGTCGCCACACAAAAATCGTCGAAGGATTTGAACTTGAAGATTCTTTTCTTACCGTGTACGGCGGGCGCAGAAATCACATTACCACAAAATTGTACGGAACGATTTGCGACAAAGACGAAAATTCTCTCAAAGGAATCAAAATCGCAATTTACGACGGCACTTACGAAAAGGCGCAAACTTTTTCCGACGAAAACGGAGCATTTTACTTTGACGATTTTAGCGTTTGGGCGGGACTGAAAGTCAAATACACGATGATAGTTTCAGACCCGAACGGAGAATTTGCGCCGATTCGGCGCGAACTTAATTTTGAAATCGACGAAGTTACAAAAGAAGAAAATGTGATTTTGGAGCGCAAATGAAAGGTCTGAAAGATGTGCTTCGCCGAAAAGTTTTTAAGTTGTACAGAAATGCAGTAAAAAACGAACACGAATTGACCTATCTTTTTTGGGAATGTACGCTTCGATGCAATTTGAATTGTCTTCATTGCGGTTCTGACTGTCTAAAAGAATCCGCCGTTCCCGATATGCCGCTTGAAGATTTTGTAAAAGCGTTGGACGGAATAAAAGAAAAAAATCCCGCAAAACAAATGACCGTGTGCATTACGGGCGGCGAGCCACTTCTTCGCGCGGATTTGGAAAAAGCGGGCGTTGCGATTCGCCAGCGCGGTTTTAATTGGTGCATCGTGTCGAACGGACTTTTTATGACAGAATCGCGTTTCCGTTCGTTGATAAAAAGCGGGCTTGGCGGAATGAGTTTGAGCATTGACGGGCTTGAAAAAGAACACGCTTATCTTCGCAGAAACGCAGAATCTTTTGTGGCGGTTTCAAACGCAATCGATTTGTGCGTGAGGCAAAACGCAAAATATCCGCGCCTTTTTGTTTTTGATGTGATTACTTGCGTTCACAAAAAAAATCTTGCAGTTCTTCCATCTCTCCGCGATTTTTTGATTGAAAAAGGCGTTCGATTTTGGCGGCTTTTTTCGATTTTTCCAAACGGACGCGCCACAAAAAACGATTTGGCACTTTCTCCGAGTGAATATCGCTGCCTTTTGGATTTCATCGCAGAAACCAGAAATTACCGCACTTTTGACGGAAAATCGATTCACGCAAATTATTCGTGCGAAGGATATTTGGGCGATTACGAATTGAAAGTCCGCGATTATTATTTTTTTTGCCGCGGCGGAATCAATGTCGGCTCGATTATGTGCGACGGTTCGATTTCTGCCTGCCTTAGCGTGCGAAGTCCCGCGTTTATTCAAGGAAACATTTACAAAGACGATTTTATGGACATTTGGAACAATAAATTTCAAAACGTCAGAAATCGCTCTTGGGCAAAAATCGGAAAATGCGCGTCCTGCAAAAACTGGCAATGGTGCGAAGGAAACGGGCTTCATCTTCACAAAGATGACCGTTCAGAATGTGCGCATTGCAATTTGCAAATGCTCGAAGAAAATTCTTAATAAAGAGAAAAAAATGGTTTTTATTATTCCTACGGCGCAATGAAAAAAAACATAGTTAAATAGACTATAAAAATCAAAAATAGTTGTATTTTTCCGCGCTATAAGACTATAATTCTATTCAATTTTAAGGAGAATTGAATGGATAAAAATCTCAGCGACAAAACTGAAAAACGAATCAGTTTGAACGGACTTTTTGTGATTATTGCTTTGCTTGCGCTGTACGGCGTTTCTTGCACGGCAATAAAATCCTGGCAGATTTACACGGACGAATTTTGGGGAATAATCGAACTTGGGATTTTTTCGACGATTATTTCTGCAATTTGGATTTTTTTGTATTGGTTTTTGGACAGAATCAAGCACGAAAGTCTAAAGATGACGGTTTTGACATTTTTTTTGGGCGAGGCGGCGTATCTTTCTGGAAAAGGCATTTTGAATTGGATTGTCGGAAAAGAATCTTTTGCACTGATGGAAAACATCGGGCTTCCAGTTTTTGCGTTTTTTCTGATTTTTACATTTGTCGTCGTAAAATTGAGTTCGTTTGACGAACTTGTGGATTCTTTTATTTACGGCGGATTTTTGGGAACGGGAATCGCGTTTTCCGCGTGTATGACGGAATTTGTTAATTTTGAAAGCCTTGACGGTCAATTTGTGATAATCGAATTGATTACAAGAATTTCCGTTTACGCGGCAATTTGTTCTCTTTCTGGATTTTTGATTCACCAGTCGCTTTTAAGAAAACGAATCGTTCGGCTAATTCTTGCCGTTTTGGTTATGATTATGCTTTTTGCCTTAAATTATGGAATTGAGCAGTTTTTCTTAAAAGATATTTCTTTTGCAGGAATAAAAATTCTTCCCGTTTTGATTTCGATTGCGTTTGCAACTGTTCTTGTTCTTGCGGTTGTGGTTTTGATTCACAAGATTTTAAAAAAAGAAGGCGAAATTTCCCCTGAATTTTTGACGATTCCAAAAAGTCGCGCCACATCGGCAATAATGATTTTTATGCTCTGCGCGTTTTTGATTTACGCGCTCGTCATTAGATACGGCGAATTCCGAACCGAAAAATTCGTTTCGTCGGACGGAAAATGGACTTTTTGTTTGCCTTTTGATTTTAGCCGCGTTGAAGAAAGTTCCACAAAAAATGCGTTTGATTTGAGTAGCGAAACTGAAAATGTGTTCTACAAAAATAAAACTGGTTCAATAAATCTATATTTGTTTTGCGACGCAAAAACGGATTTTGTAAAAATCACAAAGCCAGTGAATCTCGGCATGGAAAAAGGCTGGGAAATTTCTGCGGGATTCAACAGTTTCGTTGCGAAAGATTCCGCAGGAAAACCGTTTGTTTTGTATCAAAAAACATACAAAATCAAAAAAGGCGAAAGCGAATTTTTGATTGATGTTTTCAGCGACAAAGAGCAGGACGACGAAGCGAATCGCGCCGTAAGAATTTTGATAAGGACATTGGAGGCAAAGAATGACTAATTTGATAAAAAATATAAAACGGTCTGTTTTTTTAATCGTTTTTTCGATTTTTGTATTTGAGCCAGTTTTTTCGCAGGAAGAACACGAAGGCGATTGGTTTTCTTTGGAATCTCTTTCTTCCGTTGTAAAGTTGAGCAGTTTGCTTGTAACTTACGATGTTGAAGGTTTGGAAAGCGATTACAAGTACCGCACAAAAGGCGGAGACCCCGATTTTGGAGATGCAAATGTTGTTTCTGCGGAAGCGCGATTAGTTCATGTAGGAACTGGCGTTGTAATAACAAAAGGTGGTCTTATAATATCAAATGCACACGTAACACGGGCTTATATTAAACCTTCCATAAAAAAATTGCAGGGCGACAAAGTTGGACCGAACGGAAAGCCGATAACGCGGGTTACTATAAATCCTGTTGACAATGTGATGTTCGTTGGCGTTCCAGAAATGGCAAGGCTCGACAAAGGCGATGATTCTCAAAAATTAAAATATGTGGCTTATATTCTTACAGATGATGAAAATTTTGATACAAACCGCGACCGCGCTGTATTGCAGATTATTTCGGCGTGTCATTTGAACGACGAAGGATTGCCCAAAACGGACGGCAAAGTTTCGGATTTGAATCTTCCATTTGCGAAATTTGGAAATCCGTTTAGAACTTCGTTTGTTGACAGAAAAGTTCGCGCGATGGGATTTCCTGGAACTGGCGACCCGAATCGTTCTGCAAGAACTGCGGGGGAACTGCTCGGCTACGAGAGCGAAGAAAAATCCAAACTTCTTCACACTAGCTACATTTCTGGCGGAAATAGCGGCGGCGGACTTTTCCACAAAGATATGCTAATCGGCATAAATACTTGGGACAGTTTGAAAAATCAAAGTCGCCCTGTCGCAAAGGCGCAACCCATAACATATTGGTTCGATATTCTTACAAAAGCAAAATGGCTTTATCCGACTATTGTTCTTCCTGATGGAATGAAGATTAGTTGGATAAACGACGACCCAGGAAAAGAATCCTACAAAGACGAAGTTCAAGTTTTGCTGAAATTCGTTTTGGAATCCAATAGCAATATTCCCGTTACGAGCGGAAAAGTTTATGTACATCGCGAGGACACGAGTATAAATGATGTTCTAAAATATTTATCTGTCGAAAAAGATTTGAATAATGCTTGGTTTATTGCGAATTTGCTTCAATATTATACCATTGAAGATGTGGCGAAAGAACTGGACCTCAGCGAAATTTATGTAAAAACGTTTCAGTCGATTACAGACAGAAAGCAGTTGAAAGATTTGATTCCGGATAAATTATATCCGTATTTTGATGAATGGTATAACGGAACGTTTTTCTGCAAATGCGTTGAAATAAATGACGAAGATGGAAAAACTGCGGTTTCTGTGCCGAAAAATTCAAAAACGAATATAACTTATGTAAGTGAAGATGGAAAAAACGCTAAAACGTTTACATGTACAAGTAATTCCTATTATTTATTGGGAAGTTATACGCTTCCTGTAAGTCAATAAATTTTGTTCTTCGATTAAAAGCGACATTAGAAATGTCGCTTTTATTTTTTATGAATAGTAGACCTGGTGAGGAAATCGGTCATTTCCTCACAGGTCAGTCAGTTTCCTCAGGCTAAAGCCTTGCGAAAACTGATTTCTTCAAAGTTGATGATTCGGATCTATTCATAGCGGAGAAAATCAAATGAAAAAAAATCTATGTGCATTATGGATAAAAATTTTGACGGCGATTCTTGCGGGAATTGGGCTTGACGGCTGTTTGGGGAGAGGGTTTTCGTGCGTTTACGGAGGACCGCCAGAAGCGTATCGCCAGGAAACTCGCGCCGCAGAAACGGAAGAAATCGAACCTGAGGAAATCCGAAACGGAAATTCTTTGGAAGAAGACGCAAAAAAATCTGGAAGTTCATTGGACGAAAATTAGCAGTAACGGCATTTTCGCGTGATTTGGCAAAAACAAAAACGCCCCCGAAAAATCGGAGGCGTTTTTTTACTCAGTGCGCGTTATTTTTGCGATTTGATAACCGCCTGTGCGCCTGCAAGACGCGCGAGTGGCACGCGGAACGGCGAGCAAGAAACATAGTTCAAGCCGATTTTGTAGCAAAGCGCGATTGATGCGGGGTCGCCGCCGTGTTCGCCGCAAATGCCCAAGTGCAAATCGCTCTTTACGCTTCTGCCTTTTGCCTCTGCAATTTCCATAAGCGCGCCAGGACCGTCTGCGTCGAGCGTGGCGAACGGGTCGTCCTCAAGAACGCGCTGGTCAAGATATGCGTTGATGAATTTGCCGTAGTCGTCGCGACTGAATCCAAACGTTGCCTGCGTCAAATCGTTCGAGCCGAAACTGAAGAAATCAGCAACGCTCGCGATTTTGTCCGCGCTCAAAGCGGTGCGCGGGAATTCAACCATCGAGCCGATTTGGAATTTAAGGCTTGTGCCGACTTCCTTGTTCACAGTTTCGATGACCGCTTCAGCCTGCGAGCGAATCTGCTCAACTTCCTTATAGGTAACGACATTCGGAATCATAATGCGAACATCGTGTTTTACGCCCTCTTTGTCGAGTTGCGCTGTTGCTCGTGCAATCGCTTCAACCTGCATCTCGTAGATTTCTGGATAGGTGATTGCCAAACGGCAGCCGCGATGACCGAGCATCGGATTGTGTTCTGCAAGCTGAAGCACTTTGCGAGAAAGCGTTTCCTTGTCGATTCCGAGTTTTGCCGAAAGAGAGGAGAGTTGCGCGTCGCTTTCCGCCTGAATGAACTCGTTGAGAGGCGGGTCGAGCAAATCTTTCTGCTGATAAGGCAAAATCTTCGCGAGGTTTTCCTTTCTCTGCTCCGTTGTGTCGGAAACAATCATCTTTTGGAATGCTGTGAGCTTCGGCTCGTCAAAGAACATGTGTTCCGTGCGGCAAAGACCAATTCCCATTGCACCAAAGCGGAATGCGTCGCGAGCGTTCTGCGGAGTGTCGCCGTTTGCAAGCACATTGAATCCCTTTACCGTTTTTCCGCTTGCAGTAGTGCGCACGGAATTGTTCCGAACTTCGTCTGCCCAGCCCAAGAATTTTTCCAAATCGCCTGAAATCGCCGCGGGCTTTACAGCAACCTGTCCTTCAAAAACGCGCCCCGTCGCGCCGTCAATCGTAAGGAAGTCGCCTTTTTTGTACTCTTTGCCTTTTACGACGATTGTGTTTTCGTCCTTAAATCCGATGTCCGCGCAACCGCAAACGCACGGAGTTCCCATTCCGCGAGCAACAACTGCCGCGTGGCTCGTTCTTCCGCCCGTAGATGTAAGAATTCCTTGCGCAACCGCCATTCCCGCGATGTCGTCGGGCGAAGTTTCTTTGCGGACAAGAAGAACTTTTTTGCCTTCTTTTGTCCATTCTTCTGCTTCGTCCGCGGTGAACACGATTTGACCGCAACCCGCTCCAGGAGAAGCGTTCAAGCCGCTTGCGATTTCCGTCGCCTTTTTAACCGCATCTTTGTCTAGTTGTGGAAGAAGAAGCTGGTTCAACTGCTCAGGTTCAACTCGCAAAAGAGCCTGCTCTTTTGTGATAAGACCTTCGGCAACCATATCCACAGCCATTTTCACCGCCGCCGCGCCAGTGCGCTTTCCGTTTCGGCACTGAAGCATAAAGAGTTTGCCTTCCTCAACGGTGAATTCCATATCCTGCATATCGTGGTAGTGCTTTTCGAGTCGAGAGCGGATTTCGCAAAGTTCGTCGTAGATTTTTTTGTTCGTTTCCTCAAGTTGCGCGAGTTTTTGCGGAGTGCGGATTCCTGCAACAACGTCTTCGCCTTGAGCGTTCATCAAATATTCGCCCATAAAAACGTTTTCGCCAGTTGACGGGTCGCGACTAAAGCAAACGCCCGTTCCACTCGTTTCGCCTTTGTTTCCAAAGACCATCGCCATAACGGTAACAGCCGTTCCTTTGAGTGCGCCTTCTTTGATGTTGTTCAATTTGCGATATTTGATTGCGCGAGGATTCATCCAAGAACCAAAAACCGCCCCGATTGCGCCCCACATTTGTTCCTTTGGATTTTGCGGGAAGTCAGAACCCTTTTCTTTTTTGTACATTTCCTTGTACTTTGAAACGATTTCCTGCAATTCTTCCGTGGTGAGTTCAGTATCTTCCTTAATTCCGCGGTGAGATTTTACTTCGTCGATAATTGCCTCGAATTTATCGTGGTCAACTCCCATCGCAACGTCGCCGTACATTTGAATGAATCGGCGGTAAGCGTCCCAAGCAAAACGTGGATTGTTCGTTTTTGCGGCAAGACCTAGAACGGATTTGTCGTTCAAACCAAGATTCAAAATCGTGTCCATCATGCCAGGCATAGAAATTGCCGCGCCAGAACGAACAGAAACTAGAAGTGGGTCGTCGTCTGCTCCGAGTTTTTTGCCCATCGTCTTTTCAAGACGGGCGAGGTACTCG
>CAJOEO010000009.1 GCA_905233535.1 uncultured Treponema sp.
ATTCGATTCAGAAGAATGTAATGCCTTGAAGACAAAAATAATTGGAGACTTGTGGAAGTGGGCAAAAAGCGTCTTCGGCAATCGGATTGAGAATGCGGGCGTGGAAATTATGAAATGTGTGAGCCTGAGTCTTGAAAAGTTCGACGAAACAAAACAAGAAAAATTCATGAACTACATTTCCGCCGCTTTGAAGAGCGAAATCAAGCGAGCGAACGAAAAACAGCGGGTTTTCGAGGCAAGCGCAATCGACTTTCCTAAAAAGAAAGAGCGGAGGCTTCGGCAAATTCTTCGTCTAGTGGAAAATTATGGAAAGGATATTTCGGATTCACGGACGCTAGAAAAGATTTCCGCCATGTTTGGAACGACAGCGAAAGAGATAGAAGCACTGTTGTCACTGCGCGAAAGAGCCTTGACCACTCCTGAAACAGCGGAAAACGATGATGGAGAAGTCGTCTCTCGCTTTGACACGGCGAATTTTCTTTCATGGAAGCAATCGACCCTTTCAAAAAGCGATTTTGAAATCCGAGAGGAACTTTCTACCAAGCTTTCTAAAATCGACCAGACCTTCAAAAATGCGCAGAAGCGAACAAAGCCGTATCTTGCAGCTTTGCTCACGCATCGAGTTTTGACAGAACTGGAAAAGGCGCAAACCGAGACGGAAACAATCAATGAATTGCTATGCGGCGTGTCTTTTACCAACTCGGCAGAATCAAAACGTGTTATTCGGAGTTTTTTCGGGTCTTGTGATTTTGTGTCGCAGGAACAAGTTGCTGCATGGTTCGGCCGGGACAAGACGGATGCAAGCAGGACGATGAGGAATTTCAGGAAAATGCTTGAGGAAAAACTGTCAACTCAGGAATAGAATAAAGGGTAGTATGTATAGAGGTAAGTAATGCATTTTGATTTTTGGAACAACAAGAAGCGGGCGGAGGAAAATGCTCGCATCGAAATGGAAAAGACTCAAAAAGAGGCTTGGCAAAAACGCGAGCAAGAAAAGCGGGTGAAAAAATATGATAGGAAGAACATCTGAAAAAAAATATCTTCAATCTCTACTAGTCGAAGAAGAGTCCCAGTTTGTAGCTGTTTTTGGACGAAGACGCGTTGGGAAAACTTATCTGATTAGAGAAAGCTTTGATTACAATTTTACCTTTCAACATACAGGTCTCAGTAATATTGATAAGAGCGCTGAATCTCAGAAACAGGCTCAAGAAATGTCTCTTCATATCCGTAGTGAAAGCGTTAAAAAAGATGAGCAAAGAGTCGCAAAAAAAGATTCTGACTTGGAAAGCGAGCGGCAGAACATAAAGGACGAGCGGTCTTCGATGAAAGAGCGGGTGGCAAAAGCTGAAAAGGCGGAAAAGGAATATACGGAGGAAAAAGAG
Organism: uncultured Treponema sp.; assembly: GCA_905233535.1. GTDB lineage: Bacteria > Spirochaetota > Spirochaetia > Treponematales > Treponemataceae > Treponema_D. The sequence goes on from CAJOEO010000009.1 coordinate 1,383, forward strand.
AAGTATTCCGAAAAGCAAAAGGCCGCTGACGAGCAGAAGCGGGAATTTGAGGACAAACTGAAAGATTTGGATTCCCGCGAGGAAGAATACAGGAGTCTTGAAGGTGATATTGCAAAACGGCTTTCTGATGTTGAAGAAAAAGAGCGAAACTTTTCTTCCGCAGAAAAAACTCTACGGGAAACTTTTGAGGCTGAGAAAGCAAAATGGGAAAATGACCGCACTGAAATAGAAAACAATCTGAACGAAAAAATCAAGGAATACGACAGAAAACTCGCTGACATGGAAGCCATGACGGAGACAATGGACAACATTACTTTTGACGACAGCGAAGACGGCAAAAAGGCGAAAATCGTCGTCAAAGAAACTATCCGTGTGGCGATGAAAACGCTTGAGGACAATCTTCAAAAATTCAAGGAACTTGATGAAAAGTATGCAAGCGGCACTTTCAAGGGCTTTTCAATTCCAATCGATGAAATCAGCACTGTGAACGAAGAACTGAAAAATCAATATGTGGCAGTAAAGGAGCACGCAGAAAATAGCGGACTTGATTTTTCGACTTGGCTTAAAAAAATCGAAAATTGCATTCTTGAGGCGGACAAAAATTTCAAGTCATTTTTGTTTGCTGAATGTTATCGAAACGCAATCGAAGGTTTGAGCTATTGCAAAGGATACTCCGATGTCATTGAGATTCTGAATGCTTATGCAGAGTCAGCAGAAAGCGAAGAGTCAACTTCTTCTGAGGAAAATAATTCGGAATGGGAAGATTACTATGAATTCTTGTTCGGCAACGACTTTGACAGTGCAGAAGATTATACGCAGTACGATGAGAGGCAGCTGAAAAAGCAGTATCGCAAGATGGCGAAAATGTATCACCCAGACACAGCATCTGCAGAAAATCAGGCAGAATACACAGAAAAGACGGCTCATTTGAACAGGATTTGGGAAGTGCTTTCGGATTCAGAAAAGAGAGCTGAGTATGACAGAACTTACCTTGCAAATCGTGATTCGAACAAAGCGGCATAAGGAGTAACATTTATGGAAAATAAAACAAATTCTACAGGCACAGAAAAATTGAATCTGCCAGCATTGAAGAAAATCGGCGGAGGACTTTCAAAGAAGACGGAGAGCAAGCCTATCAAAAAGTTCGACATAAACGCTGTAAAACAGCAGAATTCGGTTGATAAAATCCTCAAAACAGATTCCATAAAACAGCAAATGCACAAAGAACAACAGGCTCACAAAGGTCTGGATTTGGTTCTTATGGGTGATTTGACAGGCTCAATGAGTGCTTATCATGAAATTTTAAAATCTAAATTCAAAGAAATATGCTCCACTTTGTTTCAAATCATTCCGAATCTTCGCATCGGTATAATTTTTTACCTTGACCACGGTAGTGGAGATGTTTATATCACAAAAGTTCAGCCATTGACTGTAAATGTTGAGCAACTACAGAACTTCATAGCTTCTACGCCTGACGGGAACGGCGGAGATGCCGATGAAGCTGTGGAAGACGCTTTGCATGATGCCTTCGAAATGAACTGGAACGAAATAAACGCTCATTCTATTGTGCTTTTTGGTGATGCGAGACCTCACGAATTGAATGAATGCCCTTATCAACATGATTATTTCGAGATAACAAAATCAATGTATCAAAAGCAAATAACTGTAAATTCTGTTTATTGCTCGACAAGGATTGATTATCGCAGACTTGCTTCGCTTTATGATGTTGAAATCGGAGATTTCTCCCATCGTGTTTCGCGTCTTGACCATGCGGAATTTTTCTCGTGGATTGCAAATGTGACAGGCGGAGTTGCAATCGGTGTGGAGCAGATTGACGACATAGTTGACATAATCAAGGCTATGGCAGCCAAAGACGCCGGTAAAATCGATGAACTTGAAGAAGAGGAGCTGAAATTGACTCACCGCCCGATTCCAGCCCTCAAGCATATCAAAGAAAGGGCAAAACAGATTGAGGAAAAGAAAAAAATTCTTGGCATAGGTTACAAGCCTGAAAAATAATCTTGAAAAAGCTTCTCAATAGAATGTATACTCTTCGTATGTCTTCTATTGAAGAATTGGTTTTACACTTAAAGAATTCTCACGGCATTTCCGTTGCCCAAAATCAAATTTCTGACCTGCGAAATATCAGCTACTATCATGGATACAAAGGTTATCGATTCATCCGTAGCCCGCATAATAAAATTGCGTTTACAGACTTGAGGCAGATTGTGGCGCTAAATCGCTTTGATATGGATTTGAAAAGCCTTGTGTATCCAAAAATCATGTTCATTGAGAATGCCTTAAAGAGTTATTTCCTTGAATCACTGCTTGCAGACAGTCAGGCAGAGGAACTTTCTGTGATTTACAAAAAATCACTTACGAATTACAAAAAATACAAGTGCGGAAGTCGTGAGTATAAAAAAGAATATGCTCGGGTGATAAATTTACAGACAAGAATTAATTCCGCTCTCATGCGAGACTACAATCAAGGAAAGGAAGTTGTAAACCATTTTTTCAATAATGACCGTCCCATTCCTGTCTGGGCAGTTTTTGAAAGTCTTACTTTGGGAGAATTTGGAACATTCTTTTCATGTGCAAATAAAGATATTCGTGTAGAGACTTCAAAATTACTCGGTCTTCCGACAAACTATGACGGAGATGGAAATTTAATCTCATTTATCATATACACATTGCGGGATTTACGGAATGCTATTGCACACAATGGAGTAATATTTGATACACGGTTCAAAAACGCAAAAGTCAACAGCCAGTTGAAAAGGCTTTTGGAGCGGGAGACTAAAATCGAAAATCTTGAATTCAAATACTTTGATACATATATCGTCTTTATAGCCTATATTTTCAAGAAAATGACAAAAGGTACAAAAGAGTGTAAAAGTTTTCTGCATGAATACAATAAGTTCTGCGAAGCTTTGAGGGCAAACATCGGTTCTGAGAAATATTATTTTGAGATTCTTGGTTCAAATCACAAAACAAGGATTGAAGAAATCGAAAATTATATCCAATCCGTATGATTTTTCCATAAAAAGTGCTTGACGGATTTTTTGTTCTGCATTATTTTAAAAATGAATTGCGGGTGCGTTTCTTCGGAGTACACCCTAGGGCAAGCGGATGCGTCGGCTTGCTTTTTTTATTTTAAAATCATTTCTTTTTCCTAAAAATCAAAAACTTCTCAAGAACTGTCAACTATGTCATAAAATACTCCTAATACATAGTGAGGAGTTTTGAAATGGAATACACAAAAGAAGAAGTTGTGCAGAAACTTGTTCTGGCATACAAAACATGTAGCAAAGAAAAGAACTTGGATGAGATTCCTGTTTCATCCATTATCAAAAAAACTTCATTCAAGCAGGATGAGCGAAATGAAATTTTCAAGCTGTTCAATCTGCATTCGTATGAAGAGATTCTTTTGCATACAAATCTTTTTGATGTGTTTAGTTCACATGGCAAAACTCACAAAGTTGCAAAAATGAAACAGTCAAATGCCACAACGGAGGAAAAGACAATGGCAGAAAATGAAACAAAATCACAGAATCTTCACGACAGAATAAAGAGTTTGCGTGATGCCCTTACAAACGGTCTGTACGAAAAGGACGAGGCTGTGCGGCTTGCGCTTCTTACGGCGATTGCAGGAGAAAGCGTGTTTTTTCTGGGTGCGCCGGGATGTGCAAAGAGCATGATTGCCCGCCGTGTTGTTCAGGCATTCAAGGCTGACGGCGACAAGGGCGTAAAGTACTTTGAAACGCTCTTGAACCAGTTTTCAACGCCCGAAGAAGTGTTCGGCAACATTTCGCTTAAAGCATTGAACGGAGAGCTTGAAGACGAAAACGGAAACAAAAAGGAAGAATACCGCCGCCTTACCGAGAATATGCTTCCCGAAGCTGACATCGCCTTTTTGGACGAAATCTGGAAGGCAAGTCCTGCAATTTTGAACACGCTTCTGACAATTATAAATGAGCGCAAATTCCACAACGGAAGCAAGGTTATAGATGTTCCGCTCAAAGCCCTTTTTGCCGCATCGAACGAGCTTCCTGCAAAAAACCGTGGACTTGAAGCATTATACGACCGCTTTATCCTGCGTCTGTGCGTTGGCTACATAGAAAACGAGGACAGTTTCTTTGACATGATTGACGGTTCTTCAAGTTCCGACTTTGCCCTTCCTGATGAAGTGAAGGACCTTCAGATTACGAACGAAGAGTTGAAAGCATGGAAAGAAAAGATTGATGCGGTCTCTCTTTCAGATGAGGCAAAAGCCGTAATTTCAGCAATCCGCAAGGAATTGACCAGCCGAAATGAAAAACTGACGGAAGAAAACAAGAATTCCAAAGACTGTGAATGGCAGCGGGAACTCTTTGAAGTTGGCGACCGTCGCTGGAAGAAAATAGCCCATATTCTCAAAGCCTCCGCATTCCTGAACGACCGCACCGAAGTTGACCTGATGGACTGCCAGCTCATCGAATACTGCATCTGGAGCACGGAAAAACAGCAGGAGCAGGCCCGCGAGATTGTGGAGAAGTGCATTAAAGAGAACGGATTGGACTGCGACAGCGCGATTGAAGAAATCAACGAGCAGATTGAGGAGTTTAAGTCGGCTGTTGAAGACGAATGGCTTGATAAAATAGCGGAAGCCGCAACAGATAAAATTGTTGTTGTTGACGGGCAAAAATGCTATGAGTGTACTCGTGATGGGACAAATGAAATTTGGTATGTAAGTGTAGAAAAGGGAACTCATGCATATTATTCAAATAGACATGATGTTTATGATTCCTCTAAAAATCTTAGAACTTCTGATTATGATTGTTCTCGAAGTGGAGATTCTATACGATGTTGGCAAAATTTCACCGTCAAGAAAAATCCTGGAAAAACATATTTTGTACAAAAGAAATTCTCCTACATCGCATACGAAACCCTGCAGAAAAAATTCAAGCAGGAGCGTTACACTCCAATCGTTGACAGAATCAACAAGCAGATTGAAGAGTTGAAATCACAGAAAGAAAAGGACGCAGTTCCATTCAAGGCGAATCTCTTCGCCAATCAGGAATACAATAACAGCATCACCTCAAAAATCGACGCAGCGATTTGGGAACTTGAAGATGCCGAAGTTGCGCTTGATAAACAGCAGAACCGCTATTTTAAGACGAATCTTTCGGCGTCCCTTTCTGTCGGCGATGTGATTCTCAAAAACGGAACAATCTACACAGCTGGTGAAATCGATTCTTTGTCTGCTGAAGAAAAAGAAAATGTGATTGCCGTTGTCTGCCTTGAGGGCGAAAAAGCGTATGCTCTGGGAGTTAAGCAATACGCAGACACTTGGGATAACACCGCAAAAATAGCCTCTGAATACGGAAGCGAAAATGCGCTTCCTTCAAAATACGCTTCTGGCTGGGCAGTTCCCGACAAGGATTTACTTTCAAAAATCTGGGAGAACAGAGAATCAATCAATAAATCTTTGGAATCTGTTGGCAATGAACTCGAAACTCTGACAGCAGAAGAATACTGGTCGTCAAGTAAAAACGGAGAATCAGCCGCATTCTATCAGCTCTTTGACGATCGCGGACACCAAGACCACACGACAAAAGACCACGAATATGCCGTCTGCCTTGTCCGTGAATGGAAAAAGGAATAGACCTTGAACGAAATCAAATCACGCTTTTCCCTCGCCGCATTGCAGCAAAAGTTCCCAGCCGTGCCTGATGTCCGCTCGCTTTCGGACGAACAGAAGGCATGGATTGTGATGAAGATTCAGTCGCTTTCAGAAGAAGCGAAACTTTCCGAAACGGCGGCTCGTCTTCAAAAAATCCGTAACCGCCTTGTTCATGCGACGGAGGACATAAGCGATGGGGAATTGCAGAAAATGGTTTCGTTCGTGTTCTCGAACATGGACGAAATTGAAAAACTGGTGGAAGGAAAAGAAAAATGAGTTTGACCAAAAAACAAAAAAACTCACGCATACACAGCAAAAAGGCACTCACGGCAATTACCAAAATAAAGGAAAAATTTCCTAATGGTATTTCCGATGTTGCATCTGTTTCTGAGGAATCCCGCGCGTGGATTCAAATTAAAATTCAGCAATTCCGTGAGTGCATAAAAGAAGTAAAATTACCATCCAAGTCTTCCTGGTGGGAAACGCTTCGATTGACACGGAACAAAACAGCCCACCAGAAAGAAGATTTTACGGATAATGAATTTTCAGATTTGTGCAGCAAAGTGTTTTCGAATATAGAAAAAATCGCAGGCGACTTGCATGCGAACATCAAACGTTACCGCCAGCATTCCAAGAAAAAGCGTAAGTTTGAGAATTTCGTTTCTCCCGCCTTCGGCTCTGAAAATGACCGAAAGCAGCTTGTTGATGCCATGGAAGACATGATTGCACCAGTCGAGCCTCAAGAGATGAAAATCGAATTTCCAGAGAACAAGTTTGCCAAAATCGCGGAAGACACGCTCTCAGAAATCCTTCGCCATGAAAACACTCACCCTTATGCGCTTTCCCACGAGGGTGTTGGCGAGAACATTCAGACTGACATTCTGGAATGGCTCCAAAAAACTCAAGCGACGCTCGAAAAGGAAAATCCATTCTTCGATGAAGCGATTTTTCTTGCCCAGCAGAAAAAACTCAGTGCGCAAGATATTGCCCTTGATTTGTCCGCTGAGAATTCAAAGATTCAGTATCATTACAAGCGGCTTCCTTCCGTGAGCGATTCAAAACGAGTAAGCATTGCTCCAAGCACGCTGGACTTTGATTTTTACCGCAAGGCATTTTTAGAGCAGAAAAAGCAAATTCCGAAAACTTCGGTTGCTGAGCGAAGTCGAAGCAATGAAACAATCGCTTGGAAATCTGCGGAAAAACTTGATACCTTGCACCGCAATTTTCTTTCCGACATGGAGCGGAACCTCATCGACCGCAAGAACAAGTGGGAAATGGAGAGAATCGACGCGCTCAGAAAACTCTTCCTTGAGGAGTTGTACAAGAAAATCGAAAAGTTCATGCGCCTTGAAAAACTCCTTTCGCCTTTTATCAAGGACTTGGGACGGTTCTGGGATTTGTCCAACAAAGCGTTTGAGACGAGCGGATTTGAAATCTTGGAGCAGTTCGCAAAACTTTTGGAGCAGGACGAATCCTTGCAGGAACTTGCCAAGATGATTGGAAAGCAGAGCAGAGCCAAGGAAATCTTTGAAAAGGAAATGCGGGATAAAGTCGTCATAAAAACCGAGTGGCATCCAAAGCCTGCCTACCGTGGAGAGATAAACGGGTTGCGTTATTCAAATGACATTTCTGCCGTGCTTCCTGCGGAACTTGCCATGATGAAAAATCCTGCTGCAAAGAAATTGTTTCAGCTCAAATTCGCGCAAAAACAGCTGCTTTCGTTTGACTATCAAAACGACAAAGCGGAAAACAAGGAAGAGCATGAGAGCGAAGAAGTTGACGTGGCAAAAAAAGACCAGAAAGGTCCTGTCATTATCTGCGTGGACACATCAGGCTCGATGAGCGGAACGCCAGAGAATATCGCAAAGACCGTAACATTTGCGCTTTCAAAAATCGCAATGGAAGAAGAGCGAAAATGCTATCTGATTTCGTTTTCCACAGGAATTGAAACGCTGGATATGTCGGACTTCAAATCGGGCGACGCGCTTACAAGAATCGTTCAGTTTCTCCGCATGAGTTTCAACGGCGGCACGGACGCAAGCCCGGCATTAAATCACGCTGTCCAGATGCTGCAGAAAGACGGCTACAAAAATGCCGATGTGCTGATGATTTCGGACTTCGTGATGGGAACTCTTCCTGATAAACTTGTAAAATCCATCGAAGAAGAGAAGAAGAAAAATACGGACTTTTACAGCCTCGTCATCGGTTCAAGCGGAAACCATGGAACAATCGCCTGTTTCAACTACAACTGGATATATGATGTAAATGATTCTCATGCATCTCGACGCTTGGCAGAACAGTTGCAGAAAATAAGAAACAGAAAATGAATTGCGGGTGCGCCTCTTCGGAGTACACCCTAAGGCAAGCGGATGCGTCGGTTTGCTTTTTTTGTATATAAAAAGACGCTCATAAAATAGTGAATAACACAAAAAAGTGGCTCATCTTTTTGCATATATTATTGAAAAGTCGCTCATAAAATTGCACACTATATTCTATGAAACCTTTTTATATTCAGCGAAAAGCAGACTTTTATCTTGTAGAATGGAAATCAAATCCTCAAAAATTGCCTCTCATCGTAAAAGGCGCGCGCCAAATTGGAAAAACGGAAACGATTTTGCACTTCGCAAAGCAGCATTATGAACATATCGTGTACATCAATTTCGTAACCGATGAAAAATATAAAGCAATCACAAAAGACGGCTATGAAGCACAAAGTATCATAAAAAATATATCCCTTATCGATACTTCAAAAAAATTTATTCCGCAAAAAACAATTATCATTTTTGACGAATTGCAAGAATTCCCCGAAATTGCAACGAGTTTAAAATTTTTCAAACTTGCAGGACTTTTTGATGTTGTTTGCTCTGGCTCGCTTCTGGGCTTGAGTTACAATCGTATACAAAGCAACAGTGTTGGCTACAAAACCGATTATGAAATGTCGTCCCTTGATTTTGAAGAATTTTTGTGGGCAAAAGGATACACAAATGCACCTGCGGAAATGTTGCAAAAGATGAAAGAGTGCAAACCGTTTACAGAACTAGAACATACCGTGTATGCTGCTTTATTCCGCGACTTTTGCATTACGGGAGGAATGCCAGCCATCGTTTCTTCGTATTTACAGAAAGGAACATTTGAAGGCGTTCTTGAAATGCAGCAGCAGCTTATTTTGAATTATAAAGAAGATGCGAAAAAATATGCAGAAGGACTTGATAAAACCCGTATTGCAAACGTCCTTGACCACATTCCTGTTCAGCTTGCGAAAGAAAATAAAAAGTTTCAGATTTCAAAAGTGGCGAAAGGCGCACGATTCAAAGATTATTGGGGCTGCATTGAATGGCTCAGAGATGCAGGCATTATAAATATTTGCTATTGTATGAATTTTCCCGAATTGCCGCTCAAAGGGAACTATGATGCATCGAAATACAAACTGTATTTTTTTGATACGGGGCTTTTAATCGCAAATCTTGATGAAGATTCTCAAGATGATTTGAGAGCAAACGGAAATTTTGGCGTATATAAAGGAGCGTTGTTCGAGAATATCGTAGCAGAATCATTACGCAAGCAGGGATTTGAACTGTATTATTACAAAAAAGAAGATTCAACCCTTGAGGAAGATTTTTTTGTCCGAGCAAAGAATTTTCTTCTTCCCGTTGAAGTAAAAGCAACAAACGGAACGGCAAAATCATTGAAAACATTGCTGAAAAGCGAGCATTATGCAGATATTTCTTACGGAATAAAATTTATTCAGGGAAATATTGGATTTTCCAACAACATTTTTACTTTCCCGTATTTCTGTTCATTTTTGTTAAAACGCTACTTGAAAGATTTTAATCCTGTGCTGTCTGAAGAATCTAAAACGACAGAGTAGGGCGAGCGCATTTCCATGCTGATTGAGGTTCTCGAAAACGCGCAGAGAGAAATTCTTTGCGCGTTTATTATTGCAGGAAACACATATTTTTCTTTTTATTTGGAAGGATACAAAACTCTTTTTGATTTTAAAGCTGGAAAAAATGAAAATTTCAAAACATCGGAAGATTACGAACGGGCAAAATCTCTCGGAATTGAAAACTCGGATTTTTATTATTTTTACGCAAAAAATTCTTTTCTGTCGATTTCAGATTGCAAAAGTGCGCAAAATAACGGTTTTCAAGATTCTGCTTCGTTTTATGAAGCGAAAAAACTCGGCTATAAAAAATATGAAGATTATAAAGAATATCTTTCATATACAGCAAATGGTTTTGCAAGCAAAGACGAGTATCTTATTGCAAAATCCAAAGGTTTTTACAATGCGCAAGAATATAAAATATGCAACAATCTATTATTTTATTCAAAAATTGCCAAAAAGTGAAATGTCTATTTCCGTTTTGTCAAAATCTTTAAATGAAATTTTTGCTGAATATTCTTCTGAAGTTAGAAATGCTCTTAATATTTATGTTTATGAAAATTATGTACAGAATAATGCAGGATACGAACGAAACAGAAGATTCTATAGAAATTCTCAAAATTTAAAAATAGATTTGCTTTTAAACATTGAAAGTTTAAAAGACTTTTTTAAGAATGTAGAATTTTCAAAAATCGGTTCTTACAGCGACCAAAGCGAAATTTTTAAGAAAAAATAAAATCACATAAAATAAACGCGGGCGACCTGCAAAAACAAAAGCCGCCCGCGCTGCGTGTTATTTTTTCAATTCGCTGATTGCACCCACGATTCCAGCCAGATTCTGAAAATCCGCGGGAACGATGATTTTTGTTGCCTGACCGTTCGCCGCCTTTTCCATCGTTTCAAGACTGCGAAGTTTAATAACCGCCTCGTCAACCTGCGCTTCCTTTATCATCTTTAAGCCGTCGGCGGTCGCTTTCTGCACTTTCAAAATCGCCTCTGCTTCGCCCTCCGCCTTTCGAGCCTTCGCTTCCTTTTCCGCTTCCGCCTGAAGAATCATCGCCTGCTTTTGCGCCTCCGCTTCCAAAATCCGCGCCTGCTTCTGACCTTCCGCAACAAGAATCTCGCTCTGCTTTTGACCTTCCGCGATTAGAATCTTCTCGCGCCGCTCGCGCTCCGCGCGCATCTGCTTTTCCATCGCCTCGCGAATCGCCTCGGGCGGCATAATATTTTTCACTTCCACGCGATTCACCTTGATTCCCCACGGGTCTGTCGCCTCGTCAAGAATCGCGCGCATTTTCGTGTTGATAACATCGCGGCTCGTGAGCGTAGCGTCCAAATCAAGTTCGCCGATTATATTTCGCAAAGTCGTCGCGCTCAAATTCTCGATTGCGAGCATCGGATTTTCAACGCCGTAAGTGTAAAGTTTCGGGTCGGTGATTTGAATGTAAACCACCGTGTCAATTTTCATTGTAACATTGTCCTTTGTAATGACGGGCTGCGGCGGAAAATCCATAACGCGCTCTTTGAGCGAAACGCGGTTCGCCACGCGGTCGATAAACGGCACTTTCACGTGAAGCCCCGTCTGCCATGTTGAAAGATAAGTTCCCAGTCGCTCGATAATCACGGCGTTCGACTGCGGAATAATTTTGATGTTCGACACAACCAAAATCAAAAACACAAAAATCAAAACCGCCAGCAAATAAATAGGCATTTTTTTTTCTCCTTTTTCCTTTTTTTTCTTTAGAATCTTCGCATATTGAACAAAGCCGAAACCGCCGAGCCGCTTTTTTTGGGGGCGGAACAACCCCTCTACTCAGAAGCGGTGGTTTTTCCGCCCCCACCCCCACCCACTTTTTCCCAAGCACTGCTTAGGGGCGAACCCCTAAGAACCCCATTTTTCTATTTTTCTGCTAAAAAACTAAAACCTTGCGAGTTTTAGATTCCTACATTCGTCGGAATGACAGAAAAATCATTCCAATTTTTTGACGATTAGCGAATTTCCGCGGATTTCGATTATTTGGCAAGATTCGCCTTTTTCGATTTTTTGGAGCGGAGATTTTGCCGTCCACACGATTCCGCCGATTTTCGCCTCTCCGCTTTCGTTTGGGCTTGCTTCTTTTTGCAGAATCACCGTTTTTCCCAAAAGCGAATCGGCATTTGTCGCGGGAATTTTTTTTGAAATGTGTTTTTTCAAAACGGGACGAGTAAAAATCAGCATCAAAAGCGAAAAAATCGCAAAAATTAGCATTTGCCATTCAAACGAAACCGAAAAAATCGAAATCGCAATCGCGCCAATCGCGCCCAGCGCGAACCAAATCGTCGTGAGCGAAAACGTCAACGCTTCGATTAAAAAGCACAAAATCATTACGAAAACCCAAATCCAAGTCGGCTCGAACGAAAATGCGAACATGAAAAAATTATATCACGAAAAAACGAAACGCGCGGTGGTTTTTGTCGCGTAAAATTGAAATGAAAGGCAAGAATCTTCTTGAAAAAAACGATTTATGCTAGAATTACACTTTCTAGTTTTGCAGACAAAAATGGAGAATAGCGAATGGTCGAAATTTCTATTTTTTTGTGCATGATTTTTCTGCACATTTTTGACGATTTCAAAATGGAAGGAATTTTAGCGCAATTCAAAAGCAAATCGTATTGGCAAAAAAACGACCCCGCACCGCTTTATCGTTTTGATTGGCTGATTTCGCTTATTTGCCACGCGACAAGTTGGGCGTTTTGCATAATGTTTCCAATTATGGTTTGGTTTTCGTTCGCTGTTCCAATTTGGTTTTTGTGCGTTTTTATCATAAACGTTGTGATTCACTGTTTTATCGACCATTTAAAAGCGAATGCAAAAAAAATCAATCTTGTTGCCGACCAAATTTGTCATTTTGTGCAGATAATTTTTACGTTTTCCATATTCCTCCTTTTGAGGTAGGAAATGATTTTTGAAGAACAAATCGACGGCGAAACCTTTTTGATTGACCGCGAAGACGATTGTTGTTTTTCGCTTGAAAAAAAAGGAACTAACGAATTAATTTTTATTGGCGTGAATCCAAAAAACGCGGAAGATTTTGCTTCCGACAAAACGATTCAGCGTTTGCAAGGATTAATCGATTGGAATTTTCAAAACACGCCCGACAAATTCGACGGATTTCTTGTGTTTAATTTGTGCGCAAAACAAACGCTTCCCGACGATTTTGACGAAAATCTGCACGAAAAAAATCTTCAAAAAATCAAAAATCTGATTTTAGACAAAAAAAATCCCACCGTTTTGATTTCGTTCGGCGACAAAATTCAAAAAATCCCGTATCTAAAAAAAAGTTTTTCCGAAATTGCGCGCGCGTTTTCTGCGCAAAATCCAAATTGGGTTTGCGTTGGAAAAACAAAAAACGAAAATCCCATAAACATTTTTTGGGTTCCGTTTAAGGAATTTGAACCGTTCGATGTGAATTTTTATTTTGACGACGAAGAATCGAATGAATCGAATGACGAATTTTCGTTAGACATCGACGACGAAAATGAAAAAGAAATCGACGACGAATTTTCGCTGGATTTGGAAGAAACGCAAAACGATTCTGAAGAAAATGCGCAAAATCAAAAAAATGGCGAAGGCGTAAACGTTGACGAGTTTTATTCGTTGGTGGTTGAACCGTTTGTTCGTTCGCGTTCGCATTCGCTAAAAATGTTCATTTTGCAGGGAAACGTTCCCGCGGAAAACATTTATCGCGCCGTTTCGCTTGAAATTTTTGCCACGCCCACGGAAAAAGACAGCGAGCGCATTTCTTCGCTTTGCGATTCTTGGGCGCACGATGCGCAAAAATACGAGAGAACGGACATTGAAAAATACAACGAAATCAAAGACGCGGCGTTGACGATTTCTGCGTTTTTTACAAATCAAAATCAAAATCGTGAACTCGTTGAGAATTTGCAGGCGGTCGCGTGGTCGCACGTTTCGACGTTGGTAAAAGAAAAATGCGAAGACGGAAAAGTTGTTTTAAAAGAACAAGTGTCGCTTTTAAAAAGCGTTCGTTCGTTGGGGCTTTTTTCTAGTGGCAACGAAAACGCCGTTCGTTCGCGTCTTCGCGAAGAAATCGAAAAAACGGGCGCGAAAATCGAAACGCTCGAAAGTGAATTTACGTCGTATTTTGAAACGTTTGTTTCGCAAAGTCCCGTCAACGCGCTCGACACAAACGAAAATCGACTTGCACTTTCACAACGTTACAAGCGGCTAAAACAGCGTGCCGATTTTATTCACGGCGTGGAAAACGATTGGACGGACGAAAAATTCTTGCAGGAATTGCCCAATTTTTTGTCGTCGCTTTCGTTGTCGCTTTTGCAACCACCGCTTTTTTTTGCCACGGATTATTTTGATTCGTACAGTAAAAACGTTGATGTTTCTAATTTGAGCGAAGCCGAATTTGCCGAACTTCGTTCCACCGCTACGGGAAAATATTATAAACTCACGGATTTGCAGTGGGAAGAATTTGTAAATGCGGCGGGAATCAAATGGAATCGTTCCAAAAATCTTGACGAAGAAGTTTCAAAAACAAAAACCGAATACGAACGTCGCCTTGCAAAAGCAAACCAAATTGCCGAGGAAGAAAAAAATCGGGCGGAAAAAGAAAAAGCGCGCGTAAAAAATGCAACGCGAAACGCGCTGATTCGTCTTTGCGCGATTTTTTTGTGTTTGTTTGGCGCGGTTTTGATTTTCAAAAAATTGCGTCCACTTCAATACGCTTCCGCCGTTGATTCCGTCGTTTCGATTGTTGCGCCAAGCGAAGAAGACAAAGAACAAGTGCGCCTTGCAAAAGAAAACGCGCGACTTGCCCAAGAAAATGCAAAATCTAAGTCGTACACAGTGGGGCGCGGCGAAAAATTTGATTTTTCCACGATTTCCGACGCGATTTTTGCCGCAAAAGACGGCGACACGATAATTCTTTCGCCAGGCGTTTACGCCGAAAATCTTTCCGTTTCAAAATCAGTAAAAATCACGGGCGGCGAAGAAGCGGAACGTGCAATTTTGAGCGGATATTTTTCGAGCAAAGACGTTCCGATTTTGGTTGTGCCGAAAAATATTTCTGTGAAAATCGCTTCGTCGGCGATTTTTTCCGCGTTGATTTTTTCGCAAAAAGAATCGATTTCGTTTTCGTCGTTTCAATCGTATTGCGATTCTGCAAAAATGCCGCCAGAAAAAAAGTTTTCCGACGACCCAATGTCCCGCGATTTTTCGTCGTTCGTTCGCGTTTCGTCGTCTGCGCGTTTTGAGCGCGTCGTTTTTGCAAACGTTCCGCAAAACGCCATAGCCGCCACGGCGGGCGACATTCAAATCGAAGATTGTTCGTTCGTGAACGTTGCGGGAAGTCCAATCGTCGCGTTTGCCGCATCAAATGTTTCCGCTTCAAGATGCGCATTTTTAGGCGTACAAAATGCCGTTCGTTCGTTCGATTCTTCGTCGGTTTCCGTTTTAAATTCGTCTGTGAAAAACGCACAACGCGCATTTTGCGCATTCGGAAAATCGAATCTTTCCGTTTCAAACGCTTCCGTGGAATCGTATCGTTTGGGCGCGTATTTTTTTTCGGACGAATCCGAAGGAAAAGTTTTGGGCGGCACGGTTTCCACTGCGGAACAAACTGGACAGCGAGTCGCCTTTGAAATCGGCGGATTTTCCACGCCAAAAATCGACGGCGTTTCCGTGGAAGGCGGTCGAATCGGGCTGTGGACGGACGGCAGAAGTTTTGCAGAAATTTCAAATTGCAATTTTTTTCCGACGCAAAAAGTTTCTTTGACGGGCGCGGTTTTTTCAGATTTTGCGCAAGGTTCAATTTTGAATTGTTCGTTTGGCGCGTATCCAACGGGAATCATTGTCCAAGAAAACGCCTCTCCACAAATCACAAAAACTTCGGTTTCGGGCGGAAGCGAAAACGGCGTTGTTTTTCGCGACAAATCGTCGGGGAGTTTTTCGGGGACGGTTTCGGGCTACAAAATCGCGCTTTTGGCAATTAATAAATCGAATCCCGCGTTTAACGCGGTTGTTTCGGGCGGAAGACGGGAAGTTTTTCTGGCGAAGTTTCTGGATTTTTGCGCGGAATTTTCGTTCAAGAAAACGCGCTTCCAACGATTTCAAACGCCACGATTCACGGATTTTCGCAAGCGGGCTTAACGTACACGGATTTGTCGGGCGGAAAAGCGACGAACGTTGAAATTTTTGACAGCGCGGCGACTGGCGTTTCCATAAACGACAAAACGTCGCCAGAATTTGAGCGAGTTCGCGTTCACAACGTAAAAACGGGATTTCTTTCGAGTGAAAAAAACAGTGCAAAACTCAAAAATTGCGAATCGTTCAAAAACGAAAACGGATTTTCGATTTTTTGGGACGGAAAAAAACATTCGCCAAAAAATCAAATTTCGGGCGGATTTTTTAACGAAAACAGCGCGAACGGAATCGCTCTTTACGATTTTGCAAAAATTTCGATTATTGGCGCGAGCGCGAAAGGAAACGGCAAAAACGGAATTTACGCAGAATCAAACACGAATTTGGAAATTTCGTCGTCAACTTTTACGGAAAACGCGAACGGCGCGTATTTTTCTGGAAAATCGTCCGCGAAAATTTCAAAATCCGCGTTCGATTCAAACGGCGAAATCGGCTTAATCGTCGATTCAAACGCAAATGTAAACGCGGACAAAAGTTCATTTTGCAAAAACGCCGACAGCGGAATCGCGGTTGTAAATTCCGCGTCGATGGAAATTTCAGAATGTAACGTGTCAAAAAACAAGGGATACGGCGTTTTTACAGACGAAAACGCGCAATTTTCGCTTTTGTCTAGTAGCGTAAAAGGAAATCGCGTGTCGAATTTGGAACTTTCTTCAAAAAAGAGCGCGAAAATCACGAATCTAAAAACGAGCCTTTGGACGCGATTTTTAATGTGGCTTAACGAATAGAACGAAAAAATGACAAAACGAACGATTCTTTCTATAATTTTGGCATGAAAAGATTGGTCGTTTCGGTTTTGATTGCGCTTTTGGTTTGTGCGGTTTTTTGCGCAGTTTTCTTCCTTTATATTGCCCCGATTTTTGCGATTTTGCGTTGCGGATTTTTTACGAACGACGTTCCGCTCGCTACTGCCTCTTTTTTTTCTGGCGATTTTGCCCCGATTTCTTGGCAAATCGTTTTGATTTTTGCCGTTCAATTCGCGCTTTTATTTTTGGCAGATTTTTTTTGTTACCGATTTTTTTCCAAAGTTCTAAAAATCTACTTGTCGAATGACGGATATTTTCGTTCGTTTTACAGCGTAATTTTGGCGATGGCGTTTTTCTTTTTGCCGATTTTTGGATTATTGAACATTTTTTTTCGATTGCCCGTCGTTTTGATTTTTGCGATTCTTTCGGTTTTCGTTTTATTTTTCACGGTTTTCGCTTCGATTATGGCGTTCAAACTTCTGTCCGATTTTTCTGCGGTGCGCCGTCGCGAATTATTTTTTAGGGGGTAAAAATGCGCCGAATTTTTTTGTCGATTTTTCTTTCTTTTTTTTGCGCGTTTAATTTTTTTCCGCAGACTTCCAAAAACGTCGATTTGAGCGAAATTTCCGAAGAAATCCCCGTGCCACAAGGACGAATTATTGTTTTGGTGGTGGACGTTTCGCAAAGCATAAAAAAGCAACTTGGCACAATAATCGACGGACTTTCTAGCGAAATTGTGGACAAACGTCTGCGTTCTGGCGATTATTGCGTTGTGATTCCGCTTGGCGACAAAAGCGTCGTGGAAAAAGCGGATTCGTTTAGCGTGCGTTACAGTCGCGACAAACAAAAAATCCGCGATTATCTTTCAAAAATCGGAACGTGGTCGAATGCGAATTTGAACACGGACATTGGCGCGGCGATGCAAAAAACGTTCGATTTTATTTCGATGATTGAAAACGAAAGCGCGGGCGAAATGTATGAACCGCTCGTTCTTTTTATAACCGACGGCGAAATTTATGAAAGTCCAAATTCTTCTGAAAAAGTTTTGTTAAAAAATCCCGACGCGATTTTTTCTGACCCAAAAACGTCGCCTGCGCAAAATTCTTACGCGAATTGGTGGTTTTTGGGAATCGAAAACGAAGGCGTGCCGCTTGAGCATATTCGGCAAATTGCTGACGGCGCGGGCGCAATCGACCGTTACGAGCCGCTTTCCGACATGGAACAGTTTGGCGTTCTTTTTGACCTTTGGTTGTCGTCAATTCCAGACCCGCTTCCGCGCGACAAAGGCGGCGTTTTGTTTTCTGACTTTTCGTTTGGTGGCGTTTCGCTTGGCGAAAAAACGGTGAACGTGCCGAACAATGCAAAAAAAATCGATTGGACGATAAAAAATTCCTTTGAACGAACGAACGTCGTTCTAAAATTAAAAGACGTTCGGGCGATTTTTCAGGACGAAAAAACGGGAAAAGTTGTGGATTTAAACGTAAACGCGGAGGCGGGCGGAATCGAAATCGCGCCAAACGCGACGCGAAAAACGTCCGCGGTGGCAAACGTTAAACGCGATTTTGAAAAC
>CAJOEO010000010.1 GCA_905233535.1 uncultured Treponema sp.
GTTTAATCCCGAAAATGGCGTTTTCACGCTTTTGCAGAAGTAAAAATCAAAAAATCCGTTCGTTTCGATGAACGGATTTTTTTTCGATTTATGCGATTGAAAGAACGCGCTTGTTCAAAAATCCCAATTCTTCAAGCGAATGAACCGTTCTGTAAACGGTGGCGCGACCGATTCCGCCAGCAGACGAGCGCGCAAGATAATACAATTCTTTGCAGGTACAGCCAGGATTTGCAAGAATCAACTCAATCAAGGCTTTTCGCTGCCCAGTCACTCGCCCGCCCTGTTTTCTAAAAGCCGTTATGATTTCGTTCATTTTTTCGTCCATCTGAAGTTTCCTTAGAATTTTCTTTCTGTTAGTTTATGCTAACAAAAAGAAAATTTCAACTCAATTTTTTAGACAAAAAAAGCGGAGGCTTCGAGAAAATCTCGCCTCCGCTTTTTCGATTTTTGGAAAACCTAACGAATCGAATCGATGTTTGCAAATCCCGCTTTTACAAACGGCAAAACGTTTTCAAAACGAGCAACGCTTGCGCGAACAAAACACGGTCCTGCCTCGCCAAACGCGCGTTTTGCCCAGTCCGCGTCGCTGTCCGCGTTTGCCGTGCGAATTCCAAAACCAGACGCAACACTCAAAAGGTCAGGATTTTTTGCAAAAGTTGACGCGCTGTATCGTTTTTCAAAAAGATATTCTTGCTGCTGACGCACCATTCCGAGTGCGCCGTTTTCAAGAACGATAACCGTAACATTAAGATTAAGTTCAGAAAGCGTGGCGAGTTCTTGAATGTTCATCAAAATCGAACCGTCGCCCGAAATGCAAATGACGCGAGAATCGGGGGAAGCGAGAGCCGCACCAATCGCGCTTGGAAGTCCAAAGCCCATCGTACCAAGAGAACCACTCGTCAAAAGTTGACGCGGGCGATGAACGGGGAAAAATTGCGCCGTCCACATTTGGTGCTGTCCAACGTCCGTTGTAACGAGCAGTTTTTCCGACAAAACGCCGTTTTCCAACGCTTTTTTCTCCAAATCGGAAATAAAAACGCGCGGGTCAAAAAACTTCACGCCTTTTTTCGCACCACACGATTTTTCGCCACAACATTCCGAAGAATCGCAATTCATTTTACAAGAAATTTTTTCTTCTTTTTTGAGCGAAACAAGCAACGAAAGCCATTCGCTTCTTTCTTTTTCAAACTTTGCGTTTTTTACGGCGGGGGCAAGTTGCGCGTTCAACAAAGAAAGAGCCGTCGCCGCGTCTTCAATTAAAAATGAATCGCTTACTAGAATTTTGTTTACTTCCGCAGCGTCAATGTCAATGTGAAGAATCGAAGCGTTCGGGCAGAATTTGCTGACAACGCCAGTTGCGCGGTCATCAAAACGCGAACCAATCGCAAGAACCGTGTCCGCGTCGTACATTGCGCGGTTTGCCACGTAAGAGCCGTGCATTCCAACCATGCCAAGCCAATTTTCGCGCGCCGTATCAATCGTTCCAATTCCCATCAGCGAAGCCACAACGGGCGACGGAAAAATCTTCAAAAATTCGTCGATTTTTTGCGCCGCGCGCGGATTATTCGCGCCACCGCCAACGTAAATCACGGGCTTTTTTGACGAAAGAAGCCGAATGCAAAATTGTTCGATTACCGCTTCCGCCCGCGATTTTTCTGTTTGATATTTTACAACTCGACGTTGTTTTACACATTCGTCGTAGATTTTTTGAAACGACGTGTCAAAATCGTCAGGAACGGTGCATTTTTGCAACTGAACGTTTCGAGGAACGTCAATCAAAACAGGTCCAGGTCGTCCACTTTCTGCAACCGCAAACGCAAGCGGAATCGCCGTCAAAAGTTCTTCCGCGTTTTTTATCAAAATCGAATGTTTTGTAATCGGAAACGAAAGTCCAAACGTGTCCGCTTCTTGAAAAGCGTCCGTGCCGATTAAATCTGTGTTCACTTGCCCCGTAATCGCCACAACAGGAATCGAATCACATCGCGCATCAGCAATCGCCGTCAAAAGATTCATCGCACCAGGTCCACTCGTCGCAAGACAAACCGCCGCTTTTCCACTAACGCGAGCCATTCCTTGCGCAATAAAACCCGCCGCCTGCTCGTGCCTAACAAGAACGTGCTTAATCGAAGAACGATAAAGTTCATCGTAAAGCGGCAAAATCGAACCGCCAGGAATTCCCGCAACCGTTTTTATTGAATTTTGTAGCAAAAGCTCCACGATGATTTCGGAGCCAGTCAGTGTTTTTGCCATAATGTTCCCCTGAAAAAATATCCTTATTTTATAGAATAAAACAAGATTTTTACAGTCATTCATATAAATTGAAAAAACGGTGGTTTCGAGTACCTCAACCACCGTTTTTTTTCGTTTCGATTTCGTCTTTACGAAATACAAAAATCATTTGCCCAAATCTACGTTTCTTCGACTCCAAGTGGCAGGATTATTTTTTTCGAGTTCGTCGATTGATTTCCAATCAAAATCGAGCGGGAACGGCGCAAAAACGGGCTTTGGAACTTCGTGTTTGCGTTTATTATTTTGCGCAACGTTTTCAAGAAACGCCTTTTCGTCCGTTTGGTCGGGAACTAGCGCGAGATACGGCTCGCCCAAAACGCAAATCGTTCCTTCGGAATCAAAAATCGACGACGGAAGCGCGGAGGATTTTTCGATGTTTCGGATTTTGCTACTTCTGCCCGTCGTGCATTGATAAACTTCGTCGCCGATTTTCAGAAATTTTGCAACTTCAAAAACACGCGAATCCACGGAAAAAGTCGCAATCGCATCAGAATATTCAATGTCGCTTTTCCAATATCGAAGACGATAAACTTCGTTTCCCGCAACAAAATACGAGCGAACTTCATCTTTTATTCTTGGCGGTGAAATCGTCAAACCGTCCGCATTTGAAGCCGCTCGCCAAAATCCGTCGTGATTTTCTGCGTTTGCGTCCGCGCTCACAAAATCGGAAACGGGAGTTTTTACAAGAAAATCCAAGTAGATTTTTCCGTCCAAAACCGCAACAGGAACGACGGATTTTTCCGATTTTATTTTTCCGCTCGCGCTTGCAACGTTATAAAAACACGAAATTTCGTAAATTCCCGCCGTTTTTGAAGAATTTTCAAAAATCGTCTTAATCGAAAACGAAATATCTTCCGCTTTTTGCGCCTCCGCGTCATTCTTTGGACGTTCTGCAATTTCCAAAAAACGCTCAGGCTCTGCGGCGCGATTTGAATACCAACCATAAAAAACGCGAAGAACTAGCGCGATTTTTCCGTCGTCTTCGGTTTGATTTGAAAAAAGAACGATTCTATCCGTTCCTTGCCAAATTCCGTTAAGAAGCGAAGGAGTTTGCGCTTGCAAAAGCGACGCAACAGAAAAAAACGCCGCGTGAAAAAAGAATTTTCGCATGCTTAATTATCGGAATTATCACTGTGAATTCCAATCGCACAATCGCCGATACTCTTGTTATGAAGAAATTAGCGATTGTTTTTTTAATGTTGTTGTCCTCTGCGGCTTTCGCGGACGAATTGTACAAGGCAAACGCAACTGCGTCTTACTATGCAGACAAATTTCACGGAAAGAAAACGTCTAGTGGCGAAACGTTCAATATGTATGCCTTTACAGCGGCGCACAAAACTTTGCCGTTTGGAACAATGCTTAGAGTTACGAATCTTGAAAACGGAAAATCGGTCGATGTTCGAGTAAACGACCGTGGTCCGTTTTCAGAAAGTCGAGAAATCGATGTTTCAAAGGCGGCGGCAGAAAAATTAGGTATGCTTGGAAAAGGAACTGCCCAAGTTTCTCTTGAGATTTTGCAACTAGGAGGAGCGGATTCTACAACAGAAACGTCTAAAGCGGCGGTCGAAAAGAAATTTCCAGAACTTACGCCAAACAAAAGGTGGGACATTCAACTTGGAGCGTATTCAAAACGCGAAAACGCGGAAGTTACGGCGCAAAAGTTGGTTGACGCGGGATTCAAAAACGTGGTTTTCCAGCGCACCTCAGAAATTACGCGCGTTGTAATCAAAGACGTTCCAACGGAAAACGTTCAAGACACTCTTGCTGAATTGGAAAGCAAAGGATTTTCGGATTATTTCGTTCGTGAACGAAAAGTTGAAAGTACAACGTCCTCCCCTGCTTCCACAATAGACGCAAAATAATTTTTTAACGGAAAAGAAAAAGGCGGTTTTACAATAAAAACCGCTTTTTTTTTGCAAAAGTGAATTTCTAAAAAATGAAAAATCCCCTCAAATCGAGGGGATTTTCTATTGCAAATTACTGTGCAAGAGCATCTGCTGCAGTGTCTGCCGCATTCTCAACTGCTTCTGTTGCTTCTTCAGTTGCAGCGTTCGTTACACTCTCAACGCCTTCCTGAACAGCCTGTTCAACTTTCTGCTTTGTTTCCTCTGCAGAAGTTTTTGCAGCCTCTTTTGTTGAGCCGCAAGAAGCAAACGCAAATGCAGCAGCCACAATCGTCATAGCACAAGCAATAGTTTTCACAGATTTCATAAAATCCTCCAAATAATTAAAACTGGAAAGATTTTATACAATTTTCCAAAAAATGTTAAGGTTATAACGCAATTTTCTAAAAAATCAATTTTTGAAAAGAGCATTGTAATCTTTTTCGTAGATTTTTGCGATTTTATGGCGCAACAATTCTTGTTTTGCGTTTATTTCGCGACCAATTTCAAACGAGCGTTTCAAAAGTCGGAACTTAAAAACGCGCTCGCAAGTACGAAATCCCGCTTTTGCAGAAACTCGCACGTCGATTTCTGAACGGAAGAGATTTTGGACTTCGTTTGTTTCCAAAAGTGCCTCATAATTATCGTATAGAATATTATTTTCTTCCGCAAATGCCACTACGTTTTGTTGGTCTGGCACTATTAAAGCCCCCAAATAACGTTGGTCTTGCCCCACAATCACACATCGTTCAATATACGGGCTTTCGTTTACCGCCTTTTCGATTACCGCAGGTTCAATATTTTCGCCGCCCAAAAGAACGATTGTATCTTTTGCGCGTCCAACGATTTTCAATTCGTCGTCGTAAGAAATCATGCCGAGGTCGCCCGTATTCAGCCAGCCGTTTTCGTCAATGACTTTTGCGGTTAGGTCGTCGCGTTTATAGTAGCCTTTCATAACTTGTCGCCCGCGAACCATAATAATTCCGCGTTTGCCAGGTTTTAGTGGCTCTTCGCTTTCGGGAAGTCCGTCTTTTTCTGGAACGATTTTTACGTCGAACGTTGGAAACACCCAGCCGACATTATTTGAACGAGGTTTTCTTGAATTTCTAACGGAAATAACGGGAGCGGTTTCGGTCATGCCGTAGCATTCAAGCAGATTGAAGCCGATTGCGTGATAAAACGCTTCAGTTGCAGGCTGAAGCGCACCACCGCCAGAAATCACCGCACGGAAATTTCCGCCGAATCGCGCACGGATTTTTTTGTAAAGCAAAAGTTCGCCCGCAAAATGAATCGGCCACAAAAGCGCGAACGGAATCACGCCGAGCGCAATGTCAAAAACGCGCGGATACCAACGGTAGCGACAGCGCAATCCCAAAACGCGCTCTTTCATTTTGTAGTAGATTTTTCCGACTCCCACGAAATTCTTAAAAATGAGCTGGTCTAGCCAGCTTTGCTTTTTCACTTCGCGAAAAAGTCCCTGCGCCACCGCCTCAAAAAGCCGCGGAACTACATTCATCCATTGTGGCTGAACGAGTTGCATATCCTGAAGCATCACGGACGCAATCGGCTTTGAATACGCAAATCCACCTTCCATCGCAACGACCATGTAGCAAAACGCCCGCTCAAAACTATGCCAAATCGGAAGAACCGTAAGCCACAAATCGCCTGACTGCATCAAACCCAAAACCGAATGAGCCGCCTCGCACTGCGCGACATAATTGTCGTGCGTAAGTTGAACGCCTTTCGGCAAGCCCGTCGTTCCCGAAGTGAAAATTATCGTTGCAACATCGTCGGGAGAAATTTCATCCATTCCTGCTTCGATTTCTTTCCACTCGTCTTTTGTTGTGGAAACGCCTTCGCTTTCCAAAAAATGATAATTCAAAACTTCGATTCCCGCGGATTTTGCTTTTTCCAAAATCTTTTCGTCTGGAAAATCAAAAAGAATCGCCGTTTTCAAAAGCGGAACTTCGTCGATTTTTTCCAAAACTTTGTCGAGTTGGCGGCCGTTTTCAAAAAAACACACGCGGCACTCGGCAAACGACAAGATGAATCGCATTTCAACGCCCATAGAATCACAACCGCGCGGCACGTCAACCGCGCCAAGCGAAAGCAACGCCAAATCCACAATCAACCATTCGCGGCGGTTGTCGCTCATAAGACCAACGTTTTCGCCGCGTTTAATGCCCATCTTTTTTAGAGTCGCCGCAAATTCTACAACGTGCTGATAAACTTGTGAATAACTATAATGAACAAATACGCCGCTCTTATTTTTTACAGCCTGAAGCGTATGATGTGGGATTTTTCTCACTTTTTCACGGAAAAGCACGGGAATTGTGCTTCCAAGCGTTCTGTCCAACTTCGATTCGTCCATCGAAAAAAACCTCGCCCAAACTTTAATTGAGAATGACAATATCACAGAATTTGTCATTCTGTCTATTATGGGAAAAATATGCTAAAATCGAAATATGACACACACTTTTCTTGGAAAAATCGGAGAATTGATGCTCAAAGGTTCAAATATGCGACTTTTTGAGCGCGCGCTTTTGAAAAACGCGCAAGAATATTTGAAAGCGGTAAAGGCGAACGTTTCGCTTAGGGCGGGTCGGCTTTACATTGAATGTGAAGATGAAGCGTGCGAGGCTGTAAAATGGACGATGAATCATCTTCTTGGAATTACTGGCTGGGCGGAAGCGAAAGTCGTGCCTAAAGAAATTGGCGCGATTACAGACGAAACGACTCGACTTTGCGAAGAAGCCAAAAAAAATGGCGCAAAGACGTTTAAAGTGGAAGCGCGCCGCGTCGATAAATCGTTTCCGCTGAATCATTACGAAATTGCAAGACAAGCGGCGGGAAAGGCTTTCGATTCAAAAATTTTGGACGTTGATGTTCACAATCCAGACGTTCAAATTAACGTGGAAATCCGCGAAAAATGTTTTGTTTACGCAAATTCAAACAAAGGTCGGCGAGGTCTGCCAGTTGGCGTTTCTGGAAAAGGACTTTTACTTTTGTCGGGTGGACTTGATTCTCCCGTGGCGGGCTACCGAATGATGAGGCGCGGAATGAGCGTGGATTCGCTTTATTTTCACGCTTACCCGTACACGAGCGACCAAGCGCGAGAAAAAGTTGAAACGCTTGCGCAAAAAATCGCGGGCTACGGTTTAAGAACACACCTAAACATAATCCCGTTTACAGATGTACAGATGAAAATCAAAAAACGCGCCCCCGAACCGTACACTACGCTAATGCTTCGTCTTTGCATGATGAATTGTGCGAATCTGCTCGCAGAGCAAATTCAGGCGGACGCGATAATTACGGGCGAAAGTTTGGGGCAAGTCGCAAGTCAAACGGCGGAAAATATGGCGTGTACTGAACATTTTGCGCGTTTTCCGCTTTTTCGCCCGCTCGTTGGAATGGACAAAGAAGAAATCGTTTTGACTGCAAAAGAAATCGACACTTACGAAACGTCGATTTTGCCTTACGAAGATTGTTGCGTGCTTTTTTCGCCGCGCCACCCCGTTCTTCGCGCAAAAATCGAAGACGCTCAAAAAATCTACGCGGATTTGGAAATCGACGATTTGATAAAAAAAGCGTTTGACGAACGAACCGTAAAACGCTTTGAAGCAAAAACCGAAGTTGAACGAATTTTCACTCAAACCGAAGAATAAAAAAGAATTTCAAAAAATTTTTTACGCTAGTTTCGAGAACTTCAACCACCGTAAAAACGCAAAAACTGAAACGCACGTTTATTGAAAAAAACTGCGGTGGCTGAAAAAAGAAAAGCGGTGGTTGAGGCACTCGAAACCACCGCTTTTTTTTAGTATTTATATTTAACGCCGACAGAAATATAGTGATTTACTTTGTCGCGCAAAGCAGAAATCCATTCTGCTTTTTGTCGTTTTGCTTCGTTTTGAACAACGTCGCTTTTCAAAAAATCTTCCCAAGTATCCGCAACTTTTGCGCCGTCAACGTAATATCCGTCATCTTGTTGTGACCAATTTATGTTTCCGCCTTTGTAAACGTTAGAATCCACGCCCGCGTTTTTAATATACTCAAACGTATAGCCAAACGTCAACGAAAATTGCCCCTTTGTCGTTCGCGGAAAATCGTACTGCGCAGAAAGTCCCGCTTGACAAACGTACATTTTATGCGCACTCGTCATAAATCCCAACTCGTCCCACGCCTGCGCAACGTGTCGCCCGCGCGTCGCCCCCTCGCTTTCATCGCTAAACATTTGGTGCATACTCGCGCTTCCGTCCGTGAGGTACTGCCCCGAACTCGCCAAAACGTATTCCGCTGCATCTTCTTCGCCAAACGCTTCCGCGCTGTTTGCGTGCCGAATGAACGCAGTTGAAAGGCAAAGCGACAAATTTTTGAGCGGATTAAATTTCGCGCTAAACGAAACTTTGTCGGAATTCGGGTCGAGATTCGCGCCAATTCCAACGCCCGCATTCAAATAATTTTGATAATTCGCCGTTGAACCCGAAATTTTACCAGACGAATCCGTTTCTGAATCGTAATCCCAATGCGCGTAAACATAAGGCAATACAATTTGATAACTAGACGCTAACCTAGAAAGCACGGATTTTTCTGGAGTAAACACGAATCCTGACTGTGCACCAACTCGTATTTTTGTATCAAAATGGAGTTTTACAATATCGTCAACTTCAATATCGTCTACAAAAATGTCGGTCGCCCAATTCAAACCCTTCGTCGGCTTTACCTCAAAAAGAAATCCCATCTGCAAATTGTCCGACGCTCCGCCAATATTCTGCACAGCCATATATGGCGCAGGGAACAGATAAGCCACGTTAAAACTAGGTCCAGATATGATATTTTCATAATAAGATACAGCAAGTTTTGGAGAAAAACGATATTGAATCACATGGAACGCAAGAAATTTTCCCGCGCTCAAATCGTCCAATTTTGTGTTTTTTGCCGCGCCGATTACTTCAAAAACGCTCGAATAACTCCATTTTTCGCGGTTCGCGCTAAAAACAATGTTCGCCGAATGATAGCCCATGTCGTTCAGCGCAAGCCCCTCGCCAATAAACGGACCGAATCCAACGCGACTTACGCCCGCTGTCGCGTAAACGGTGGAATTGCCGAATTGAATGTTCATGTTCCAGTTGTTGTAAACGTCGATTTTGCTAACGGTCGCGGGGTCAAAAATAGAATCTTGCGCTTTTGAAACTTTATACGGCGACCAAACACTGTAATCCGCGCTTTCGCCGTAAAAACCGATGTTGTAGCCCACGCCCACAAGCGAATGCAAAATCGCGTCCCCGCGCACACCAATTTCGCCTTGAAGATTTTTGTCGTTTTTGGATTCCGCTTCGATTCCTTTTGTGGAATCTTCTTGACTTGCAGAATGTTTAAAATCGAATCCCGCGTTTAAATAAAATTCCGCACGTTTTCCAAAAACACGATTCCATTCTTTTTCAGCCAATTCGCGTTCTTCGTCGTTTCCGTTTACGATTACGCTATTCAAAATATCTTTAATTACGTTAAGTGGATACGGTCGCAAAAGCGGAAGCGGCTTTGTAAGTCCGCGCAGTTCCCAACCTTGCGCCTCGCGATAAAATTCATCGTTTGGGTCAACAGAAACTTGCGCACTCGCAAATGAAAAACACGCAAAAAACACGCTCAAAAAAGCAACAGATTTTTTCATTTACTCACCGCCTTTAGAATATTCACGTCAACTGCAAACGCAACTTCAAAACCCGTGCGAACCGAACCCGAATTGTGCTTCCAGTTTGAAACGGCAACAAACGCAGGTTGCGCCGTAAATTTAATCGCGTCCGTTGCATGAAAAACGCCACGCAACGCGATTTTGTTTACAAACTCAGGCGTGCCACTCGGACTAAACATATCGCGCCGCTCTTTCCAATCGCTTTGTTTTTCATACGGATACGCCCAAGCCGTTCGCGTTTCGTCGTCCATTTTGAATTCCGTTTTTTGTCCGCCCCAACCAGTTGCCTCGTGAAGTTTGTCAAAAATGCTCGTGCCAGAATATTCGCCACGCGCCATAAAAAGATACGAAAGATTCGCGCTCCATTTTCCAGGAACTTCGTAGCCCGCGCTTAAACTTCCAGAAATCGTGTCAGGTCCAAACGGCGAGCCGAGCCATTCATAAAAAATCGCTTTGTCGCCCATGTTTTCGCTGTATGTGCGCACCATCGACCAGTTTGGACTTTCTTTTATGTACAAATACGGGTCTGCCCAATATCCTTCGATTCCAAATCGAAATCGTCCGTTTCCATAAGGAATGTACCATTCGCCACCCGCTTGCGTGCCGATTCCGTTTGGCGTGGAATCGTCTGGATAATTTGACGTTTCATAAGGCGTTTGAAATTGCGTCATCGCAAAAAGTCCGTAAAGTCGAACATTTTTTACGGGCGTAAATTGAATTTTCACGCCAAAATAATCGCAAGTGTGACTTTCTGGGTCGTCGTCGTCGGGTTCGTACTCGCGCCACGCCGCAAATCCGTGAAAAATCGTCCAGGGATTCAAATATCGCAATTCCATCGGCGCGTTCACCAAAAGTCCTTCCAAAAACGTGATTTGGAATTTCTTAAAAAGACGCGCTTCGATTGTGTGCGTATACAAATATTTATCTACGTTAAACTGCGAAACTCCACCAGAATATTTAAAATTCGGAGCAAAAAGAGATAACCAAGCATAAGATACGCCTGTCAAATAATCAGACCATATAATAGACCCATTTTGTGTTGTTCCAACTGTACGAGAACCGCGTCCAATCTGAAAAGAAACGCCTGTATTTTCGCTAAGCATTTTGCCCGTGGAAAGATAGCCCGTGTCTGGAAAATTGATGTCGATGTCGTCTGCGGAAAGCGGAATGTTCACATATTTGGAATTTGAAAGGCTCGCGCCTTTATTCTGCCCCAAAAAAACGTCCATTTGCATCGTAACAAAATCGCCAACGCCAATCGTTGCAGGCGCGTCCAAAAACGGTTTTCGCTCGTAACGGTCATAAACCCAAGAAATATCGTCGTTTGTTTTGTAAAACGCTGAAACATTCACGCTAGGCTCAAGTCCAATCGAAATCAGTCCCGACGCAAACGCAAGATTCGATTCTTCAAACCAAGATTCAATTCTACGAAGTTGCTCAAGCGCGGAATCCGACAAATCTTCTTCGTCGATTTCTTTCATGTACAATTTGATTTCTTGAATCGTCAAAGGCGCGCTATCGGCAAAATTCACTTTTCCACATTCAAGCGCGACTTCGCGAAGAGAATCGTAAATCCAATGCCCCGCAGGCACGAGTTCTTGCGCACCACGCGGCACACGCGAAAAAATCTTTTCTTCCTCACAAAACGCCGTCGCGCCAAGCAAAACCGCAACGGAAAACGCGACAATTTTTTTTATCATATTCCTCCCATTCGTACCGTTTCAAAAAACTCGAAAAATCAAATTCC
The DNA here is from genome assembly GCA_905233535.1 of uncultured Treponema sp. Lineage (GTDB taxonomy): Bacteria > Spirochaetota > Spirochaetia > Treponematales > Treponemataceae > Treponema_D. The sequence continues at coordinate 11,609 of CAJOEO010000010.1, forward strand.
GTTTGAAGATTCAAGTCCCAATTCCGCGTTAAACTCGTTTTCAAATTCGTCGTAGCCCGCTTCCGCCGCTTCGGCTGGAATTTTCGATTTTATCGCTTCTTCGTAACAAGAAAGAAGCAAAGGCGTTAGCGCGGAAATTCGCCATTTTCCGCCCCACTCCGCCGCTTCTTTTGATTTTCTTTTGCGAAGATTTTGGTCGTTCAAAAGTTGCAAAACTTTCTCGGAAAATTCGTTTACGTCGTCTTTTACCATAAATCCGCCGTGGTCGCCTTGCATAACGTCCACCGTTCCAAGTTCGCCGATTGCAACAACGGGCAAAGACGCAACCATCGCTTCAAGCGTAACGAGTCCCTGCGTTTCGGTTTTTGACGGAAAAACAAAAACGCTCGCCAATTTATAAAAATAAATCAAATCTTCGCTTTTCATGTAGCCAGGAAACGCCACATATTGAGAAAGCCCGCGCGAAGATGCGATTTGCGAAAGTTCTTCCAAAAACGGACCGCCGCCCACAAATAAAAGCGCGGTTTTTGGCAATTTTTTTATGACGATTTCAAGAACATCAAACAAAAACGGCAGATTTTTTTCTTTGACGATTCGCCCGACGAACAAAAGAATTCGTTTTCCTTTTAAATGCGGATATTTTTTGAAAAGACGCGACGACACTTGAATAGAACGCTGAAACGAAAAAGGCGCACCGTCGGGGATTCCCGTTGGAATGACGTGAACCGTGTTTTGAACGCCGTAATTTCGGGCAACGTTTTCGATTCGTTTTGTGGGCGCGACAATCACGTCGGCGCGTTTTAGAAAAAAACGAACAACGCTTCGCCCGATTTTTCTAAGGCTGTGCGCGGGAAGAATCGGAACGTAATTTTCCAAATAATCTTCCCACATCGTGTGAAACGTAAAAACGCACGCAATTTTTCTGTGATGAGCGTACATTTCGCCAAAATATCCAACAGTCCATTCAGAATTAACGTGAATCACGTCGGGACGAAACAAATCCATTTCGCGTTTTATGCGATGCCACATATCGATTCTGCCCATGCGGTCTTCGCGCGAAAAAATAATTCTCGTTGACGGAATGCGCATGACTTTAAACGGACTTTCGCCGTCGTTTGATTTTTCGTCGAAAAGCGCGCTTTTTTGTTGCTCTTCGGTGTATTCTGGACAAACAACCCAAACTTCGTGTCCCAATTTTGAAACTTCCGTCGCATAAGAACGAACAGAAACAGAAACGCCATTTATGCGCGGAAAATAAGCGTCCGTGAACATCGCAATTTTCATAAAAATTGAGTATATCGCATTTTTTTCTGTGCGTGAACGGTAGAAAACAGAAGAAACAAAACGCTTAAAATCTTCTATAATTTTTGCATGACGCACGCGCAAAAATCCATTCTTTACGATTTGTTGAAAACCGCCTCGGATTCGTTTTACGGATTTTCGTCGCCAAATTTTCCGCAAGAAAAACCGAATCTTCTCGATGACGACGAAATTCAAAATGTTGAATCGAATCAAAATCTTCCGCAAAAAGATTCTTCAAAAATCGAAATCGAAAATCGAAACGTCAAAGAAAAAATCGATTCAATCGCAAAAAAAATTGCAATCTGCACGCGCTGTCGTTTGTGCCAAACGCGAACAAGAACCGTTCCAGGCGAAGGCGTTTTAAATCCGCTTGTTTTGGTTGTGGGCGAAGGACCAGGCGCGGACGAAGACCAATCGGGTTTGCCGTTTGTGGGCGCGGCGGGAAAACTTTTGGACAAAATGCTCAGCGCGATTTCGCTTTCGCGCAAAAAAAATTGTTTTATCGCGAACGTCGTAAAATGCCGCCCGCCAAAAAATCGCACGCCGTTCCCCGACGAAAGCGCGTCTTGCAGAAGTTTTTTGGAAGCGCAAATCGCGGTTTTAAAACCAAAGGCGATTCTCGCCGCGGGAAGCACCGCTCTAAAAACGCTTCTTCAAACTAACGCGGGCGTTGTAAAACTTCACGGGCAAATCCTTTCGTTGAACGGAATTCCGCTCGTTGCAACGTACCACCCCAGCGCACTTTTGCGTTTTCCCGAAAACAAACGAATCGCTTGGGAAGATTTGAAGATTTTTAGAGAAAAATTGCGCGAAATCGACTCGAATTACGAGGAAAATTAAAAATGGCAAAATATTTGGAAATTGTCTTAAAACGTCCGCTAAATCAAATGTTCACTTACGAAAATCTCGACGAATTTAAGGATAAATCACTTATCGGATTTAGAGTAAAAATCAACTTTGCAGGTTGCAACACAAAAGGATTTGTGGTCGCAGAAAAAGACGAACTTCCAGAAAATCCAGGATTTGATTTAAGCATGCTAAAAAAAATCAGCGCGGTTTTGGACAGCGAACCAGTTTTTGACGCGGAAATGCTCGCGCTTGCAAAATGGCTTTCGTCTTATTACGTTTGCACGCTCGGCGAAACGCTTTCGATTATGATTCCTGGCGAATTTAAAGATTCGGATTTTCGTGGAATCGGAATCGGCGATGATAAAGTTTCGTTTAAGAAAAAAGATTTGAGCGACGAACAAAAATCGGCAGTTTCCGCCGTGGTGAATTCAAAAAAACAGATTCTTCATTACATTTACGGACCGACGGGAACGGGAAAAACCGAGGTTTTTCTTTCGATTGCGGAAAAAATCATTGAAAACAAAAAAGGTGTTATTTATTTAGTTCCAGAAATTTCACTTACGGCGCAAGTAATCGAATCGGTCATGGAACGCTTTGGAAACAACGTCGCCGTGATTCATTCCGCGCTTTCTCCAAAAAAACGCGCAGAAGAATGGACAAAAATCAAATCGGGCGAAGTAAAAATAGTTGTGGGCGCACGAAGCGCGATTTTCGCGCCCGTTAAAGATTTGGGTTTAATTATCATAGACGAAGAACACGATGGTTCGTACAAAAGCGGAAGCACGCCCCGATACCACGCGCGCCAAGTCGCCATGCACCGTTGCGCTCTAAAAAAAATCCCGCTCGTTATGGGAAGCGCGACTCCCAGCGTGGAAGCCTGGAAACTTATGAAAGAAGGAAAAATTGCCGCGCACACGCTTTCAAAACGCCTGGCGGGCGGTGCGATGCCGCACATAAAAGCTATTGATTTGACGATGGAAAAAACGGATTCGGGGGCGATTTCTGCGGAACTTAGAAAAGAAATCGATTCGACGCTGGCACAAAAACGACAAACGATTCTTTTTTTGAATCGACGCGGATTTTCGCATTATTTTCGATGTTCGTCTTGCGGCTACGAAATGAAATGCAAAAACTGCTCCGTTTCGCTCACGTTCCACAAACAAGAAAAACGTTTGCGCTGTCATTATTGCGGTTGGTCTGTGGAACAGCCGTCAAAATGCCCGCAATGCGGTTCACTTGACGTTGGATATTTTGGTTTCGGCACGGAATTCGTAGAAACGGAAGTCCGTTCAAAATTTCCAAACGCGCGGATTTTAAGATTAGATACAGACACCGTTTCGCCAAAAAAGATTCCGCAAAAAATCGAAGAATTCAGACGCGGCGAATGGGACATTATGCTCGGCACGCAAATGATTTCAAAGGGCTTGAATTTTCCGCTTTTAAAACTCGTTGGAATCGTTCAAGCGGACATTGGTTTGCACATTCCAGATTTTCGTTCAGGAGAGCGGACGTTTTCGCAAATTACGCAAGTGGCGGGACGCGCAGGGCGGTATTTTCCCGACGGAAAAGTTCTAGTTCAAACGTACCAGCCAAACGATGGCGCGGTTTTTATGGCGGTTACATTTCGCATAAATGAATTTTACGAAGAAGAATTGCAAATCCGAAAAATCACGAATTTTCCGCCGTTTGGAAGAAGGCGCGATTCTTCTTGAAAAATTGCTCGACGAACTCAAAAACGATGAAAAAGCAAAAAACGACGCGCAAAAAACGCAAATTTTAGGTCCGTCGGAATGCCCGCTTGCAAAAGTAAGCCAATATTACAGAAATCAAATTCTTTTACGCGGTACAAATATTACGATTTTGCAATATCTTGCAAGAAAATTCATATTTGGCTACATAAAACCACGAAATATACAAATAGAATGTGATGTTGACCCTGTGGATTTACTTTAGACGTGGCGACGGATTCCGTCAAATTCCACGCTCCACAAAAAAAGCCCCGACGACGGCGCGGTTACGCCCGATTTTTTTCGGTCGCCGCTTTTTATGATTCGCTCAAAATCTGCCGCCGTCGCGCCTGCTTTTTCCAACTGCAAAAGCGTCCCCGCAAGCGTGCGAACCATTTTCCACAAAAACGCATTCGCGCGGATTTCAAAAATCAATTTTTCGCCGTCAGGATAAAATTCCGCGTAATCGATAAATCGAAACGTGGAAAGACTTTGGTCGCCCGCGCTCGCAAAGGCGGCGCAATCCATTTCGCCGTGCAGAAGATGTGCCATCGAATTTAGCCGCGCAATGTCGGGAAATCGGCGAATGTGCCAAACAAATCGACTTTCGGTAGCAAAAACGCTTTGCGCACAATGAAAAAAATAACGATACGTTCGACTGGTCGCAGAAAAACGCGCATCAAAATCGTCGGGAACGAGTTTTGATTCGTTTACGCGAACGTCGTGCGGCAAAAAAGAGTTCAGCGCGAAAACGTAACGTTCTGGCGGAATCGAATCGACGGGCGAAAAAAAATTCGCCGCTTGCGCCCTAGCGTGAACGCCAGAATCCGTGCGCCCGCTTCCGTGAAGAGCGGTGGGCGCATGGTGGATTTTTTGCAACGCTTTTTCGATTTCGCCTTGAACCGTGCGCACCTTTTTGCCGTCCGCCGTGTCTTGCCTTTGCCAACCGCAAAAATCCGTTCCGTCGTAAGAAATCGAAAGGAGAATGTTTCTCAACTTAACTTTCCTCGTCCTCGTCTTCGTCTTCGATTTCCGCTTCGATTGAATTTGCGTCTTTGAGTTCTTTGTTCAATCTTTCGTATAGTTCACGCGCCACGTTCAAAAGTGGACCAGGTTTTTCTTTGCTCTTTTTTCCAATTCCAAAAATTCGTGCAATGGCACGTTTGCACGAACCGAATTTTTTGAATCGCAACGCCATATCTTCTCTTTGACCGTACTTGTATTCCAATATGCCGTTCATATAGATTATGCCGTTGTATCCGTAATTGTAGTCGGTATCAGGTCCAAACGAATTTAATCCGCCAATAGTTTCTACTCCCGAAGATTCGTTTGCCAAAGTCTGTTCGTAGAAAAAAAGTGCCTTTTTGTAGAAATTTTTTGCCACAAAATCGTAATTGTAAGACGGGACTTTTTCGTTTATGTGGTTGCAAATCCAAGCAAGACGAACCGAAAGAATCGCGCGTTTTATTGTTGGAGAAAATGCCAAGTCGATTTTTTCGTAGCAAAGAATCGCCAAATAATACATCGCCGCGCCGTCAAGCAAAGTGCGTTCGCGTCTAAGATTGTAATGTGGAAAAATGTTTTCGACTTTTTCTTTTCGCAAAAATTCGTCGGAACGAAGTGCCGTAATCGAACGTTTATCGTCTTTTATCGTTTCAAAATCTTGCCAAAAAAGCGCGAGATGACATTTTGGACACGCGCCCACGGCGTAAATTAGCGGATAAACTTCGCCGTATTTTGCCGTTGGAATGTATAGTCTATGAAGTTCGTCCGTAAGGTCTCCCGCGTTTGTGCGCCCACTACCCGAAAGCATTTCTTCTTTTTCAAAATCCATTCTGCAAATCGGACAATGGCATTTTGTTTTTGACCAATACGACATTTTTGCGGGCTTTTTTGCCTCCCCGCCATTTACGCTTTTCATTAGATTCTCCTTACTTTCAGTTTCGGAAATTTATTTTTTTTCTAAAACGACGAACGCCACAGCAAATTCTTTTTCGTGCGAAATCGAAAGATGAATACAATAATCGCTTTTTAATATTTCGCGAACGATTTTTTGAGTTTTTTCACCAAGAACTAAAATCGCTTCGCCGTTTTTTCCGTGTTCCACCCAAAAATCCGCCAAAACGAGATTTGAAAATCCCGTTCCCAACGATTTTGAAAACGCTTCTTTTGCGGCAAATCGTGAAGCGTAATGTTCTGCCGCCCGTTGTAAACGCGCCGTCGCGGAAATGCGTTCGCGTTCGTTAAAAAATCGTTCGATTAACGCAGGATTTTTTGCCCATTTTTCAAAACGAGAAACTTTCGCGATGTCAACGCCAACTCCAAAAATCATTCACTTTCCTCGTTTTTTGGTTCTTCGGGAGAAATTTTTGGTTGAGGTTTTTCCTTAAAAGTAACTGAAACCGTTTTTATCACTTCGCCAGTCAAAGCGAATTGCTTTGGAAGCGAAACGACAATCGGAACGTCAAATCGTCCCGCCGAATGAATTTTTGAACAATCGGCACTAACAAGATTGTTTGGAACGCGCCAATTTTCAAGTTCTGACTGATTGCCGTAAACGTTCAGCGAAATGTTGTCGGTTTGCGAGGAAATCAAAAGTTTGTCGTCCACGCCAAAAGTCCGCACGCGCACAAGATCAATTTTTCGCGTGATTTTTACGGGTTCGATTTTTACGTTCACGTTAAAAGTTTCCGCGGACACTTTCAAAAAATACGGCGTCACCATCAAGGATAATGGCGGCCTTATCAACGCCAACGAGTATTTTATCAACGGCAACAAAGTCAGTATGAATTCCGGAACGAATTTCACCGATTCAAACGGCACTGGATATACTCT
>CAJOEO010000011.1 GCA_905233535.1 uncultured Treponema sp.
TTTTTGTTTATCCGACTCCAAACAAAGATTCATTCAGCGCACGGTGTAATCAAATTCGTGCTTTGTGTGAAAAAGTTTCGTTGCTAAAAACCGATGAACCGTAAAAGTCTTTTTTGTTCGGTTTCTTCGATAGCGAATTCTGCGTGTTGTGCCTTTATTCGGGGCTATCAAATTTGTATTTCCCCATTACACCCTGCTTGCTGTCGCTTTTATCCTTCGTGTTCGAATTACGCGCTTGAAGCGTTCAAAAAGTACGGCGTTCGCAAGGGATTTTTTCTTTCTGCGCGAAGAATTTTGCGGTGCAATCCGTATTTTTCTGGCGGATACGACCCTGTTCCGTAAGCGAGAAAGTCAAAAAAGGACTAAAAGATTTTATGGAAAAAAACACAAAATGGGCGATATTTTTGGCGACGCTTGTCTTTGTTGGTTCTTTTGCCGCTCAACTGTTCCTATTTCCGCAAAAAAAAACGTCGGCAATTTCCCAAGATTCTTCAAAAACTACTGACGTTGAACAAAGTCAAGCGGAATCTAATCTGACAATTCAGAATCTTTCTGGAATTTCTGTTTCTGAAAACGAAAATAAAATTGCGGAAGAAACTTTTACAATCGAAACGAATAAAATTCGTGTGGTTCTTACGAATCGTGGTGGCGACATTATCAGTTACGAATTGAAAGACCACCTTGACCGCGACACGAATCGTGGCGTTGAAATGATAAACAACGTGAACGCCTCAAATCGTGCGTTTGCCGTTTCGTTTGGCGACGTGGATTCGCCGATTGTGAACGATTTTTTTTCTGCAAGAAAAATCGAATCTTCGGTGCAAGGCGAACAAATCGTCGGATTTTTTAGAGAGTTTACGAAGAAAAATCCCGACGGTAGCGAAGGAAAATTCACGTTTGTAAAAACGTACACGTTCCGCGAAGACGATTATTTTTTCAAACTTGACGTTGCGATTGATGGTGGCGAAAATTTTCGCGGACTCGACACGAACGGTGTGGCGTATTCACTTCGCACCGCTCCGCAAATTGGACCAAAGTTCAATCCAAAAGACCGCTACGACATTCGCGAATTTATTGCGTTTGACGGCGACAAAAAATTCACGCCAAAAAACATGAAAGAACGCGAATGGAAATGGCTCGCGTCGGTCGGAAAATATTTTGAGATATTGGTTTCGCCTGCGCAAACCGTGCCACTTTCGTCCGCAGTAAAACTCGTTGTTCCTGGAAAAGCGTCAACCGACAACCAAGCGATTTTTTCACGAAAAGCGGTGTCGGCAGGCGAAACTCGCGACTCGTATTTTGTATACGTTGGACCGCGTAGCGAATCCGAAATGAAAAAATACATTCGCGCGGAAGACAATGCTTGGGGAATTTCCGCATCGTCCGAAATGCACTACGACGAAAGTTTGCCAACGTCGGGATTTTTGAATTGGATTGAAATCGTCTTAAAATTCATAATGCAGTTGATTTATCGCGTGATTCCAAACTGGGGCGTTTCGATTATCTTGATGACGATTCTTCTAAAATTCGCGCTTTTCCCGCTTACAAAAAAGAGTTTGGAAGGAACGCAAAAAATGCAGGCGTATCAGCCGCGCATAAAAGAAATTCAAGAAAAATACCGCGCAGACCCGCGAAAAATGCAAGAAGAAACCGCAAAACTTTACAAAGAAATAGGATACAATCCGATGGCGGGCTGTTTACCGCTCATAATTCAATTTGTGATTTTGTGGTCGATGTATCATCTTTTCAACAATTATTTTGAATTCCGAGGTGCGTCTTTTATTGACGGTTGGATTTCTGACCTTTCTTCGACGGATTCCGTGGCGACATTGCCGTTTTCGATTCCCTGGCTTGGAAACGAACTTCATCTGCTTCCGATAATTTATTTGGCTTCGCAGTTGCTTTACGGAAAAATCACGGCGAACGGTGGAACGGCGGCTGGACAAAGTGCGGCTCAAATGAAAATGATGATGTACGCCATGCCGATTTTGTTCTTCTTCCTGTTTTACAACGCGCCGTCGGGGTTGCTTTTGTATTGGACGGTGAGCAACATTTTCCAGTTGGGGCAACAACTTTTTGTAAACCAAATGATGAAAAATCGCCCGATTGAAGCGAAATCCACAAAAGCAAAAATCGTTGCTGCAAAAAAACAGAAAAAGCGACGCTAAAAAGAAACCTGCTTGAATAAATCGAGCAGGTTCAAAATTTTTTGTTTTAATTTTAGAAATTCACAAACAAGAGGTTTTTTATGACATACGAGTTTGAAGGAAAAAGTGAGCGAGAGGCGATTGAAAAAGCCGCCGCAGAACTTGGAATGGAAAGCGATATGTTCGACGTTGAAATCGTTGAAGCGCAAAAAAAGTCTTTGTTTAAAAGCGGTTACGTTAAAATCAGAATCCACGTTGCAGACGAACCAGAACCAGTTCCAGAAGTTGAAAAACAAGAGGAGTCGCAGAAAAAACACGCACGAAGCGAAGGCGCGCTTATGCCACAAGAAGAATTTGAGCAGAAATTGCTTGATTTTGTGAAAACCGTAATCGAAAAAATGGGCTACGAAATCAGCGTAGAAATTTCTTTCCGCGACGAAAGAAAAATCGAACTTAGACTTTCTTCGCCGTCGTCGTCGATTTTGATTGGACGAAAAGGCAAGAACTTAGACGCGATTCAGTTGCTCGCAAATGTTTATGTTGGACATTTGGGACACGAAGAGGTGCGCGTAATTTTGGACATCGAAAATTACAGAATTCGTCGTGAGGAGGCTTTGGTTCAACTTGCGTACAACGTTGCGGACAAAGTTCGCGCCCGTCGCACGTCTATTTTGCTTGAGCCGATGAATCCGTTTGAGCGGCGCATAATTCACACCACGTTGAATGACATTCCCGACATTGAAACCAAAAGCGAAGGCGAGGGTTTGTATAAACAGGTTCGCGTGATGTTGAAAGATTTTTAGGCTTTCAACTTTTAATTTTTTTGCGCGGGCGTGGAGGCTTTATGAAATTTCAAAAAATCATTTCAGTTGCTGTGTTTTTTGCCGCTTGTGCGCTCACGTTTTCGACTCCCGCCGTTTCTGACGAAATGCTTGCAGACCTTCGGGCATCTGGCGGAAGAGTCGAGTTTACATATAAAAGCGGCGAGAAATTTCTTTTCGCGCTTACGCCCGACAGACCTCTTTCAAAAATCGCGGCGACAACTTGGACAAAATCGAATCCAAAATTTTCCACGGAAAATCTTTTTCTTGTAAAAAAGTCGGAACTTTCTGGAGAAACGACGATTCAAGCGGTTTCAAAAATCGTTCGTTCAATTTCCAAGATGAAAGGACTTGAATACTATTCAAACGGCGACGAAAAATGGGAAACGCTTTATCACAAGGCTTCCGTTATCAAATCGCCGAAAGACAAAACGACTCTTCCAGACGATACGGAAGGAAGCGCGGACGGAAAAAATCTCTTTTGTCTTTTGGAAGATAATTCGTTTGGCGATTGCATTTATCGCGTTTCCTACAAAGAAACCGAGGACGAAGTTTGTGCGTGTTTTGAAAATGCCGCGGCGTTTAAAGTTGGACCGATTACCGCTGTCAAAACGGGAAATCTTCACATAAATCTTAGCGTTACAGACATTGGCGAGGAATTTCTTGTTTACATGGTCGTTCGGGCGCAGTATCCGAGTTTGCCGTTTTTGGAAAATCGAATGACGCGCTCGTTTAACGCCAGAGTTGAAGCGATGTTCAATTGGTTCAAAAAATCGTTTGCTCAAAAATCGGAGGAAGTATGAAAAAAATTGTTTTTGTATTGATTTTGGGAAGTTTTTTGGTTTCTTTTGCGGGCTGCGAAAAATCTTCGCCGAAATCTGCAAAAAATCTTACCGCGCAAAAAAATGCTACGGCAAATTCAAAAAAAGGAGAATCAAAAGTGGACTCGAGTGTTTTTAACGGAAAAGAAGGCGTTTTTGCCGTGATGGAAACATCAAAGGGAACGATAAATCTTGAACTTTTTTACAAAGAAACGCCGCTTACCGTAACGAATTTTGTGGGCTTGGCGGAAGGCACGCTCGACGCGACACAAGGAAAGCCGTTTTACGACGGTTTGACATTTCATCGTGTGATTGCCGATTTTATGATTCAAGGCGGCGACCCAGAAGGCTCTGGACGCGGCGGACCTGGCTATAGATTTACGGACGAATTCCGCGACGATTTGACATTTGACAAGCCTGGACTTTTGGCAATGGCAAATGCAGGACCTGAAACAAACGGAAGCCAGTTTTTCATCACTCATGTTCCGACGACTTGGCTCAACGGAAAGCACACGATTTTCGGCAAAATCGTAAACGAAGACAGCCAGAAAGTCGTGAACGCGATTGCTCAGGGCGACAAAATCGTTTCGCTTAAAATCGTGCGAAACGGCTCGGACGCGCAGAAATTCAGCGCGACGCAGGCGGATTTTAATCGGCTTTCCGCGGAAGCAAAAAAGGCAAACGAAGAAGCGAAGGCGAAAAAACTCGCTGCGTTTATTGAAGGCTGCCAAAAAAGCGCGAACGGCACGTATTTTAAGATTCTAAAGGAAGGAAGCGGAAGCAAAATCGGCAAAGGCAAAGCTGTGCGCGTGGAATACAAAGGCTATCTTGCGGACGGTTCGATTTTTGACGGTTCTGCAAAAATGGTGCGCGGCGGACACGAACCGCTTGATTTTAAAACGAACGGCGGCGAGATGATTCCTGGATTTGACATTCAAGTGCAGGATATGAAAGTTGGCGAAACGCGAAAAATCGTGATTCCGCCGGAACTCGCTTACGGTTCTCGCGGAATTCCGCAGGCTGGAATCCCAGGCGGCGCGTACATTGCGTTTGATGTGATGGTCGTTTCTGCAAAATAAACGCGAAAATGCAAAAAAACGCGGTGGTTTAAGAAAATCAAAAACCACCGCGTTTTTTTTATTTTGAATCGAATTTTTTTATTCCAAATCGTAAAAAAGATTACGACCAAGGATTTTTTCGCACAAACGTTTCGTCGCGTTCGTAGCCCACGCTTATAATCGAAACAGGCGTTTTGCAATAATCTTCGATGAATTCAACATAATCGCGCGCTTCTTTTGGAAGAGAATCGTATTCGCGGATTTTTTTGAGCGACGTTTTCCAGCCTTTGAATTTTTGAAGAACGGGCTTTGCGTTTTCCATCGCCTCCACGCCAGCAGGAAAATCCGTAACGATTTTGCCGTCAATTTCGTAGGCAACGCACGCTTCAATCTGCTCCATCGGGTCGTAAATGTCGAGGTGCGTCAAAACAAGAGAATCGAGCGAATTTACGCGGCACGCATAACGAAGCGCGACCAAATCCAAATAGCCACAGCGACGCGCTCGTCCCGTCGTAACGCCGTATTCGCGCCCCGTTTCGCGCACCGTTCGGCAAAGTTCGCTTTCTTTTTCGTCGTCATCGCGGAATTCCGTAGGCATTGGACCGTTTCCAACGCGAGTTTCATACGCCTTAAAAACGCCGAGGATTTTATCCAAATCGTGTGGACCTATTCCCGAACCCGCAGCCGCGCCCGCCGCACAACTCGCGCCCGAAGAAACATACGGATATGTTCCCGAATCGATGTCGAGCATCGCGCCCTGCGCGCCTTCAAAAAGAATGTTCGAATCTTTGAACTCGTACATTTTCGCCGTCAAATCGACTCGCATAGAAATCAAGCGGTCGCGATATTTTTCGATGAACGCCTTGTCTTCGCCGTCAAATTCTTCGATTTTCTTTTTCCAATCCAAATCCGCCAAACGAATTCCGTCGCGATGCGCTTTTTCCGCATAAGCGATTCCGATTCCTCTCCCCGTCGTTCCGATTGGACGCTTTCGCTCGCTGTCTCTCTTTTTGTCCATCTCGCGATATTTCGGCAAAATTATGTGCGCTCTGTCGGAAATAAAAACGCGCCCTTCCCAATCGATTCCGTTATCTTTGAGCATTTGAAGTTCGTTGAACAACGCTTCGGGGTCAATTACCATTCCCGCGCCCAAAAAAACTTTCTTGTCTTTGTACAAAATTCCGCTTGGAACTTGATGAAGCGCGTACTGCTTTCCGTCAACAACAATCGTATGACCTGCGTTTGGACCGCCAGCGTAACGCACCACAAATTCTGCCGTTTCTGCAAGGTAATCGACGATTTTACCTTTTCCCTCGTCACCCCATTGCGCCCCGATGACAACGACTTTCATAAAATGCTCCTGAAAAAAAATTGCGCTCGTTTTGCGAGCAACAACCGAATTTTACCACGGATTGACTGCCTTTTCTATTGCAAAGCCACAAAAAAAACGCCCGCTTAATGTTTGCGGACGTTTTTTGTTTTGTTAGACGATTTTATTTCGCGTCAGAAGAAACTGTAAATGTTCCAACAGTTCCAGTTGCTGCGTCTGAATTTTCAATTTTTAGCGAGAATTTCTTATCAGAATCAATTGTAATCTTTCCTTTTGTTTCTCCGTTTGAATCTATCAAAGTTACTTCTCCAGCCTCGCAGTCTGTGCTTGATTTGTCGAAAACGTGTCCAGTGTAAGAACCTTTAGCAAGATATGTAGTCGAAGATCCAGCTGCTTGTATTACGTTTCCGCCGACTTGTCTCATGTAAAGATACCAGTTTCCTTTGTTCGTTCCTCTCCAAGAAAATTGAATCTGATAGTAAACTTTAGGATAGTTGTCATTCAATTTGAAAACATTTGAAGAAGCAGTATCAAAATAGTGAATTGAATTCGTATTTCCCGAAGACGCAAGTTTAAACGTGAAGTCTCCTGAAGACGCACCTGTAGCATCGTTTACATTATCCGTTGCTGTTGTTTCTGTAGTTTGAACTTCTTTAACAGTGTAAGTTTGAACAGGTCCAAGAGCGATTTTTTTTGAGGTTTCATTGTAATAATAACCACACGCTTTTATTGTTTTTCCTGCAGTACTCTGAAATGGTCCTTCGTAGTTCGTTCCCGTTATAGTTGTCTTGTAGCCTGTTGTTTCACTTGCATCGACCGTTGCTTCAACGTTTGGAGTTGAGCCATCATCTGTGTAGACTATGCTAACATCTTTTCCGTCATAGTCAGCTGGCGCGATGATTGAAACGATTAAATCTGACGTATTTGAAATTGTAACGACGAGTTCATCATCTTCTTCTGTGTTGTCAGAACAAGACACAAACACCCCACCCACCATTAGCGCGCAAAGCGCAAACGCGGGAGCAAAAAGCCTTTTTAGATTTTTCATAGAAAATCCTCCCAAAAAAAATATAACGAAATTTATATCGGATTTTTCGCAATAAGTCTGTAGAACACGATAATTTTTTATTGTCTTTGCGCCAATTTCAATACGAAAAAACGCGCGGTGGTTGAACATTGTCGAAAACACAAAAAAACGCCACAAAATCCAAATGGACTTGTGGCGTTTCCTTAAAATCGTCTTGGATTACTTCAACGAAATATCCGTGAACTCAACGTATGCACTGCGTGCTGTGTAAAGTCCCGCGTAAATTACATTAGAATCAACGCTGTTTAGGTCAATCGTATATTCTTTTATATCAGTACCAAATTGCGTTGTATAAACATTTCCTTTTTTTGTAATGGAAATTTCGATTTCGTCGTCTTTTTCTGGAACTTTCTGTCCCGCGTTGTGCGTTTCGTTCAAAGTTCCGTCTTTGCGAATCCAACTCGACGAATAATCTTCGCCGTTCGCCAACTTGAGTGGACCTGCCGCAACGTAATCAGAATTGATTGAATTGTCGAATTTGTCGATGTAAACGTCGTCGCGCACCATCAAACCAAACGAAGCCTGATTATTTTTTGCAACGTGAAGAACTTTCGCTTTTGCTTTCAACGTGAAATCCTGCGAAATCGGCAATTTTTGGAAGTAAAATTGAATTCCGTCCGACGAACCCGCAATTTTTCCAACGGATTTTTCGCCGTCAACCGTGCCAGAATGCATCGTGATTTTTGCGCCATCTTCAATGATTTCGTAATTCGCAGGGTCTTTCAATTTTTCTTCGCCACCGCAATCGCCAAAAACCGTTCCGTACCAGGGGGCGGTAAGCGTGTAGCGCGGTGAAGCGTCTTCAGGATTGAATTCTGAATATTTTGGAACGACGTAATCTGGATTTTGAACCAAAATCGCTTCAGTTGGGGCAGAAATTTCGCTTTTTACAAACGCCGCGAAATTTTTGTCGATGCTACTTAACGTTGTTACAACGTCATAAGCAATCAACGATGCACCGTAAGTGTTCAAATGAGTATTATCAGTTGATGCTGCTTTATATGTTAATTGAGCATGAAATTTTGCGGTTTCGTCATCGTTTGCGAGTGTTTCGTATCGATTTTTTGTGATTTGAGTCAAATCAACGACGCTCGTTCCCGTTTCCTCTCCAAGTTCGCGAATCGCTTTTGGATAATCGCCGCCAGGAAATCCCGCCACGTCCGACGTAATGTGAACCACAGAACCCTCGTACGCTTTTCCAGGCGCACGGCGCACAATCGGCGTACAAAGAACGGGCGTTGCGTTTTTGTCTTTCGCCAATTTGACGTAATTTTCGTACAGCGAATTTTTGAACGAACCAGCCTCTTCCTTTGTGCCGTTTGGATTTGTGTAACGCGCTTCTTCTGGCTTCTCGTCGTTGTGACCAAAACCGATTATCAAATAATCTCCGTCTTTAATATTATTTTTCAACGTTTGATAATTTGCCTCAGTCAAAAAACTTTTTGAAGAACGTCCACTCATCGCAAGATTCACGACCGTCGCTTTTTCAGAATCGAGATAATCCTGCAATTTTGTTCCGTAACCGTAGCGCGGATAAAAATACGGGTCGTTAAACGCCGAAAGAGTCGAATCTCCGACAACAAAAATGCGTGTTCCTTTCGTTTCGCCGATGTCTGTTATCGCGGCAACCTTTTCGACTTTTTCGTTTGCAACCGTTGCCGCGTCCAGTGCGGAAGCCCCACCCTTCGCCGCATCTTTTGACGAATTCGCCGTCGAACTCGAAGTTTGCGCTCTGTGGCAACCCGCCGCCAATATGGAAACTGCTGCAAGAGTCGCAAAAACAAATCGTTTCATAGATTTTCTCCCAAAAATTAAGATTTGAACATTATAAACGAAAATCATGCAATTTGTAGATAACCTTAGAAATCGCGATTTTTTGCGTTAAAATAAAAACGATTTTTTTGAGAAAAAAATTAAAAACCCATTGACTAAAATTTTAGATTTGTATAATATAGATTTCATTCCAACGGGGAATTAGCTCAGTTGGCTAGAGCATCGGCTTTGCAAGCCGAGGGTCAGGGGTTCAAGTCCCCTATTCTCCACGAATCCCGCTTAAACGCGGGATTTTTTGTTTACGTGCCGAATTTTCCAAAAATCTCGTCGCGGTGAAAAATGCCCAATTCCTTTGCCGCTTCCAAAATCGAAAGATTTTCGTTTTCTTTCATAAATCTGCGAAGGTCGTTCAAAAAACAATTCATCGAAAAATGTTGAAAAACGCGCACCCGCGCCCAATCTTCCGCGCGCTCCGCCGATTTTAGCGCGTCGCGGTACGGCGCAAAAATCCCGCGTTTTTTTAATTCGCCGTAGCCCACAAGCCATAATTCTGCCTCGTCAAATGCCGAGTGCAACTGCGCCGTTTTTTGCGCAAACCAAAGTTGACTTTCTTCTATTATTTGCGCAATTCTTGAATCCAACGCAAGTTTTCGCAGATGTTGCGTTTTTGCCGTATGAATTGGCGTTTTGTTCAAAATAATCACGTTCTTTTGAAAATCTATGCAAAATTGATAATTTTTCGCAAAAAAATTTGACGCGATTTTTCCACTTTGTCCAACGAGATATTTTTGATTTTTTGAAAGTTGCTCATTTTTTCCTGGATTGTCGCCAATCAAAATTAAGCGGATTTGCGAATTTTCGTCGAGCGTGTCGAGCGCGGAATTGTAAACGACAGGATTTTCGATTGGGTATTCAGGCGTATCGTTTTTGGCGGCAGATTTTTGGAGCGGACGCAAAATTTCTCCAAAATCCGCGGTCAACTTTTTGCAATATTCGCGAAATTCCTCGCGAAACGAAGAAATTGCAGAAAATTGCGCGTTTGTCATAAAATCTCCTTTTTTGGAAATCTGAATTTAGATTCGGATTCCCGCGAATTCGTTTTGGCTTTCGTTTTTGAATTCGATTTTTTGAAAAATGTCGGAATTGGCGCGAAGAACGAGCGCGTCGGCGCGGATTTTTTTTTCGATTGTGGGGAAAAATCCTTGCAAAGTACGCACTTTTTCAAATCCGAGCGAATCGTAGATTTTTTGCGCGTTCGTCCATTCGCTTGAAACCAAAAGCGCAATCGTTTTGATGGACGGAAATGCGCCTGTTAAAGACGCGAGCGCGGCACGAAAGAATTTTGCGCCTAAGCCTTTGTTTTGGTAATCGCGCAAAATCGCAAACGACGAAACGTAAAGACACGAACCCGTTTGCGTGTGCGTGTGTTTTATGTTGTGTCCAAGCGCGAACGCCCGCGAAAACGCCTTTTCGTCCAACGAAACGTCGGGAAATTCGTTCCAAATTTCGCTACAAAGGTAGCCACAAACGAGAGCGTTTCCGTTTTTTTTGACGACTTCTTCGCTGGAATCTGAAAGAATCAAAAATCCCTGCGGAAAGATTTTTATTCGTTTTTCAAAAACGCCTTTTTTTTCTTGAACGGACGGAACAAACGCCTGTCGTTCGATTTTCATAATTGCGTCAATGTCGAAAGGTTGAGCGGGAAATAAATTCATGTCATTATTATACCATAAAATTTTTCAAACGGAGAAAATTATGGAAAAAGTGCAAACGCAAAACGCGCCAAAGGCAATCGGACCGTATTCGCAAGCAATCGTCAGCGGAAATTTGATTTTTACGTCGGGACAGATTCCTCTTGACCCAAAAACGGGCGAAATCGTGGCGGGCGGAATAAAAGAACAGACAAAACAAGCGTGCGAGAACCTTCGCGAAGTTTTAATTGCTGCTGGCAGTTCGTTGGAAAACGTTGTAAAAACGACGTGTTTTTTAGCAAATATCGCAGATTTTGCGCAATTTAACGATGTTTACGCACAATTTTTTACGACAAATCCCGCGCGTTCGTGTTTTGAAGTTGCCGCTTTGCCAAAAAACGCCCTCGTAGAAATCGAAGTTATCGCAGAAAAGTAAACAAACGTTTAGATTTTACGGCAAAATAAGTCGCGTTGGTTTCGAGAACCTCAACGAACTAGAACACGGTGGTTGAGCGAAAGTCGAAACCGCCGTTTTTTTTTGCGGATTTTGATTTTTCAAGATTCCGAAAATGCTTTTCTCTCTGTTCGACTTGGCTGATTTTTGCTACAATCGTTCAAATTTAATGATTTTTTAGGAGAACAAAATGGCATTTTATTATTCCGAGCCGTCGCACACTTTCGGCGAGTATCTTTTAGTTCCTGGCTATTCAAGCGAAAACTGCATTCCTAGCAATGTTTCGCTCAAAACGCCACTCGTTCGTTTTAACAAAAAGGCTGGAGAATCGCCGTCGCTCTCCATGAATATTCCGCTCGTTTCTGCTGTTATGCAGGCGGTTTCCGACGACAAACTTGCAATTTCGCTTGCGCAGGAAGGCGGCATTTCGTTTATTTACGGAAGCCAGTCGATTGAAGACCAAGCCGCAATGGTTAGCCGCGTCAAAACTCACAAAGCGGGCTATGTTACCTCGGATTCAAATGTCAGACCTGACCAAACGCTTGAAGAAGTTATCGCTCTTTCTGAAAAAACGGGACATTCAACTTGCGCCGTAACCGAAGACGGAAGCGCGCACGGAAAACTCGTCGGAATCATCACTTCCAAAGATTTTAGAATCAGCCACTGTAAGCCAGGCGCGCGCGTGAGCGATTATATGACTCCGCTTTCTTCTCTTGCAGTCGGGCAGGAAGGAATCACTTTGAGCGAAGCGAACGAAATCATCTGGGACAAAAAAGTGAATCAGCTTCCTGTAATCGACAAAAACGGAAATCTCGTTTCGCTCATTTTCCGAAAAGATTACGCGACGCACGAATCGAATCCGAACGAACTTTTGGACGAAAAACATCGCTATGTTGTGGGCGCGGGAATCAACACGCGCGATTATATGGAGCGAGTTCCTGCTCTAATCAAGGCGGGCGCGGACGTTTTTGTTTTGGATTCGAGCGAAGGATTTTCGTACTGGCAAAAAAAAGCGTTGCAGGACATTCACGAAAAATTCGGCGCGAACATAAAAGTCGGCGCGGGAAATGTTGTGGACGCGGACGGATTCAGATTTTTGGCGGAAGCGGGCGCGGATTTTGTGAAAATCGGAATCGGCGGCGGCTCGATTTGCATTACGCGCGAGCAGAAAGGAATTGGGCGCGGGCAGGCAACGGCGACGATTGAAGTTGCAAAGGCTCGCGACGAATATTTCAAGGAAACTGGAATTTATGTGCCGATTTGCTCCGACGGCGGAATCGTACACGACTACCACATTACGCTTGCTCTTGCGATGGGCGCGGATTTTGTGATGCTCGGGCGATATTTTGCGCGATTCGACGAATCTCCGTCGAACAAACTCGTCGTGAACGGTCAGTATGTCAAAGAATATTGGGGCGAAGGTTCGAACCGCGCTCGAAACTGGCAGAGGTACGATTTGGGCGGCAAAAAAGGAATGGCGTTCGAGGAAGGCGTTGATTCTTATGTTCCGTATGCGGGACATTTGCACGATGGCGTTGGAATGACGCTCAAAAAGGTTGCGCATACGATGTGCAACTGCGGCGCACTTTCGATTGCCGAATTGCAGGAAAAAGCGAAAATCACGCTTGTGTCGTCGGTTTCAATCACCGAAGGCGGCGCACACGATGTAATCGTCAAAAACACGACTTTGCAAAGTTGATTTAGAAAACGAAGTTTGATTTTGAAGACGCGGTTTTGAGAAAATTCAAAGCCGCGTTTTTTTGCGAAACACGCAAATCTTACAGCGTGATGTGGAACGAAAAACCGACTTCCGACGTGTTGAATCGATATTTTGTTTCGTCAAAAAAGCCGAATTTGCGCAAATCAAAAAATGCGCGGCGAAAATTCACAAAAAGCGTCAGCGAAAAATATCTAAACGTCGTCAAAAATTCTGCACCATAATTCATATAATGAAGAATGTCGTCTAGCGAAAATCCTTCAATCAAAAACATCGGTGAATACGATACATAAAATGTATGTGAATAATATCGATTTATCTTTTCAAAATATTGGATTCCACCAGAAACGTTACTATAAGAAAATGTATCGTCTGAATCATTGTCGCCTGTGTAGTTTACAAATGAATATCCGACGAACGGCAAAAAATGAATAAAACCAAATCCCAAATGCGGAAAATAAAATTGAAAATCAAATTCTTCACATTCAAGATTTTGGTTTAAAGACGCGCTTTCGTGGCTAAAATCGGGGCGGTCTGTCCACAAAAACATCGGCGATTTTGAAAACGCAAGATTCAACTGCGCTTTTGCAAAAAGTCGCTCGCGGAAAAACGAATGAAAAAGCAAACCTTCAACTTCCATGACTTTTTGCGTTTGCGAACTTCCGCCACCCTCTTTTGAAATTACGCCAAAACTTTGCCAACCGCGCGTCGTTTCAAACGTCCACTTTACGTCGTAAAACGGCGAAATCGAATAAAATTCTATCGAGAAAATCGGAAAAATCGAAAAAGAAAAGAGAAGAGCAAAAAAGAGAGAAAACTGGATTTTCATTTCTTTTTTCTCCTGCGCTTTTATTTTCCTCATCAGGTCTTTCAGTTTTCTCAGGCTAAAAGCCTTGCGAAAACTGATTTCTTCAAAGTTGATGGTTCGGAAACTGAAGTTTCCTAACCATCTCTATTAAATGCGGGAAAGCCCCGCGCGTTTTGCTTCGTCAAAAACGGCTTTTGCCACGGTTTTTGCAACGCGCTCGTCAAATGCCGAGGGAATTATCAAATCTGGAGAAAGTTCCGCGTCGGAAATCAGCGAAGCAAGTCCGCGGCTTGCGGCAATTTTCATTTCTTCGGTGATTTTTGACGCGCGCGCGTCTAGTGCGCCGCGAAAAAGTCCAGGAAACGCCAAAAGATTGTTGATTTGGTTCGGGTAATCGCTTCGCCCCGTTCCGATTATGAACGCGCCCGCCGCCTTTGCTTTTTCGTAAGTGATTTCGGGTTCGGGATTCGCCATTGCAAAAACAATCGATTTTGGATTCATCGATTTGACCATTTCTTCGCTCACAAGATTCGGAGCGGAAACGCCCACAAAAATGTCTGCGCCCGCCATCGCTTCTTTGAGCGTAATTCTTCGATTGTCTGGATTCGTGATTTGTGCGAGTTCCTGCGTCAAAAAATCATATTTTTCAAAATCTTCCTTAATAATGATTCCGTTGATGTTGAACGCATAAATCTTTCCGATTCCGAGTTTGTGTAGCATTCGGATAATTGAAGAGCCTGCCGCGCCTGCACCAGAAACTACAAGCGTGCAGTCTTCCGCTTTTTTTTGCGCGACTTTTAGAGCGTTGATTATTGCCGCCCATGAAAGGGCAACGTAAACTTTTCTTTATTGGCAGTTCATTGCCCTAACATCAGCTTTTTCTATTAAAGAATGTGTAAATTCGAAGCAAATCGTTATAACTATCAGAATAATGTCGTATATTTGCCCAATAGAAAAAGCTCGAAGTATGACAACATATACTAAGTTCAAGGAATACATCTGGCTGGTGAATACCATCTATCATGCGAAGGCCATTACGCTCTCTGAGATTAACGAGAAGTGGCTGCAGACGGAAATGAGCGAGGGAATACCCTTGTCTCGCACAACCTTCCATCGCCATCGTATTGCCATTGAGGAAATCTTTGGCCTATATATTGACTGCGACAGGAATAATGGCTACAAGTATTACATTGGGAATAGTCATGTGCTGGAAGAGAATAGCGTGCAGAACTGGATGCTGT